>NZ_JADYXM010000002.1:0-526832 GCF_015864305.1 Pseudoalteromonas sp. NZS71_1 | reverse complement strand
AAACCTCTTTGTGAGCAAATTACTTAAAAACTTATTGCACAAAGAGAAGTAAAAGAGGAGTAAATGAGAAGACATAAAACAATAGTAATTATGTATTTTTACTTCTCTAAAGCGCAGCGCCCTCTAAACCTCTTTGTGAACAAATCACTTAAGATTTTATTGCATATAGAAATTACGAGCTTTGCTCGTCACGCCAGCAAGCACTGCATCTACAAGTAAATTTAACCACGGCTTAAATTTACCCCTCTTGGCGCACTATATTCTCAAGGGCGCGAATATTAGTAATTAAGTCTTGGCGTTGTGGGTTAGCTTGTAATGCTTTTCTAAGATGCTTTAGCGCGCTCGAGTAGTCTTTAGAATCAATCGCTATTTGCGATAATCCAAGCCACGCCGATAGTTGGTAATCAGGTAGGGCTTGTGCACGAACGTACATAAGTTTTGCTTGGGTAAGTTGGCTTTTACTGCGATATATACTCGCTAAACTAAGTAGGGCATCACCTAAATTCGGGTTTATTTTAAGTGCGTTATTTAAGCTTTTAAGAGCGCGCGTAGTATTACCTTGCTGCATAGCAAGTTGTGCACTGTATACAGAAAATTGAGCTTGTTCATCACGGGGTAGTTGCTTAGTTAATCTTTTTGCGCTGCCTATTAGATCTTTAGCTAAATTCCATTTTTGCTCCGATACAAGCCAGCCTAAAGTTTGCATCGTGGTATTAATAACCTCAATTTGCTGTTTTTTATTTGCGTGTGTTAAACCTTGCTTTAATAAACTAACAGCGCGTTCAGTGCTGCCTTCACTTAAATGCAACTGGGCAGCTAAAAGCTGGTTGCTGGTATCTTTAGGATTGAGTTTTAAGGCCACTTCAATAGCAGCAAGCGCTTGCTTTTTGTGATCAAGCTGTAATGCTATTTGTGCACGTTGTAGCCAAAGTTCAGCTTTATCAGGGCTTTTATTAAGTAATTCTTTTAATAATGCATTTGCCTGACTTAAATCACCCGATTCAATTAACGCAAACAATAGCCCTTGTTGATATTGGCTTGTTTCTGGCGCTAGCATAAGCGCTTGGCGGTACGCCGCTACTGCGCTCCAAGGTTGGCTATGCTGCACGTGTATATAAGCAAGTTGCGCATAACTTTGTGCATCAGCTTGGCCAAGTTCAATACTGTGAACTAGGTGTGTTTGCGCCTTGTCATACTTTGCTTGTTGCATGTATAAAAGGCTCAAACCTTGATGTGCTTTTACTAAATCAGGTGAAGCTTTTAAACACGCTAGGTAAGCTAGTTCAGCGTTATTAAAGTCTTTTGTTGAAAGCAGTACTTGTGCACGTAATAAGTTTAAAGCAGTGCTATCTTGGCTTATATCACGGCCTTTAAATAGCGCAGCGACTTCACTATAATTACCGGCTTGTAATAGTGGTTGCACTTGGCGAGCAAAACCGCGCTCGGTCGGCTCAATAAGGACCTCTGTAGGGCCTAATAATTTATTATTTATAGCTAACTGCCATGTTGGATCGCTAGGCGATAAAGTTACTTTTAGTGGCGCACTTTTTAATGGTGTACTCACGGCGCTTGCATGCACGCTACTTACACCTAATAAAGGGAGTGAGCACATTAAAGTAGTGATAACTGCGCGAGTTAATGGTTTTAGCGTTTTAATTACGTTCATGTTTTTCATTTTAATAGGCTTAAGGTTTAAATTCGATTGGCCAAATAAAGCGAGCGCGTACGGTTTCACCTTCTTTTTTAGGTGCACTAAAGCGGCTTTGTTTAATAATTTTGTCGATAGCTGGTTTAAGTTCAGGGTATGGATTTTGTACTACCTCAATTAAACTTAACTTACCACTTTCATCAATAAATACATCGAGTTTTACAGTAAATACATCAACACCTCGACGGGTTAAGCTTTTTGGTAAAACGGCCTTAACAGGAGTAAGCAAAGTTGGGAGACCATCGAGTTGATTTAAGCTAAATGCATCCCAATTTACACTCATTGATTGCCATTGTGGCGCGTTTACTTTTACGTTGGGTGTATCGGGTTTTACAATGCTTAAATTGCTGGTGATCTTAATTTTTACGGCTTGAATAGACGCGCCTGCACCTTCTACCGCTAAGCTCTGCATTGGCTCACTTGTTTGCTGTTGCGATATTGATGGTGGAGGAGGTGGTGGCAGTGCCACCATAGCAATCTCACGTACAACGACTTTGTCTTTTATATGATGCTCTGCAAGTTGCCCAAGCCATAAAAGCAGTAATGCAGCGCTAAGTACAATTAAGCTAAGGCCAAATGCAAAAAGTGGATGGCGATTGTTTTTTGTTTTTTGAAGCGGGTTAATCGTGTGCATATTATTGCTTGGTCGCTAAGTTAACTTGCGCCGCGCCTGCCAGCTTTGCTTCGTCAATTACTTGAACAAGTAACTCAGTAGGTACTGTTTTATCAGCTTGAATAACCACAGGGCGTTGTTGCTGTTTTAACATTTGCTCGACACTACTACGCACGCCAGCAACACCAATTTGGCTACCATCAAAAAATACTTGTTGAGAGTCGGTTATTGCTAAAAAGATGACTTGTTGCTCAAGACGACTGGCCGATACGGCTTGTGGTTTATCAACTTCAACGCCGCTTTCGCGTACAAATACGGTTGTAACAATAAAAAATATTAGCAATATAAATACCACATCAAGTAGTGGCGACATATCGATATGTTGCCCCGCTTCTTGCTCTAGCTTGTGCTTTAAACGTGATTGCATAGTGTTACCCTAACTGCTTACTTAACGTATGTAATTTAGGGTTACGCTGCGAATACGCTAAATACGCTTGCATTAACCACGCAGGAATAGCGCACACAAGGCCCAATTGAGTTGTTAGTAATGCATCACCAATGGCGTCACTCATTAGCTCGTTATGGCCCAGCGCCATTACTTTAAATGTATCAAGCAAACCAACAATGGTGCCTAATAAACCAAGTAGCGGAAGCGCTGCTGTTAAAATAGAGCTAACCTCTTGCCAGTAACCTTTGCGCTGCGCTTGGTATTGTTTAAGGTGTAGTAAGTCATGAAAAATCAGCTGGTATACAAATAAAGCGAGTAAAAGAATACACCAGCAAATAGGGTTACTAATGATTTTTTCAAACATTGGTTTCTCCTTTTTCTAGTTGACTAAGCTGTAATGCAAAGCCTTCTAGTTGGCTGTAATACGCCTTAGCTTTACGCGATAGCAGTGCATTTAATACCAGAGCAGGTATGGCCACGACTAAACCCAGTTCGGTTGTTATAAGGGCTTGTGCAATACCGCCCGATACAACTTCTGGGTCGCCTGAGCCAAACAAGGTCATCATTTTAAATGTTTCGATCATGCCGCTAACAGTACCTAACAAGCCAAGTAGTGGAGCTACTGCCGCCGTAACGGCAATAGCGCCAATAAAGTTATCGAGTTTATGCTTATCGTGAATTAACTGGTTAAATAATTGATCGTCTCTAACTTGGCCTTTTTCGCTTTGCAGCGTTAAGTTAAATAACTGCTGCTGCATGCCTGCAAATTCACTGCTATTTTCAGCTTTAAAAAATTGCTGTAATTGCATTTGAGAGTGCATTTTAATTTTACTTAAACGCAGTAATTGCGCGGCTTTTAATAGCGCAATGGTTAGTGCAAAGCAGGCAAACAAAATAATAGGGATAGCCCATAAGCCGCCTTTTTCTAAGTGTTCAAGCGGACTTTCTTGTTGAGCTTGGCTCGTGACTAAGTGCGTTAAACTAGGATCAAAAGTAAGTAATGTTGAGCCTGAACCGTTTTGATTTAAAGTATTATCGAGTGGGTTATCGTCACTTGTTGATTGTACTAACGCTACTTTTAATGCACTAGATTCATCATCCAAATTTAATAAGCCCATAAGTTTAGGTGTTTGCGTACTAAACCATGCAACAGGCCCTACTTGAAGAGTACTAGCTTGGCTTAATTCGCCATTACTGAGCACAATCGATTGCTTATTAAAGTGTGGGTAAAGTGCCTGTTCTTGATTATTAATTTGCGATATAACGCGGTTTAATAACTCGTTTTGATTATTAGTCGACTCGTTACTGCTAGCACTATTGCTGGTATTTTGGCGCACAAAACGGCTAAGTAAGTTTAATTGATATTGCTGCTGCTGTTGCCAAGTGTCTAATCGGGTTTGTAACTGATCAAGGCTTAACGTATTTTCGTCAGCTAGACGGCGATTAACGGCTGCTTGCGCGCGCAATTTACTGAGCGATTGCTGCTTGGTATAAATTTGCTTTGCAAGGGTAGCTTGCTCTTTTGAAATACTATTTTGAGTTTTATTTAGAGTACGTTGCGCTGTTTTAATATCACTTAAAATACTTTGTTTAGCATCATCACTGCTAGCTGCAAAAGAAATATTTGCACTAAAAAGTAACACTGTGGCGCTAAATGCTGCAATTATGCTGTTAGTAGCCATTATTTAGCCCCTTGCTGGTTTTTATTTACATAACTTAATATTGGGAGTGTTACCCAATCAGCAGCGCGCTTTTTTTGCTGTACAGCAATACCCAGTGCAACTTGCTCAGCATTAATACTTGGGTCAAATTCCCACTGCCAACCTAAGTCACTTGGAAAACCAATACCTACGTAACTTAAATCTTCACTTACAAACCATGCTTGAGCTGCACCTAAGTAAAGCTGCTTTACCCACACTTCTTGCCCGTCAGGGTGTTTAATAGCCATTTCGTGAATTGAAATACGTTGTTGAAAATCATTAAGTAGGGTCAGCATTTTTAGCGCTGTTTGTAATTTGTCAGTTGTACTGAGTTGTGAGTCGCTTAAATCACCGGCGTTTTTCCAACTACTTAAAAGTGGCGGGGGTAATTGCACTTGTAATGAAAGTAATTGCTGAGAAATACGTGCTAGTTGATCATTTAATTGCTGTTGATCATTTTCAAGTTCTGATTGCTTAGTAACAAGTTGTTCACGTTTTTGGGCAAGCTCACTGGTGCTTTTTTTTCTACGCTGATTAAGCTCGCTAAGTTGCTGCTGCTCAGCATTTAGAAGCGTTAAGGTTTGCTCCATGCTGCTTTTTTGTTCAAGCCAATGAGTATTTAATTCTGTGTTTTGATTTTCTATTTGTAGCCATTTATTAACGAGTTGTTCTAGCTCACTAACAGTGTCGGCTTTTACTGCCATGGTGCCACAAAGCGCGATAACTACGCTAATTGGTTTAATTAAGCTTCGCATTACTTAACAACAATCCTGAAAGTTACGACAAGCAATTACAGGGACGTAATTACTGTTAATTTTTGAGTGTGTATACAATATAGGAATTCACATGACAATGCAATTGATAACAGTTATCGTTTACATTGCGTTGTTGTGGTGGTAGGATTTCGCCGAAATTAAATATGTACCTTAAATTAACAATAGTTAAGTGCTTAATAAAAACTACGGAGTAACCATGAGTAAGCCATCGAATAAAGGGAATGCCTACATAAAGCCAATTGCAGCGGTTGTTACGGCAACGCTTTCAACTTGGGCAAGTGCACAGGATGTCCAAGAACTATCGGTAACTAAAGCAGAAACTAAAACTGAGTCTAGCTATGTTGTTGAAAAATCAACGTCGCATAAATACACTCAACCGCTACTCGATACAGCTAAAACTGTAACGGTAATTAATCAAGCGGTAATGAAAGATAGAAACGTAGATAGCTTGCGTGATGCTTTGCGTAACGTTTCAGGTATTTCTTTAGCAGCAGGTGAGGGTGGTTCACCTACTGGCGATAGCATGTCGATTCGTGGTTTTAGTGCTACAAATGATATTTTTGTAGATGGTATTCGTGATGTTGCAGGTTATACACGTGATATTTACAACATTGAAGCCGTTGAAGTTGCAAAAGGCCCAGGCTCAGCAGTTTCTGGTCGTGGCGCAACAGGTGGTAGTGTTAATTTAGAAAGTAAAAAGGCGAAGTTAGACAGCTTTAACGACGTTTCGCTACGTTTAGGCACAGAAAACGATTACCGTGGTCGTTTTGATACTAACATTCAGGTAAACGACACAAGCGCACTACGTATAAACCTTCTTACTGATAAAGGTGATGTTGCAGGTCGTGATCATGTTGAAAACGAAACAAATGCTGTTGCGTTTGCATTTGCAACAGGGCTTGGTACAAACAGCCGTTTTGATTTAAACCTAGAGTATCAACGCCAAGACAATTTACCAGATTACGGTATTCCTTGGGTTTACAGCGATACGCCTGTAGCTGAACTTGCAGATAGCGCGCGCTCACCTTCTCCTGTCGATTTTGATAACTTTTACGGTAATATTTATCGTGATTACGAAGATATTGAAGCTTACTCAACAACAGCTCGTTATGAATATGATTTTTCTCAAAATACTACGTTACGTGTGCAAGGTCGTTTAGGTAAAGTTAAGCGTGAGTCAGTAACAACTGCACCGCGTTATTTCTCGGTTACAACAGACACTGATATTACCTTTGCAGATGAAAAAACACGTGATACAGAAAATTCACTTGCTGCACTTCAAGTTGATTTAATTGGTAACTATGAGTTTGCAGGCTTTACTCACGATGTTGTAGTGGGTGTTGAACTTGCAAATGAAACGTTTACACGCCATAACTTTGTTGCAACTACACCTGATAACCTAATTGAAGATGGAATACGCAACGACTTATACAATCCTGATGCAACAATTGCATTTACGGGTGTGTATGGCCGTGACGGTACAAGCATTGAAGCTAAAGCTAAAAACCAAGCTATTTATGCATTTGATACAGTGACACTTAACAAGCAGTGGGAAGTTACAGGCGGAATTCGCTTTGATAGCTTCACTACGGATTATCACAACGATTACAATGACCCAAGCGCTTTGATTTCTACAAGTGACGACTTATTTAGCTGGAATGCAGCTGTAGTTTATAAACCTACAGAAAACGGCAGTGTATATTTAGGCGCAGGTAATTCATTTAACCCATCGGCTGAAAGCCTAACGGTATCTACGCGTTCAAATGCAGCTGATTTAGACGCAGAAGAAAGCCGCAGTTATGAATTAGGAACTAAATGGAGCCTAATGGATGGTCGCCTGCAAACTAATGCTGCACTTTTCCGTACTGAGAAAACCAATGCCCGTACTGATGACCCATTTGCAGATAGCTCAAGTGACGAAATACTCGGTGGTGAACAGCGCGTACAAGGTTTAGAGCTTTCAGCAACTGGGCTAATTACTAAAGAGTGGACTGTAATTGCTTCATACACTTACCAAGATAGCGAAGTAACTGAAGCATTAGGCGACGACGCAACTCAAATTGGTAACGAGCTTGCTCGTACGCCTAAAAATAGCGCAAGTGTTTGGACTACGTACGATATGTCGGATAAATTATCGTTTGGTTTAGGTGCGCAATATGTAGGTGAGCGTTATAACGGGACTACGTCAACACGCTCTCGTGCGCCAGGTTATACTATTTTTGACCTGATGGTTGCGTATGACATATCAAAAGATTTGAGCCTGCAGTTTAATGGTGAAAACCTAGGTGATAAAGATTACGTTGATCAGTTAGGTGGTGGACACTTTGTACCAGGTGATGGTCGTAAGTTTAGCTTAACAGCGAGCTACTCTTTCTAAGAGTAAAATAAGTACGGCATAAAAGGGCAGAGTTAACTCTGCCCTTAATTATTTGATGAAAATGTGAGAGGGCGCACATGCTAGTTAAAATTCCAGAGCTATTAACGAAAGAAGAAGTGGCGTATTGCCATGAGGTTTTGCTTAAAGCCCAGTGGGCCGATGGCAGTATTACCGCAGGTCATCAATCAACCAAAGCAAAAAATAACTTACAGCTACCTGAAAATAGCCCTGAATGCCAAGAGCTTGGCGACATTATTATGGCAGCACTTGCGCGTAGTAATTTGTTTATGTCGGCAGCACTTCCTGCAAAAATTTTTCCTCCGCTTTTTAACTGTTATCAAGGTGGGCAATCGTTTGGTGTTCATGTAGATAACGCGATTAGACAGGTGCCGGGTACGCCAGTAAAAATTCGTACAGATGTATCAATGACGTTATTTATTAATGACCCCGAAGACTATGAGGGCGGTGAACTTGTTATTGAGGACACTTATGGCTCACATAGCGTAAAGCTGCCAGCAGGTAGTATGGTGTTGTACCCTTCAACGAGTTTACATCGTGTAATGCCAGTAACGAGTGGGCGTAGATTAGCCTCATTCTTTTGGTTACAGAGCATGATTAACAGCGACGAAAAACGTGGTTTACTCTTTGATTTAGATATGTCGATTCAAAGTTTGCGCAGCAAAGTAGAAGATAGCCCAGAGATTATTCAGTTGACGGGGGTTTATCATAACTTGCTAAGACAGTGGGCGCAGACATAACGAAGATACTCGTTATTAAATATTGGATATAAGTAATTAAAAGCTGCGCTTTTCGCGTGAGCAAGCTCTACGCCTACAGCCAAAACTTAACGCTGTGCTGAAATTACTTGTAGACGCGCAGCTTGCTGGCGAGACGCGCGAAGCTCGTAATTTCTATGCTTTGGTCTCTTCTCATTTGCTCCTCTTTTACTTCTCTTTGTGCAATAAGGTTTTAATTGATTTATTCACAAAGAGGCTAAGAGGGCGCTGCGCTTTAGAGAAGTAAAAATAGATAATTACTATGTTTTATGTTTTCTCATTTACTCCTCTTTTGCTTCTCTTTGTGCAATAAGATTTTAAGTGATTTATTCACAAAGAGGCCAAGAGGTCGCTGCGCTTTGAGAAGCCAAAAGTAGGTAACAAGCAGTTTTAATAATTAAAAGCTGCGCTTTTCGCGTGAGCAAGCTTCACGCCTACAGTCAAAATTTAACGCTGTGGTTAAATTACTTGTAGACGCCCAGCTTGCTGGCGTGACGAGCAAAGCTCGTAATTTCTATATGCAATAAGATCTTAAGTGATTTGTTCACAAAGAGGTTTAGAGGGCGCTGCGCTTTAGAGAAGTAAAAATACATAATTACTATGTTTTCTGACTTGCCATTTTTACTTAACCCTTATAACCGTTAGGGTTATTTGACTGCCAACGCCATGTATCTTGCATCATTTCATCAATACCGCGCACTGCTTCCCAGCCAAGTTCATTAAGTGCTTTTTCTGGCGCTGCATAACATGCTGCAATATCACCAGGGCGACGAGGTGAAACCTGATAAGGTACAGCCTGATCGCTTGCTTTAATAAATGCATTAACCATTTGTAGTACAGAGTAACCGTTACCAGTACCTAGGTTATAAACTAATGCACCCGTACTGCTGGCAATTTTATCAAGCGCTTTTAAGTGGCCAATAGCTAAATCTACAACGTGTATATAGTCGCGTACACCTGTGCCATCAACTGTGTCGTAGTCATCACCAAATACAGCGAGCTGCTTTAATTTACCTACCGCTACTTGTGCGATAAACGGTAAAAGGTTATTTGGAATACCATTAGGATCTTCACCAATTAAGCCCGACTCATGTGCACCCACTGGGTTAAAGTAACGCAAAATAGCAAACGCAAAGCGCTCATCTGATTTGGCGATATCTTGTAGCATCATCTCAACCATCAGCTTAGATGTGCCGTACGGGTTAGTAGTACCGCCTACAGGAAAGTCTTCTTTAATTGGTAAGCTTGCAGGGTCGCCGTATACTGTGGCTGACGAGCTAAATACTAATTTAAATACACCAGCATCGCGCATTGCATCAACAAGCGTAAGCGTACCTTGTACATTGTTTTGATAGTACTCAATGGGCTTTGCAACCGACTCGCCTACTGATTTTAAGCCCGCAAAATGTATAACACTATCAACCGTGTGTTTTGCAAATACTGAATCTAAAAAGAATTTATCGAGAATATCGCCTTGGTAAAAAGTGGCCTCTTTGCCTGTAATATTCTTTACGCGCGCAAGTGATTCTTGTGATGAGTTACTTAAATTATCAATAACAACAACATCGTTACCTTGCTGTAAAAGTTCTAAAACAGTGTGCGAGCCAATATAGCCAGCGCCACCGGTTACTAAAATAGTCATGAAAGCTCCGTGGGTACCTTTTATCAATTGAGTTAATTTCACCATAAATAGAGGTGATTTACATGCTTTATCTGTAATTTCTATAGTTTAAATAACATCTTTTTTTAATAACGGTAAATTAAGTACTTTTGATTACATTTTACTCAGTACAAGTAACACTTTATACGTAAGATTAAGTTATAGTTAATAAACAAGTGCTAAAATGAGCCTAGTAATAGCTAATGCTAGGTTTACTCCAATCTACACTTTTGTGATTGGTCTACCTCTTTGGAGAAAGATATGAATTTAGTTAAAAAAATAGCAACAACAATGTGTATCGCATTACCTGCGCTTGCCCATGCTGGTGAGTCTGTTGTTAAATGGCATGACTTTAATGATTATCGTGATGTGCGAGCGTCAAACCAAACAAAGAGCTCATATCACAAAAGTGTGGCAGCAAGTTTCGAAAAGCATATGGCTAAACTAGCCGAGCAATTGCCAAAAGACTATAAATTAAACGTAGAGTTTACAGATTTAGATTTAGCAGGTGATGTGCGTTATGGTGGTATGGACGAAATTCGTGTAGTAAAACCAATTTATTTTCCACGCATTAAGCTAAATTATTCGTTAACCGATAACGACGGTACAGTGCTAAGTAAAGATACTGATGTGGAGCTTAAAGATATGGGCTTTATGGATAAAATTAAAATGGGCCGCGACGAATCATTTTATTACGAAAAACGCTTACTAACAGAGTGGTTTGGTGAACAAATATTACCAAGTTTAGATTAACTGAAAATAAAAATGCCGCTAAATAGCGGCATTTTTATTTTTAAGCTTTACTTAAAAGTAGCTAACAACGTGAGTATTTGTTGTAACTTAATAACGGTTGTTTTCAGTTTTTCTTCTTCAAAACCATCGTTAGATAAGCTTTCAACATCAGCGGCTACGTCGAGTACGTAAGGCTTAAAACGTTTAGCTTCAAAGCTAAAGCCTGAATCGGCAGTAAATAAGGCTTTAAACTTACCGTGACCTTGCTGTTGAAGCTCGTCGAGTTTTTTGTCAGCATCAAGTGCCTGACGGTAAACAATTTTTAAGTTGGCATTGAGTTGTTCAATAATAGAATCCATGGTTTTCCTAAAGCTTTGCACTGCATTGCCGACATAATACTTGGATTACATTTAAAAGTCAGGTTTGTTATATGAATATATCAGGCACAAGTTTACCCGCTGTTTCTGGCTCAGGCCAAGGCAGTGAGCTTTACAGCGCTGCTTTATCTAAAAAGCAGCAGTTAGCAGATGGCGCGGCGGCTCTTGCACTTATTGAAGGTGCTGCACAATCGTCAAGTGCGCAAACACCGGCTAAATCGGTAACTGCATCATTGGGTAACAACGTAAATATATACGTTTAAATTAGCTTAAGATCGATAGGTGTTTTGCTTTTTTGACCACCGATTTCTCTTACTAATTTAGGCACTAAAAATCCAGGCAGAGCTTTTAATAGCTCTGCCATTATTTCAATTGCTTGCGCTTCATTAATATCAAAGTGGCTCGCCCCTTCAACTTTATCTAGCAAATACAAATAATACGGCAATACGTCTGCGTCAAATAACGCTTCGCTTAAATTTATTTGCGCATCAACCGTATCGTTCACATCTTTTAAAATTACAGCTTGGTTTAGAAGCGTTACGTTTGCTTGTTTAAGCTTTTGCATAGCAGCTTTAAAATCAGCGTCTATTTCGTTGGCGTGGTTTATGTGATTAATAAAAATAATTTTTAATGGCGATTTTGCTAATCGTTCACATAACTCATCGGTAACTCGCGCCGGTATAACTACTGGCAAACGGCTATGAATTCGCATTCGTTTTATTTGTGGTAATTGCTCAAGCTCATCCAAAAACCAGCTTATTGCATCGTCTTTGGCCATCAGTGGATCGCCACCACTTAAAATCACTTCGTTTATATTGCTATCTGATTTTATATAGCTCAGTGTTTCAAGCAGACTTTTTTTATTGAGTTGGTTTTCTTGATACGGGAAATGCCTTCTAAAGCAATAACGACAATTTACAGCACAGCCGGTTTTAAACATCACCAAAACACGCGATTTGTACTTATGTAAAAGGCCTGGTTGGTCGTTATCTTGCTCAAGTAGGGGATCTTTATTAAAGCCCGATTTAGTCAAAAATTCTTGATGGCGTGGCATAACTTGTAGCAATAGAGGATCGTTTGGATCGCCTTTGCGTATTTTTTTTATAAAAGGGATAGGCACGCGTACCGGAAATAAACTACGGGCTTTTAGGTCGTTTTCATGGACTTGGCTCGATAAACCGACCATTTCAAGCAAGGTTTTTGGGCAGGTAACTACATTTGCTAATTCTTTTTGCCAGTTTTTATGCAAATTTGCTTCATTTCTTTGTATCATTGGCATGTAGATTACTCGAAAAAATATAAATAGAGGAAACGATGGCGAATTATAGCACCAACGAGTTCAAGGGCGGCCTAAAAATTATGATGGACGGCGAGCCTTGCAGTATCTTAGAAAATGAAATGGTAAAACCTGGTAAAGGCCAGGCGTTTAACCGTGTTCGTATCCGTAAACTTATCTCTGGTAAGGTGCTTGAAAAAACCTTTAAATCGGGTGAATCAGTTGAAGGTGCTGATGTAATGGATACTGATTTAGCGTATCTATACACAGACGGCGAATTTTGGCATTTTATGAACAACGAAACATTTGAGCAAATTGCTGCTGACGAAAAAGCACTAGGCGATTCAGTAAAATGGTTAGTTGAAAATGATTTATGCACAATTACATTATGGAACGGCAGCCCTATTGCTGTTACACCACCTAACTTTGTTGAGCTTGAGATCACTGAAACAGATCCAGGCCTTAAAGGCGATACAGCGGGTACTGGTGGTAAACCAGCAACGCTTAGCACAGGCGCTGTGGTACGAGTTCCATTATTCGTACAAATTGGCGAAGTAATTAAAGTAGACACTCGTAACGGTGAATACGTAAGCCGTGTTAAGTAAGCTTTAACATTGTTTATAAAATCCCAGCTTACGCTGGGATTTTTTTTGGAGAAAATATGTCAGCAGATCTTTGGGCCCCAAGCGCAAGCATTGAAACACTAAAACAACGCGCATCGATATTACGTAGCATCCGTGAATTTTTTTATGTACGTGATGTTTTAGAAGTAGAAACGCCAAGCTTAAGTGCTGCCAGTGTAACCGATGTGCACTTAGCTAGTTTTAATACCAAATTTGTAGGTCCAGGGCATGCTGGTGGGCTTCCTCTGTTTTTACAAACATCTCCAGAGTTTGCCATGAAACGCTTGTTAGCAGCAGGCTCAGGCGCTATTTTTCAGCTTTGTAAAGCATTTAGAAATGAAGAAGCGGGTAGCCATCATAATCCTGAATTTACTATGCTGGAATGGTATCGCCCAGGCTTTGATGAATTTACACTTATGGATGAAATGGATGAGTTAATGCAACTTGTTTTAGGTGTCGAGCCTGCAACTAGACTTACCTATCAGCAAGCGTTTGAACAAGCACTCGGCCTCGATCCTTTAACAGCAAGCATAGAGCAATTAAAGCAACTAGCGTGTAAGCAGGGGTTTGCTGATATAGCCCAAAATGAAACGCATAAAGATACCTTACTGCAATTATTATTTTGTATGAAAGTGGAGCCAACAATAGGACAAGAAAAACCGTGTTTTGTTTATCATTTTCCAGCTTCTCAAGCGGCCCTTGCACAAATTTGTGAACATGATGCACGCGTAGCAGGGCGCTTTGAGCTTTATTACAAAAATATGGAATTGGCTAACGGCTTTAACGAATTAACAAATGCTAGTGAGCAAGCTAAACGATTTAACGAAGATAACGCATACCGCGCTAATAACGGTTTAAAACAAGTACCAATGGATACGCGCTTAATTAAAGCGCTGGAGCATGGATTACCACAATGCGCAGGGGTTGCTTTGGGGATTGATAGGTTGGTAATGCTCGCAACAAATAAAGAAAAAATTAAAGACGTAATAGCGTTTGATGTGCAAAGAGCGTAATGCNAATAGCGTTTGATGTGCAAAGAGCGTAATGCTTAGCTTGTAGGCGTAGGTGGAATATTTGTAGGTGCGAATTTATTTCGCGCTCATGTAATTTAACTTTATAAAAAAGCGAGGTATAAAACCTCACCTACAAATAAACATCAACCCCAACAAAATACGCCAAACCTGTAGGTGCGAATTTATTTCGCGCTCATGTAATTTAACTTTACAAAAAGCGAGGTATAAAACCTCACCTACAATAAACATCAACCCCAACAACATACGCCAAACCTGTAGGTGCGAATTTATTGCGCGCTCGTGTAATTTAACTTTATAAAAAAGCGAGGTATAAAACCTCACCTACAAATAAACATCAACCCCAACAACATACGCCAAACCTGTAGGTGCGAATTTATTTCGTGCTCGTGTAATTTAACTTTATAAAAAAGCGAGGTATAAAACCTCACCTACAAATAAACATCAACCCCAACAACATACGCCAAACCTGTAGGTGCGAATTTATTTCGTGCTCGTGTAATTTAACTTTATAAAAAAGCGAGGTATAAAACCTCACCTACAAATAAACATCAACCCCAACAACATACGCCAAACCTGTAGGTGCGAATTTATTTCGCGCTCGTGTAATTTAACTTTATAAAAAGCGAGGTATAAAACCTCACCTACAAATAAAAACACCGCGTTTAAATTAAACGCGGTGTTTTTATTGCTTGCTGAAAGCTTTCATTTGAAAGCCAACGGCTGTGCTTTACAGATTAAGTGTAAACGTAACACCTGCAACACGAGGCTCACCTAATTGTGTGTAGGTATGCGTTGCGTAACCATCTTGTGGATCGTTACCAAACTCAAAACCACGTGTAGGGACTGTCTCGTCAAACACGTTACGAGCCCATGCGCGAACTGCCCACATGTCTGCTTCGTAGCCAAAGCTTAAGTTAACTAAGTTGCTGCTTGGTGCCTGTGAGTTATGACTATCTGAGAAGTAGTAATCGTCCTTACCTTCAACACCAATCATACCGTAAAGCTCACTTGTAAAGTTATAGCGAGCAGTAAACGCATACTGGTATTTAGGTGACTGTGCTTGCTCACGACCGTCTTGGTTTAAGCCAGACTGCGTTACAAAGTCGTCTATTTCAGTGTTTAAGTAACCAGCACTACCCGTTAAAAATAGATTATCAGTTAGTTGGTAACTACCCTCAACTTCTAGTCCGTAGTTGCTACCAGAACTTGCGTTATCAACATAACCGGTAAATTGCTGGCCTTCTACTTGCCATGCTTTTAACTGAATATCGTCGCGGTGCATGTAAAATGCAGCTAAGCGAAGTGTAAATTTGTCATCAAGCGATGAGCCTTTAACACCAAATTCGCCGCTCCATAAATATTCAGGGTCAAAACTGGTGTGTTGCTGGAAAAAATCAGCGCTTAGGTTTAAGCCTTCATCTTTCGCTTTAGCCAGTGCTTCTGAGTTAATACCGCCAGCTTTGTAGCCACGCGTGATACTGGTGTAGATCATCGTACGGTCAATTACTTGATACTCAAGCGCTATTTTACCGCCAACCATTACGTCGTCAGTGTCTTGTATAAAGCCATTGCTATCGGTGTAGTCGCCTTGGTATTGCTCTACACGTAAACCTGTAATTAATGTTGTTTTAGGACCAATTGGAGTTGCTACTTGACCATATACTGCAACGTTACTCGTTTCGTAAGTTGAAGAAAAAGGGCTTGCTAGCCATGTGTATTGGCGCTCTAAGTCAACGTCACGGTTTTGGTAATAAATACCCGCAACCCAGTTACCTGTTTTAGAGTTAAACTGTAAATCTACAGACTGATCGTCGCGATCGCGGCTGTATAAATCAGTTGAGCTGTATCCATCTGGATGTAAGCCTGCAGCACATAACTTTGGCTCACTTGTATCGTTACATACCCAGTCTTCGTCAAAGCTGTAAAGTAATTCGGTATCAATAGCCGATAGGTTTAGGTTTACATCAAAAGCGTCAAAACCCGTGTAAGTATTATTAACACCGATTGCGTAGCTTTCTTGATTGTCTTGCCCTGGCTCATCGGCAACACTATTGCGGCTGTTATCAAGCGTAAATGCATCGTAACCGTTGTTTATATCAATATAGTGAAGGTTTAACTCAGTATTTAAATGTTTTGTAAGCTGGCTGTTTATTTTAAAGCGGGCTACTTGTTCGTCTTGATTTTGTGTTTCGTCATTTAAATACAGGTTATCTACGTAACCGTCTGACTTTCTGCGAAAGTAGCTCACGCGTGCGCTAGTGTCATCTGTTAAGCCTGTGCTTGCTGCAATACCTGCTTCGCGGGTGTTGTATGTGCCAGCACCTACTTGTAATTTTAAACTTGGATCGCTCGTGGCTTTAGCTGAACCCATTTGGATCATACCGGCCATACCGTCTGCGCCAAAGCGTGTACCTTGTGGACCACGGTAAATTTCTACTTGGTCTATATCAAATAATAATGAGCTGCCACCAAGACCAGAATAGTTAATACCATCAATAACTAAGCCTACAGATGGATTAATAGGGTCTACAAATTGTGAACGAAGTCCCACGCCACGAATTTGGATGTAACGACCACGTGATGCACCAGATGCAAAATTTACATTGGCGGCACTGCCTAACATTTCGTCTAAGTAACTTGCACCACGTTGATTAATTTCATCTTCGCTGAATAAGCTCGCACTCGCGCTTAAAGTTTGAATGCTTTCGCGCTGAAAATCGCCGGTTACAACAATTCTTTCTAGGTCGCTATCATCAGCGTTAGCTGCAATTGGTGCACCAAGCAGCGGTAAAAGTGCGGCAGTAATTAAAGACAAACGTAAGTTCATTGGGTTACTTAACTCCATTTTAGGGACTCGTATGGTAGCAATTATTTAAACACATGTGCTATAAACGCGGCAATTATACGTTAAATAATCAGGATTACTAATATGACCTTTAAAGTTGACTTCAAAGTACGTGATTACGAATGTGACTTACAAGGTATCGTAAATAACAGTGTTTATTTTAATTATTTAGAGCATGCTCGCCATGAATTTTTGTACGCACACGGAATTGATTTTGCTCAATTAGCGAAAGATAAAATTAACCTAGTCGTGATGCGCAGCGAAATGGACTATAAACATTCACTATTACCAGGTGATGAATTTTATGTGGCTGTGGAGCCGCAGCGTATTAGTCGTTTAAAATTTGCGTTTAAGCAAACGGTTATACGTAAAAACGATGAAAAAGTAATGCTCAATGCACTGGTTATAGGAACGTCTGTTAATGAAAAAGGTAGACCGTTTTTACCTGAGCAAATAGATAACGTATTTAAAACTACAACTTAGTACTTAATCGCATAACTTTTGAACTATCATAGAACAAAAATTTACATTTAAAACATGCATTTTTAACGGATAAAGGGCATAAATATTGTTACAATTACATTAATTAGACAATTAGTTAGTAGTAGCATGAAATTAGCAGCAATACCGATGCTTATAGTCGGTTTATGTGTTGGTTGCGCATCAACAGGGACGGTTACCAGTGAGCAGCTTAAATACACCCAATGGCAATTATCACGTGTTGATGGTTTAGCAATTCCACCTTCGTTTAATGCATCAATGAGCTTTATTGAAGCACTGCAAGTAAACGGTTTTGCTGGCTGTAACAAATTTTTTGGTGAAGGTTCGCTTGAAGAAAGTAACCTTACCGTAAGTAAATTAGGAATGACGCGCAAGTCGTGCGGCGAAGACCTTGATGAGTTTGAGCAGCAGTTATTACAAGCCTTAAAGCAAGGTGCCGAGCTTAAAATGCAAGGCCAGCAATTAGTCATGCAAGGCGAGCAAACATTTGTGTTTATCCCTAAATAATTTTAAGTTTTTGAAAAACAGCCCCTTGCGGGCAGTTTTTAACTGACGTACACTCAGCGCAGATTTGATGGATAACACCTTCAAATTAACGAACAGAATTTATATATCAATACTTGTCGGAGTGCCAAAGCTAAGTAATTAGTTTTTGGCTGAGATCGCGAAAGCGGGATCCGTGAACCTGATCAGGTTAATACCTGCGTAGGGAACAAGCTGCCTAAAATGGGACGCTTGTGCGTCTTTTTTTATGCGCACAATAAAGTGATTTTGTTTATTTTAGGCTGCAAAGTAGCATGTACGCTACTTTACGATCTTTCTCTATTCCTCGGAATATCTGACAAGACAACCCTTAAGCAATGAGGCAAGTCATGTCAAATACTACAAATAAAGCGTCACGCCGAGAAACTCGTGCTGCCGCGTCTGAATATATTTATAACTTAACGGGTCAACCGTTTCCAAATTCTCATAAAGTATACGTTGAAGGTACTCAACCTGGTGTGCGTGTTGGTATGCGTGAAATTACGTTAAGTGATACGTTTATTGGTGGCACAGATGAAAACCCTGTTTATGAGTCAAACGATCCGCTACGTGTTTACGATACGTCGGGCCCGTATACCGATCCTAATTTTGAACTAGACGTGCGCAAAGGCTTACCAAAATTTCGTGAACAATGGATTGAAAGCCGTGGCGACACCGAAGTTTTAGAATCAGTAACGTCGCAATTTTCGCAGCAACGTATGGCGGATGAAGGGCTGGATCATATTCGCTTTGATCACCTTCCAAAAATTCGCCGTGGTATCGCGGGCAAAAACGTAACGCAAATGCACTACGCACGCCAAGGGATTATTACTCCTGAAATGGAATACGTAGCCGTTCGCGAAAATATGGGACGTGCAGAAATTCGTAAAGAATTACTTGCCGCGCAGCATAAAGGCGAGTCGTTTGGCGCGAGTATTCCTGAATTTATTACCCCAGAATTTGTACGCGATGAAATAGCCCGTGGTCGCGCTATTTTACCAAATAATATAAACCATCCAGAAACAGAACCTATGATTGTAGGCCGTAACTTTTTAGTAAAAGTTAACGCCAACATTGGTAACTCATCAGTAAGCTCATCGATTGAAGAAGAAGTAGAAAAAATGGTGTGGTCTACCCGCTGGGGCGCAGACACCGTGATGGACTTATCAACGGGACGTTACATTCACGAAACGCGTGAATGGGTTGTACGTAACTCGCCTGTACCTATTGGCACAGTACCGATTTATCAAGCGCTTGAAAAAGTAAATGGTGTGGCTGAGGATTTAACGTGGGAGATTTTCCGCGATACGCTTATTGAACAAGCCGAGCAGGGTGTTGATTACTTTACTATTCATGCCGGTGTACTGCTTCGTTACGTACCAATGACGGCTAAACGTGTAACCGGTATTGTGTCGCGCGGTGGCTCAATTATGGCTAAGTGGTGTTTAGCGCATCATAAAGAAAACTTTTTATACACGCACTTTGAAGACATTTGCGAAATTTTAAAACAATACGATGTGTGTTTTTCACTCGGTGATGGACTTCGCCCTGGTTCGATTGCTGATGCCAACGATGAAGCACAGTTTAGTGAGCTGCGCACATTAGGTGAACTGACTAAAATTGCGTGGAAACACGATGTACAGGTATTTATTGAAGGCCCTGGACATGTGCCAATGCACATGATTAAAGCCAATATGGACGAGCAATTAAAACATTGTGACGAAGCGCCATTTTATACTTTAGGCCCGTTAACGACCGATATTGCCCCAGGGTATGACCATATTACTTCTGGTATTGGGGCGGCTCAAATAGCATGGTACGGCTGTGCAATGCTTTGCTATGTAACACCTAAAGAGCATTTAGGTCTGCCAAATAAAGAAGATGTTAAAGAAGGCTTAATTACCTACAAAATAGCTGCACATGCCGCCGATTTAGCAAAAGGTCATCCTGGCGCGCAAGAGCGCGATAACGCCTTATCAAAAGCACGCTTTGAGTTTAGATGGCATGACCAATTTAATATTGGTTTAGATCCAGACCGAGCTCGCGAGTATCACGACGAAACCTTACCGCAAGAATCAGGCAAAGTGGCTCACTTTTGCTCTATGTGTGGTCCTAAATTTTGCTCTATGAAAATTAGCCAAGAAGTACGCGATTACGCTAAAGATTTAGAAACACGCGGTATTGATCCTAATAACGCTGGCGACGCTATTGAAATAAAAATGGTTGATGTAGAAGCCGAAATGAAAGCTAAGTCAGCTGAGTTTAAGCAAACAGGCTCAGAGATTTACCATAAAGCGGTATAAAGTAATTATCGCTAAAAGTTAGATGCAGACGTAGGTGATGTTTTATACCTCGCTTCTTTAAAAGTTGAAGAAGTGCGAAGTAAATTCGCACCTACTAATAACTGCTTTGGAGGTTTGTATGGTTTATAGCATTGCGGTGGTTGGGTTTGGTTTAGCGGGCAGGTTAGCTGCGCTTACGCTGAGCAAACAGCACCATGTCACTGTTTTTGAAGCAGACGATGAGCAAACCCCAAATAGCGCCGGTAAAGTGGCTGCAGCAATGCTTGCCCCGCTTGCTGAGTCGGTATTGTGTGAGGCTGATTTAGCTTTAATGGGTCTTGATTCAATGAAGCGCTGGCCCAGCATTATTTCAGAACTTGAAAGTGAGGTTTTTTTTCAGCAGCAAGGCACTTTGGTCATTGCGCACCAGCAGGACAAAGGCGATTTACAAAGCTTTGCACAGCGTATAAAACCGCTAGCTGATCACACTGCCGAGCATATAAATGCTCAACAAATTACAATGCTTGAACCTGAACTTGCTGGGCGTTTTAACCAAGGCTTATTTTTACCCTGCGAGGGGCAAATTGATAACCAAGCATTTTATAAAGCCAGCTTTGCACAGCTCAACAAACGCAAAGTAAAGTTTGTATTTAACCAGCGCGTAACCATTAGCGACAATAAAATAAATAATCGACCATTCGATTATATTATTGATTGCCGTGGGCTTGGCGCTAAAAATAGCCAAGATGATAAACCGCTCAGGGGTGTGCGCGGCGAAGTAGCAAGGTTATACGCACCAGAGGTAAGTTTAATCAGGCCTGTGCGTTTAATGCACCCGCGTTATCCAATTTATATAGCGCCTAAACCTAACAGTGAATATGTAATTGGTGCGACTGAAATAGAGTCACAAGACAGCGGCGCGGCAACAGTGCGCTCAACTCTTGAATTACTTTCAGCGGCTTATACCGTACACAGCGGGTTTGCCGAAGCACGACTACTTAGTATTCAAACCGGATTACGCCCTGCATTTAGCGATAATCGTCCAGAAGTATCACAAGTTGGCAATGTAATTAGTATTAACGGCTTGTATCGACATGGTTATATGTTGGCGCCGGCATTAGTGGCGCAAGCAGTTTCACGAATAGAGTGAGAGTAGAATGAATATTACAATTAATGGCGAGCTACTTAATGTTAATAGTAAAGCACTCGTTGAGGTACTTCAAAGTTTTGGTGCAGTCGCGCCTTTTGCTGTGGCTGTTAATGGAGAATTTATTCCACAAAGTCGGCACAGTAACTATGTACTTAATGAAGGCGACAGTGTTGAGTTGCTATCACCCATTCAAGGCGGATAAAGCTCATGCAAACTAAAGACTGTTTAACTATTTATGGAGAGCAAATAAAGAGTCGCTTATTAATCGGCTCTGCGCTTTATCCGTCGCCCGACATTATGACCCAATCAATAGTTGCCTCTGGCGCTGAAATTGTAACCGTGTCGCTTAGGCGCCAACAAAGTGCAGCAGCCGGTGATGACTTTTGGCAGTTAATAAAAAATACAGGCTTAAAAATACTGCCTAATACCGCAGGGTGCCATAGTGTTAAAGAAGCGATAACGCTTGCAAAAATGTGCCGAGAAGTATTTGCCACCGACTGGATTAAGCTAGAGCTGATTGGCGATGATTACAATTTACAGCCTGACCCTTTTGCGCTACTTGAAGCCACAAAAATATTAATTAATGATGGCTTTAAAGTATTGCCTTATTGCACCGATGACTTAGTACTTTGCCAGCGCTTAAATGAGCTAGGGTGTGAGGTGCTTATGCCGTGGGGTGCGCCAATAGGCACCGGTAAAGGCTTGTTAAATAGCTATAATTTAAAAACTATTCGAGAGCGCTTACCCGATACCACATTAATAGTAGATGCCGGTTTAGGTTTGCCATCGCATGCCTGCCAAGCACTCGAAATGGGGTATGATGCGGTATTATTAAATTCAGCCATTGCAGGGGCGGGTTGCCCAATTACTATGAGCCGCGCATTTAAAGCCGCAGTTGAAGCGGGGCGCTTTGCATATAAAGCAAAAGCGATGCCTGAAAAAGACGTTGCAGCTCCATCAACCCCAACAATGGGCATGCCATTTTGGCATCAAGAAAAATAGCAGTTTTATTAAAAATATGAGCATTCTATCTAATTAAATAGCTCGTTAGTTCAATGTAATCGCTGTGAGGAGACAAATATGAATAACGTAGTATGGACAATTGCCGGCTCTGATTCTGGCGGCGGTGCAGGCATTCAAGCAGACATAAAAGCAATGCAAAGTTTTGGTGTACATGGGTGTACGGCTATTACGGCGCTTACTGCGCAAAACAGTTTAGGTGTAGAAGCTATTAATGCAGTGTCTACCGATATTATTGAATCTCAGTTACTTGCACTCGAAAAAGACATGAAAGCCAAAGTGATAAAAATTGGCATGTTAGCCAACGTGCAGCAAATTCAGTTAATCAGCGAGCATATAAGTCATTATAAAGCTAAATGGCCTGTGCCTCCCGTTATTGTATATGACCCTGTCGCTATTGCCTCAAGCGGTGACTTACTAACAGAAGAAGACACGGTAAGCGCAATAAAAGAATGTTTACTGCCGCTGGTGGATGTAATAACTCCAAACACACACGAAACACAGTTATTAACCGGTGTGTATTTAATTGGCCCGGCTGCAATAAAAGAAGCGGCTAATAAGTTATTAAGCTGGGGCGCTAAAGCCGTTGTTATTAAAGGCGGGCATTGGGATTACCCAAGTGGCTACTGCATTGATTATTGTATTGATAGTAATACGCAAAATGGTGAAGAATACTGGTTAGGCAATCAAAAAATACAAACACCGCATAACCACGGAACCGGGTGTAGCATGGCTTCGGTAATTGCAGCGTGTTTAGCTAAAGACTACCCATTAAAAGATGCCTTTATTTTAGCTAAAGCGTATATAAACCAAGGGCTAAAACAGTCGGTACGCTACGGTGAGGGGATTGGGCCGGTTGCTCAGACCTCGTTCCCTACTAATTTAGCTGACTACCCACAAGTTATTGAGCCTGGTAGTTGGCTGGGTGATGAACTAGATTTTGATGTGCCGCTTGATTTTAATATGGCGGCAGATTTTGCGCCTTGTGAAACACAATCGCTTGGCTTATATGCGGTTGTTGATAGCACCGATTGGTTAGAAAAGTGCTTACAACAAGGCATTAAAACAGCGCAGTTACGCGTTAAAAATAAAACGCAAGACGAGCTTGATGCGCTCATTAAGCAAGCTGTTGAGCTGGGCAAGCAATACAACGCACAGGTATTTATAAACGATTACTGGCAGCTAGCTATTAAGCATAGTGCGTATGGTGTGCATTTAGGACAAGAGGATTTAGACATTGCTAATTTAGCGGCAATTAAAGACGCTGGGTTAAGGCTTGGGCTTTCTACTCATGGCTTTTATGAAATGCTGCGTGCGCATAATTATCGCCCTAGTTATATGGCATTTGGTGCTATTTACCCAACCACAACAAAAGACATGACAGGGCAAATACAAGGTCTTGAAAAGCTGATTAAATTTGTACCGCTTATGCAAAGCTATCCAACAGTGGCAATAGGCGGTATTGACTTAAGCCGTGCTGAGCAGGTAGCGAAAACCGGCGTAGGCAGTGTTGCCGTAGTGCGTGCGATTACCGAGGCTGATAATTACGTAGAGGCTATAAGTGCTCTGCAAGTGGCCATAAGCAGTGCACATTAATATTAACAAGGGCAATACTAACAAGGCTGGTAAACGTGAATGAGCTAAGCGAAAAAGAAACCCTTCGTTATAGCCGCCATTTGTTGCTTGAAGAAGTTGGGCTTGAAGGGCAGTTAGCACTTAAATCCTCAACGGTTGCAGTAGTGGGGGCTGGTGGTTTAGGTAGCCCAGCACTTTTGTATTTAGCTGCGGCGGGCATTGGAACGCTTATTTTAATTGACGATGACGAAGTTGAGCTTTCAAACTTACAGCGCCAAGTGCTTTATAAAATAAACCACTTAGGGCAAAACAAGGTCGCTGCAGCGGGTAAAGTATTAGCGAGCCTGAATAATCAAATAGACATAGTGACGCATTGCCAAAAGTTAGATGAGAATAATGCAGTTAACATTTTAAAAGGTGCTGACATCGTACTTGATTGCTCTGATAACTTTAGCACTCGCTATTGCGTTAATCGTTATTGTATTGCTAATAAAACACCGTTAATTTCTGGTGCTGCATTGGCAACTAAAGGGCAGTTAATGGGCTTTGATTTTAGGCAAAGTGATAGCCCATGTTATGGCTGTGTTTTTCCACAAAGCGAAGCTACACCAGTTATCAATTGCAGTAACGCAGGAGTAATTAGCCCGCTACTGGGTGTAATTGGCTCTATGCAGGCGCAACTTACGCTCAACTTATTAATGGGGCATGCAGAGGGATGTGTATTTATAACGTTTGATGCGCTTACTTTAAAGCAGCAGCACTTTAAAGTGATTAAAGATTCAGAGTGTAAAGAGTGTGGTAAATAGGTTTTTGAGGGGCTTGTGCTTGTTATTACATGTGGCGTTAAAGAATTAAAAGCTGCGCTTTTCGCGTGAGCAAGCTTCACGCCTACAGTACATCAAAATTCTTACACCAAACTTGTATACGCACAGCTTGCTGGCGTGACGAGCAAAGCTCGTAATTTCTATGCCAGATGTCTTCTCATTTACATCTCTTTTGCTTCTCTTAGTGCAATAAGATCTTAAGTGATTTATTCACAAAGAGGTTAAGAGGGCGCTTCGCTTTAGAGAAGCCAATTAATAGTTATCAGTTATAAATATTAAAAGCGGCGCTTTACGCGTGTGCAGGCTTTACCCCTTCAAAAATAAAAAACCGCGTTAATTAAACGCGGTTTTTTGAGTTCTAATTAACAATTGATTTTAGTCGTTAATTTTTGCAAACGCAGTACCTAAGCGGGTAACCACTTCAGGTAATTGATCGTCCAGTATTTCCGCTTTATCAGCACCCCATGCAAGTACCACAGTAGAGCCTAATTTAAAGCGGCCCATTTCTTCACCCTTTTTAAGCGTGATGGCATTATCGCCAGTGGTTGGGTATTTCCAACTAAATACATCGCTACCTGCTGGTGGCGTGACAGTACCTGCCCAAATAGTTTCTATGCTGGCTACAATTGTTGCGCCAACAAGTACCATTGCAAGCGGACCAATTTCAGTTTCAAAAATTGCTACCACACGTTCGTTACGTGCAAACAAGTTAGGCACATTTTGCGCTGTAAGCGGGTTTACTGAAAATAAATCACCTGGCACGTAAATCATTTTGCTTAGTGTGCCATCAATTGGCATATGAATACGGTGGTAATCTTTAGGTGCTAAATAAATAGTGGCAAACTTACCGCCTAAAAATGGTGTTGTATCATCTTGTGAGCCGCCTAGTAGCGCTTGTAAGCTGTAATCGTGACCTTTAGCTTGTATTAGCTGTCCGTCAACAATATCGCCTAGCTGGCTGATTGCGCCATCCACTGGATGAATGATGATATTGCTACCATCTACCATTGGGCGCATGCCGTCTTTTAAAGGGCGAGTAAAAAATTCATTAAAGCTTTTATAATGAGCCGGATCTGGGTATTGGGCTTCGCTCATATCTACTTTATATTGCTTAATAAATAGTTTAATTAAAGTCGTTGTTAAAGCACCCGCTTTTGCAGCAGCTAATTTTCCGACTACGCGTGAAATAAAATGTTTTGGCATTGCGTACTGCATTGCGATTTTAAATTTGTCTAAACTCACAGTATTTTTCCTAAATTATACGCGAGGCGCACGGGCGCCTGCACGGCCATCGGCCATTGTTTCTAAAATTCGGTGGTAGCTGTCAAAGCGCAATTGAGAAATTCTTCCATCGGCTACTGCTTCTTTAACGATGCAACCCGGATCGTTTAAATGTTTACAGTCTCTAAAGCGGCACCCGCCTATAAATTCTCTAAACTCTTTAAAGCACCACGTTACACGCTCAACATCTAAATGCCACAAACCAAACTCACGAATACCTGGCGAGTCGATTAGGTTACCGCCACTTGGTAAATGGTGAAGGCGTGAAACAGTTGTTGTGTGCTGGCCTAAGCCGCTGTTTTCAGATACTTCTTTAGTTAATATTTCAGCGTTAGGCAATACAGTATTAACGAGGGTTGATTTACCCACACCACTTTGGCCAACAAAAATATTATTTTTATCAACAAGTACTTCTTTTAATTTATCAATACCATCGCCTGATATATTACTAACAAGGAGTACTTGGTAATCAAGTTTACGATAGATATCGAGAACTTTTTGTATTTCGTTAAGGCCTGCTTCGTCAATTAAATCGGTTTTATTGAGCACTAAAATTGGCTCAATGCCCATATCTTCACAGGCTATTAAATAACGGTCGATAATACTGGGTGTAAATTCGGGTAATACCGCCGATACCATGAGTATTTGGTCAATGTTGGCTGCAATAACTTTAACACCGTCGTAAAAATCAGGGCGGGTAAGTTGCGAGCGACGCTCTTGCGTGGCTTCAATTACACCGGCTAAATCACCTTCACTTACTTTGGCACGGCGAAATAATACTTCATCACCACATACTAAATTAGACACAGTACGGCGTATATTACAGCGAAGTACATCGCCATTTTCAGTTTCGACATCGGCGTGTTGGCCAAAACGACTGATCACAATTGCGCTCTCGACCTGACCTAAGTTATCGGTTTGCCATTCTTGCGCCCCTTTTTTAGCCGGTCTTGAGTCTGCGCTATTAATGCGCTTTTGGTGATTGGCCTTGATCTGACGCGATTGGCCTTTACTTAATTTTTTTTGTTTTGCCACTGGAGGCCTATAACCTTAGTTAAATGTCGCTTTTCCTAAAAAAAGCTTTAGCTCGACGGTTGATGCTAATATGATATATCGAAATGCGTTGGATCTAAAGGAAAGCACCGCTTAGGTAATTATGACTATTAATAAATCAAATTTAATTTGGCTCGATCTTGAAATGACAGGGCTCGAACCAGAGACCGATAAAATACTCGAAATTGCGACGGTTGTCACTGACGCAGACCTGAATATATTAGCCGAAGGGCCAACTATAGCTATTCATCAAAGTGATGAATTACTAAATGGCATGGACGAGTGGTGTACTACTCAACATGGTAAGTCGGGTTTAACAGCACGCTGCAAAGCAAGTACCTTTGATGAAGCCTATGCTGTAGAGCAAACTTTAGCGTTTTTAAAGCAGTGGGTACCAGCAGGCACTTCGCCAATGTGTGGTAATTCAATTGGTCAAGACCGCCGCTTTATGAATAAATATATGCGCGAGCTTGAAGACTTCTTTCATTACAGAAATCTTGATGTGAGTACTATTAAAGAATTAGCACGTCGCTGGAAACCAGAAGTGCTTGCAAAAGTGAACAAAAAAGGCTCACACCTTGCTTTGGATGACATTAAAGATTCGATTATGGAATTAAAAGTCTATAGAGAAAATTTCTTTAATTTGTAAAAAACACTTGCAAACAGACTGTATTATTGTAGAATCCTGCCCCGCTCAAGACGATAACCCACGCGGGGTTAGTGTGTTTGAGTGATTGAATTACCATCAATAAATGCGGTACTAGCTCAGTTGCTAGAATGTTGAACGCGACCAGTCGCGCTTAAGCTTAAAATAACTGAAGAAATAAAAAATGCGGTACTAGCTCAGTTGGTAGAGCGCGACCTTGCCAAGGTCGAGGTCACGAGTTCGAGCCTCGTGTACCGCTCCAATTTCTAACCAAAAGAAATTGAAGTGAATAAAAGCTAGCTCAGTTGCTAGTATGTTGAACGCAATTTATTGCGCATCAATAAAATAACTAAAAAATGCGGTACTAGCTCAGTTGGTAGAGCGCGACCTTGCCAAGGTCGAGGTCACGAGTTCGAGCCTCGTGTACCGCTCCAATTTCTAACCAAAAGAAATTGTAGTGTTGAATGAAAATATAATGCGGTACTAGCTCAGTTGGTAGAGCGCGACCTTGCCAAGGTCGAGGTCACGAGTTCGAGCCTCGTGTACCGCTCCAATCTTTTTATATCCTTTCAAAATTTTCTATATTAAAAATCATAAATAAAATTATAATTTAAAATCTCTCTTATCTACTTTATTCTATGTGCAATATTCAGCATTGAAGCCTTGGTTGTTAGAAGCTATCGCTTCGCGCGAGCTCAGCGCCACAAGAAAGGTGTCGTACTTTGAAGTTATGAGGTATGAGTGAGGTACAGAAGAGCTAATACTTTGAAACCTGAAGCTTTTGTTAAAATAGCTCCCCCTGAATAGTTGCTATAACTCGTCTAGAGCCACCAGAATCACGATGTTCACCTAAATAAATGCCTTGCCATGTACCTAACGCTAAATAACCATTTGAAATAGGAATACTTAGCTCGCAGCCTAACGTACTGGTTTTTATGTGTGCAGGCATGTCGTCGTCACCTTCATAATCGTGGCGATAATAAGGTTGACGCTCAGGAACGAATTTATTGAAATGGCTTTCCATGTCCATACGAACAGTGGGATCTGCATTTTCGTTTATTGTAAGGCTCGCTGAGGTATGCTGAATAAATAAATGTAACAAGCCTATTTTGTAACTCGCCAGTTCAGGAAGTTGAGATAATATTTCGTCATCAATTATATGAAAACCTCGCTGGCGAGGCTTTAATGTAATTTGCTTTTGCTGCCAACTCATAGTTTATCGAAACTAACTTCGATGTTTGCATTTCCTGCGTCACAGCTAAATGGCATGATGATTTTTTTACCTTGGCTTTTATGAGTAATTGTATGACCTTTACCCGATACCACAATAGGCGTTGCCATATCAAAGTCGAAACCTTTCTCGCCAAGTAAATTTTTAGCACCACCAGTTACCATGTTGGTTATTTCGCCAACCATATCGGTAACTTCTTCATCTATGGTATCAGGGCGTTCGCCAAGCATACGCTCCATGATGGTTAATGCTAATCCTTCATCAAATGTAATTGAAAATGATCCACGCGTTTGCGGGCCAACCATACCAATCAAACCTGATACATCACCACAGGCTATCTCATCAGTTTTAATGCGAGGTTTACCCGGCTTCAATTGAGTTTGAGCCATAGTGCTTAAAACATTAATTAAAGAAGATAAAAAAGGATTGATGAATTCTACATTCATAGTGGCTACTCTTAAATTTGTTCTGTGAAATGACTATATAGTTTGAGTATAGTCACTAAGGATAACTTTGAAGGATTATGATGCTCTACAAGATTCACATTTACCATGTGCTTCTATTGTTTGCCCTGATACGACAAAGCCACCTTCGGCAGCTAGATTATTAAGCTCATGCGAAATTACACTCGAGTGTAATTCTTTAACAAAGCCACATGTATCGCAAATTAATAATTGTACCGGGTGAATATGATCAAAATGATGGCACAGCATAAATGCATTTGTGCTTTCAATTTTATGAATAAAACCTAGTTCAGCTAAAAAGTCTAATGCACGATAAATAGTTGCAGGTTTAGCACCTGTTTCAGTTACTTTTAATTGCTCAAGCAAATCGTATGCACCAACACCACCTTGTGCACTGGCTAATAGACGAAATACTTTCTCGCGGATAGGCGTAAAACGCGCACCACGGTTGTCACAAACTTGTTTTGCTTTACTTACGAGTGATTCTATATTCATCATTACTCTTATCCTTATGCTACCGTGATATACTAACATACTGTGTTGTAGTTGCAGCGTTTTTATTAAGCGCTTTTTACCTAGGAAACCCAGTAATGCACGAACTATTGGCTATATTTATTTTCTTTTTTGCGGTTATTGACCCCATTGGCACTGTACCTGTATTTATTGCAGTCACACGTGGTGATGATGAGAAATTTAAACGTAAAGTTATATTTAAAGCGGTAGGCGTATCTGCATTAGTGCTCTTATTTTTTGTACTCGCAGGTGAGCAATTACTTAACGCAATTGAAATTCCACTTTCGGCTTTTCAAATAGCCGGCGGTATCATATTACTTATTTTTGCGCTTTCAATGATATTTGGTGAAAGTAAGCCTGAAGCCGAGATTAAAAGTGTACGCGACAGCACTGAAACCGCTATTTTTCCGCTTGCGATTCCGTCTATCGCGAGCCCTGGCGCTATGTTAGGCGCCGTATTAATGACTCGTAATGAAGAATATACCTGGGTTGAGCAATTACTAACGTCTTCAATGATGCTTGCTGTATTAGCGGTTGTACTGGTTTTGTTACTGCTTGCAACGCATGTACATAAATTAATTGGTGATAGTGGTGCAAGTATAATAAGTAGAATTATGGGGCTTATTTTAAGCTCGGTTGCGGTTACCAATATTTTAAATGGCATAGCCCATTATTTTGGCTTGCAGGTATTCTCTTAACATTGATGCCTGCCAGGCTTTTGTGTAAAATGCAGCGCCTTTTAAGCTGTGCTTAATAACTTTAATACCCTGAGGTTTGCTTTGAATAAATGTACTTTGGATAGACGCTTTTCTGTGGCACCAATGCTTGATTGGACTGATCGCCATTGTCGTACTTTTCATCGCAAAATGACTAAACATACTGTGCTTTATACTGAAATGATAACCACAGGGGCTATTTTATTTGGTCGAGGCGACTACTTACATTTTAATAAACACGAAGGCCCAGTTGCACTGCAACTTGGTGGCTCTGATCCTAAAGCGCTTGCGCAATGTGCAAAGCTCGCAGGTGAGCGTGGTTATGACGAAATAAATTTAAATGTAGGTTGCCCGTCAGACAGAGTTCAAAATGGTCGATTTGGCGCATGCTTAATGGCTGAGCCTCAATTAGTTGCGGACTGTGTTGCAGCAATGAAAAACGAAGTAAGTATTCCTGTAACTGTTAAAACGCGTATTGGTATTGATGAGCAAGATTCGTATGAGTTTTTATGTGCGCTTATTGAAGCGTCTCATAAAGTAGGATGTGATGATTTTATTATTCATGCTCGTAAAGCATGGCTTAATGGTTTAAGCCCGAAAGAAAATCGTGAAGTCCCACCGCTTGATTACCCACGTGTTTATCAACTTAAAAAAGATTATCCGCAGCTAGACTTAAGCCTAAATGGCGGCGTTAAAACAATTGAGCAGAGCCTAGAACATCTACAACATATTGATGGTGTAATGATTGGGCGTGAAGCTTACAGTAACCCATTTATGCTCAATGACGTTGATGAGAAAATTTATGGTGATGCTGCAAACACACAATCACGCCACGACGTAGTGCGCTCAATGTACAGCTACATTGAAGAAGAAATGCGTTTGGGTGCTAATTTTTGGCATATTGCACGTCACATGCTCGGTATTTTTCAGGGGCAGCCTGGTGCACGAGGTTTTAGACGCCACCTTTCTGAAAGTGGTCATGGTAAGCAAGCTGATTTATCGGTAATGGATAAAGCATTAAGCTTTGTACCAGAATAAAGCTAAGCTTTAAAAGTTCTAAATTTAAGCCACTTTCGAGTGGCTTTTTTGATCCTAAATATTAGTCAAAAGCATAATTTATTGGCCAATTACACTCTATGCTGTTCAGCTGGAAGTCACTAAAAACTAGAGTGCTTATTGTTTATCACTATGATTTTAAATGTTTTATTTTTGTTTTGATGAACTTGGCACAACTCTTGGAATCTTCTTGTTGAAATTAATTAAAAATCAACAGGAGAATACCATGGGAATATTTAACCGCGTAAATGATGTAATTCAATCAAACATTGTCGCTATGCTTGATAAAGCTGAAGACCCAGAAAAACTTTTAAACTTGATGCTTACCGAGATGCAAGATGCGTTGAATGAGTGCCGTAGTACAGCAGCCGCTTTATTGTGTGAAGAGAAAATAATTAATCGCCAAATTGATACTAAAAAAACAGAATTAGCAGCTTGGCAAGTTAAAGCAGAACGTGCGGTTGAGAAGGGCAGTGATGACCTTGCTAAGTCTGCCTTACTTGAAAAGCAGCGCGTTAACGAAAGCATTGAAAATAAGCAAACTCAACTAGAAACACTGCAAGAGTCTATTGCAAAAATTAAGGTTGATTGTGAGCGTCTGCAGCAAAAAATGGCTATGGCTAAAACTAAGCAAGCTCAGTTAATGCAGCGTCATAATGTTGCTATTGCTAGAGGGCGGATCAGTACGCAACTACAAAGCGATAAAGTAGCTCATGCGTTGTCTCGTTTTGAACAAATAGAGCAGCGTGTTGAAGGTATTGAAGCTCAAGTAGAGGCTTATGAGCTGACTGATACAGCAAGCTCTACGAGTGCCCAAATTGAGTCGTTAGTTAAAAATGAAAAAATTGATGCTGAACTGGCTCGCTTAAAAGCGAACTTAAATACTAATTTAAAACAAACTGCTTAGGAGATTGCTATGAACAGCTTTAATCGTCAACGAGGTTGGTATAAAGATACTCTAAATAAAAAAATATCGGGTGTTTGTAGTGGTTTAGCTCATAGATTGGACTTTCCTGTATGGGCAACACGCGTAGTTACTATTTTGTTGTTTTTGAGTTTTCCGTTTGCAATTGCACTTGGTTATTTTATAGCGCATTGCTGCCTTGAAAATAAAGAGTATTAATACCAATAGGCATAAATATTTGAACAATTTAACGAATTAAATCACTCTATAACGTTGTTAAAAATTTTTATTTAGAACAACTAGATATAAAAATTTTTGCCTAGTTATAGCGAAATTTTCTTATCATTAAATCGACCTCATATATAAGCCGGTTAGTATAAGGAGAATTACTATGAAAGCTTTGGCAGTATGTGTAATTATCTATTTATTACTGTTTACTGATTTAATAACGTTTGTGCAGATTGATTCTTGGCAGTTGCCGTTATGGATTGCTGATATTAGCTGGGCTGGGCTTGAGCTTGTAGGTGCTTTGGCCGCAATTGTTGCTGTAGTTGCTGTAGTGGCTTTAATTACTATGGGATTAGTTGGTGCGGGTGTAGTGGCATTAGCAGGGACTGTTTTAGCGCTTTTATTCGGATCTATAATGATTGCATGGCCGTTACTATTTGTTGCAGTGTTGTGTTGGCTTGTTGCCGATAACAAAAAAGTAGCCTCTTAATCCTTAATTTGACTGACTATTATAGGTTAACTATGTTAAATTTAGCCTGTAATTTAAAGTTTTCATAAGGATAAGAATGATGATGAAACTATGTTTTTCGATGGCTTCTGCATTAATATTTAGTTTTTTTTCGTCATCGTTGGCGGCGCACTCAGGGCACGATCATGGTTCTGATGTGGCTGTGCTCGAAGTAACTAACGCGCAAGTTAGAGAGTTTTTACCTGGCAGTACTTCAACTGTAGGTTATTTAACGCTAATAAATCACAGTGGAGCCGCAGCAACTTTAACTAAGGCAACTATTGATGGCTTAGGGCGTGTTGAAATACACGAGCATTCACATGTAGACGGCATGATGAAAATGCAACAAGTTGAATCAGTTGAAATTAAAGCGCACGAAAGTGTCAGTTTTCAACCTGGCGGTTATCATTTAATGGTATTTGAACCACAAGAGCCATTAAAAGTAGGGCAAGAACGCAAACTCACGCTATATTTTAGTGACGGTAATCGCTTGTTCACTAATGCTCAAGTCGTGTCGCTTGAAGCGCAAGCTACGCAGTCAAAACCATCTACTCAACACGCTCATCACTAGGAGTACACATGTCGCAACACAAAGGAAAAATAGCAGGAATAGTTGTTTTACTGCTTATCATATTTTACGCAATTGCTGTTTATTGGAGCACTGAGCCTTCACGTTTTGATGTTGTTGCAAACGCCAAAGAGCAAGCGCAGCTTCGTAATGAAAAAATAGTTACGGGTTACGTAACTACTTCTACATTAATTACAGTAGCAAATACCTTACTAGATAAACCCGGTGGCTACTTATCAAATGATGTAATACCACCAAGTATTATTATGGATGATATGCCGGCGTGGGAATATGGCGCGCTAGAAATGGTGCGTGATTTATCGCTTTCTATGCGAAAAGATTTTAGCCGTTCGCAATCACAGTCTACGGAACATGAAGCACTTAAAAAGGCGCAGCCACAGTTTAATATAAGCTCTGAAGCATGGGCATGGCCAAGTGCTGAAGGTGAGTACCAAAAAGGTATTGACTACTTAATGGTATATCGTGGACAAATTGCTAACGAGCATGAGCGTGATAGTCAATTTTATGCACGAGCAGATAACTTACGTAGTTGGCTTAAAGAAGCTGAAAAACGTTTAGGTAGTTTAAGCCAGCGTTTAAGCGCAAGCGTAGGCCAAGAAAAAGTGAATACCGATTTAGCAGGTAATTCATCTAATAAACAAGCAACCCTTGCTCCACTGCAGCAACAAGTAAGAACGCCGTGGTTAGAAATCGACGACGTGTTTTACGAGTCGCGCGGTGCTACTTGGGCGTTACTACACTTTTTACAAGCGATAGAGTATGACTTTAATGATGTACTTGAAAAGAAAAATGCACGTGTAAGCGTTCAGCAAATCATACGTGAACTTGAGGCAACTCAAGAAACAGTATGGAGCCCACTTATTTTAAACGGGAATGGTTTTGGCTATGTTGCTAACCACTCTTTAGTTATGGCAAATTATATTTCTAGAGCCAATGCGGCTTTAATCGAACTTAGCGAACTACTAGCTCAAGGATAAAAAATGAAAAAGTATTGTTTAGCAGCAGCCCTTTCAATGGCATGTTTAGCACCGGCAGCGCAAGCTGACACTCTACTAGGTTTATACGTAGGTGTTGATGGATGGAAGTCAGATAGCGATGGCCAATTTTCTTATAAAGATAAATCATCTCAAGATTTTGATTTTGAAGATGAGACTTTTGTAAGTTACTACGCGGCGCTTGAGCACCCAGTGCCGTTAGTACCAAATATCAAATTAAAGTACACAGAGCTTGAGTTAAATGGTTCTGCGGTTATCGATGATACGTTTAGCTTTAATGGCAGTAATTTTGCTAAAGGTAGAGAAGTAAATACTCTTAGTGATTTATCGCACATTGATTATATTTTTTATTACGAAATATTTGATAACGATTTAATCTCAATTGACTTAGGTTTGAATGTTAAGCAGTTCGACGGTGAAATTACAGTAAGATATGATAGTGAAGAAGATCTTTCTCAAACTGAAACTGTAGACTTCTCTGGTTTTGTTCCTCTTGCATACGGCCGTGCCGAAGCTGGCTTACCATTTACTGGTTTAAGTGTATTTTTTGAAGGTAGCTTTTTGGCTATTGACGACAGTAAAGTACAAGATTACCAAGTAGGTGTAGCGTGGGAACTTATTGATAACTTGGCAGTAGATGTTGCTGTTAAAGCAGGTTACCGCTCTATGGTATTAGAACTTGATGATGTAGATGATATTACTACTGATATTGATGCATCTGGCCCATTTGCGGGTATTCAGGTTCATTTTTAATTAGTACTTTCTAATTAAATGAAGCGTGGCATATTATTTTATTGCGTGCCACGCTAAATCAAACTCTCCCTCTAGCGCATTATTAATCAACTGCTTATAGACCTTATTGACAGGGAAATTAATGAGTTTAGATAGCTCATCACCTGTTTGAGTAAATTTGTAATAGCTTAATACCAAATCACTACTCTTTGCTTTTAACGTTACTTTTTGCGATAAAAATGAAAGGGTAAGTTCTTGCCCCGCTTTAAGCACTGCAGATTCAATTTCTTTTCTATACAGTAAATTAAGATCCATGAGCGTTAAAATATCAGGAAAGCTAATACCCGTTTTTCCTAAATTTAAAGATACTTTATTGCCTTTTCGTAGCAAATCAAACAACGATGGTTTTTTGTAAAAGCCGAGTAATATAAAGTGGCTGTCGTCTTTTTCGTTATAGCCTGAGAGCGACACACATTTTTGCAAAGAGTCTGCTTCTCGCTGTGTCATATGCTTTAAAGTTTGTAGGCTTTTAATTGAAAACGTACCAGGATTGAGTGTTTCTCCTGTTAAAATTTTTGCCCATAAAATTTGCATTGATTCATTAGAAGTATCTTCACACAGAGCTATAAAATGCTCTACCCAATCAACATCGGGCTGTTTACTACTTGCTACATCAGGGCAAAATCCCATAGCCACTGCTAAAATTGATTCTATATTTTGTTGTTGTTTAATGAGTAATAAATCTTGGCGCTTTTGAGCGCGAGCTAAAACAGAGTTTTCACTGTTGATATGATAAAGCGGCTTAATTTTGCCCTTAATATCGTAACTTTGCTCGTTAGTAGGTAGTACACCGTTACTACCTACTTTTGTTATAGGGTAACCAAGCAAGGACTCGATGATGTTGGCAAGATTAATTCTCGCCTGTGCTGTTTTGACTGTCATGACTGTGCATTATCCTTTGTGGATCACTAAGCTGTGCAACAGTTTGAAGGTTATTTAAACCCAGTGAAACTGTATTACTGAGTACGTACTCGCTCAAAATTGCAGTGTAACCAGATATTAAAGGAGCAGTTGTTTGACCTTTAATATTACATATTAACGTAACTATACCGTTTTGCTCGCTAAGGTTAAAAGTGCCTCTAATAATATGCTCAGCATTTAAAAGTATGTTGAAGCTGACTTTATTTTGGCTTACCGAAGTTATGATCATTTCACCATACCCCCATTTTCCTTTCCAAGACTGATGAGCCCCTAGGCCAGAACTGGGTTCGCCCAAAGTAAAACGTATGCTGGGGTCTACTTTTTCCCATGGAGACCATTTTTGCCATTGGCTAAAGTCGGTGATAAGCGGCTTTATTACTTTAAGATTGGCATTAATTTCGATTGTTTTATTTACACTATAACTTTGAGGCAGTATTAGCCCTACCAGTGCCAATACTAATAGTAATAACAGTACGCATTTGATTAATATTTTTAATGGTTTAATAAGCACACCTTTTATTAGTTTTTCAAGTTGAAATACAACAACTTTTTATTAATCGACTATAGTATGAATTAGATTATAAACCAAAAATAATTTATTGATTGCTACTTAGGAGAGCGAATGTCGTCAGATCAAAACGATTTTTTATTTTTTGAACAAGATTTTGAAGACGATGCTGTTGTTGAGCAGACTAAGTTTTGGGATATTTTAATTGTTGATGACGAACCTGAGATTCATTCTGTAACAAAATTAGCTTTGTCTGGCGTTGAGTTTTTAGGGGCTGGCTTGCGATTTCACGATGCTTATTCGGGTGCAGAAGCAATAGAAGTGCTAGCTAAAAATAAAAATATTTCGGTTATTTTTTTAGACGTTGTTATGGAAACTGACGATGCCGGTTTGCAGGTTGTAAAAAGGGTGCGTGACGAATTAAATAATCAACATGTAAGAATTATTTTAAGAACAGGGCAAGCAGGTATTACACCAGAAGAAAAAGTAATACGAGAATACGACATAAATGACTATAAAACGAAAACAGAGCTGACTCGTTCTAAGTTAGTAACTTCGCTTATAACCGCTATTCGCTCATACGAGCAGGTATGTCAGCTTGAATATCAAAGTGATGCAATGAACACGATTGTTTCAGCATCAAAGTCTATTTTAGGACTTACTGATGTTAAGCAATTATGCAAAGAAATCATCAAGCACATGAGTATTATTTTAAAATGTTCACCTAGAGGGCTTGTTTGCAGTAAGTTAGATGGCGATGATTTTATTCAGGTCTTAGGTGGTTGCGGGCATTACGAAAGCTATTTTGGTAAAAAATTAATTAATGTTGATAGCAAAGTATTTGAACAAGTTGAGTCGTGTTTTGGTTTGTCAAAGCACCAACACATAGACTCAAGTTCAACATTTATATTAAAAAGTAAGCATCGAAAAGCGGCTTTATATATAGAGTGCGACCACATTCCCTTACAAGCACAGCTACAATTTGCTGAAATTTTCTTAACTAATGTAAGTGTAGCACTTGATAACATAAGGTTATTTGTAAAGTTAAGAGATGCTGCTTATAAAGATGTGCTTACTGGTATTTCAAATCGTACTAACTTTATTGAGCGTGTGGTGAGTTATCAAAAGCCACAAGTGAACGATCATGTATTTGTATTACTTGATGTAGTTAATTTTGCAGATATTAATAACGGCTTAGGGCAAGAGGTCGGCAATAAAGTATTAATTGGCATTGTGCAAAGGTTAAGAGAAAATTACCCAACAGCTAAATTACTATCACGTATTGGCGCTGATGTTTTTGGTTTTATTATTCGCCAAGACGAATTTGACTTAAAAAAGTTGAATGAGCAATTAGGTATTTCATTTTACGCAGAAGAACATTTACTCCCTATCGATTTTAGAGTGGGCTTATGCCAACAACAAGACTTTCAAAGTAGCGGTATTGATACACTGAAAGTTGCTTATATTGCACTTGACCAAGCTAAAAAAGCAAAACATAAAGAAGGCGTTTATTACAATATTGATATGCAAGATAAGATGGCTTGGCGGATAGGGATTATTAGGCAGTTACGTCATGACTTTGCTCGAAATAAATTAGAGGTATGGTACCAACCTCAACTTGCACTAGATGACTTATCGCTAATTGGATGTGAGGCATTATTACGCTGGCCGGCAAGTGATGGCGTGTATATATCGCCGGCTGTGTTTGTGCCACTTGCAGAGGATGCGGGCTTAATTGTTGATATAGGGCAGTGGGTATTAGAACAAGCTTGCCAACAGCAAAAGCGCCTAGAAAATATGGGCACAGAAATTTGTATTGCAGTTAATGTGTCTGTTCCACAGTTTAAAGTAAAAGGTTATGCGCAAACTGTTAAAAATACATTGTTAAAATATGGTGTTAAGCCAAAAAACATAGAATTAGAAATCACCGAGAGCGTAGTAATGGATGAGCTGGAAACGGTTATTAGTACACTAAGCGAGCTAAAAGAACTCGGAATGGAAGTTGCTATTGATGACTTTGGTACTGGTTTTTCGTCGCTGAGTTACATTCAAAGTTTACCTTTGGATCGGTTGAAAATAGATCGTGCATTTATTAAAGATTTACCAAATGATGACACTGGCGCTATTGCTGCCTTAGTTATATCTCTTGGTGCTAAGTTGGGCTTAAAAACGATTGCTGAAGGGGTCGAAACACAAGAGCAAGCCCAGTTCTTAAAAAATTTAGGATGCGATGAAGTACAAGGTTTTATGTATGCTAAACCCATGCCTGAAAATGAATTAATAGAATTTATAAATAAACGCTAAAAAGATTAACTTATTATTTAAGCTAATGAACGATTTAGAATTTAAGGCGCGATATGCTTTGACTACTTTGTATATATAAACAATTTAGTAGGGTATAATTCGCGCCTTTTGTTATTCTACGGCCACAATTATGAGCACACTCAAAGCTAAGCGCGCCTTATTTTCATACCCTAAATACTGGGCTGAATGTTATGGCACCGCGCCATTTTTACCAACTACACGTGAAGAAATGGATGCACTTGGCTGGGATAGCTGCGACATAATAATAATTAGTGGCGACGCGTACGTTGATCATCCTAGTTTTGGTATGGCGGTAATTGGCCGTGTACTTGAAGCGCAAGGTTTTAGAGTAGGTATTATCGCCCAGCCAGCATGGGACTCTAAAGATGCATTTATGGAACTAGGCAGACCGAATTTATTTTTTGGTGTAACAGCTGGCAACATGGATTCGATGATTAACCGCTATACAGCTGAAAAGCGTATGCGCCACGATGATGCTTACACGCCAGATAACGTAGGTGGTAAACGTCCAGATCGCGCCGTAATGATTTACTCGCAAAAATGTCGTGAAGCATACAAAGGAATACCAATTGTTATTGGTGGTATTGAAGCGAGTCTTCGTCGTATAGCTCATTACGACTATTGGCAAGAAAAAGTACGTCGTAGTATTTTGTTTGATGCAAAAGCTGATATTTTAATTTACGGTAACGCAGAGCGTCCGTTAGTTGAAGTTGCACACCGTATTGCCGCAGGCGAAACAATGGATACTATTCAAGATATTCGCGGCACGGCTGTTATCAGAAAAGAACCTTTACCAGGTTGGCGTGGAAGTGACTCCACCGCTATAGATAAAATTGGTAAAATTGATCCAATTCCAAATCCATACGGTGCTGATGATGTTGGCTGTAGTAAATCTGAATTTAAACAAGCGGGTATAGACTTAAAGGCAGAAGCTGCAAAACCAATTATGGTTCAGCCTGCGCGACCTAAACCGTGGGAAAAAACCTATGTTAAGTTACCTGCTTATGAACAAGTAAGTGTTAACAAACCTTTATACGCCCACGCTTCGCGTATTCTACATCAAGAAACAAATCCTGGTTGTGCAAGAGCACTGTTTCAGCGACACGGCGATCGTTCTATTTGGGTAAACCCGCCAGCATACCCATTAGAAACACATGAGATGGATGCTGTGTTTGGTTTACCGTATCAGCGTATTCCTCATCCAAGTTACGGCGACTCTAAAATTCCTGCTTACGACATGATAAAAACGTCAGTTAATATTATGCGCGGTTGCTTTGGTGGGTGTTCGTTTTGCTCAATTACGGAGCATGAAGGGCGTATTATTCAAAGCCGTTCGCAAGAATCAATTATTGAAGAAATTGAACAGATTAGAGATAAAGTACCCGGTTTTACTGGTGTTATTTCTGATTTAGGTGGTCCAACTGCAAATATGTATAAACTGCGTTGTACGAGCAAAAAGGCAGAAAGTACCTGTAGACGTTTATCATGTGTGTATCCTGAAATTTGTAAGCATATGGATACAGATCATACGCCAACAATAGACTTATATAAAAAAGCACGTGAAGTTAAGGGTATCAAAAAGGTATTGATTGCTTCTGGAGTTCGTTACGACTTAGCTGTACGCGACCCGCGTTACGTTAAAGAATTAGTAACGCATCATGTAGGTGGCTACTTAAAAATAGCCCCAGAGCATACAGAAGATGGTCCATTATCAAAAATGATGAAACCAGGTATGGGTGCGTACGATCAATTTAAAGAATTATTTGATAAGTACTCTAAAGAAGCCGGTAAAAAGCAGTATTTAATTCCTTACTTTATATCTGCTCACCCAGGGACAAAAGATGAAGACATGGTAAACATGGCTTTATGGCTTAAATCTAACGACTTTAAGCTTGATCAGGTACAAAATTTTTACCCATCACCGATGGCTAATGCGACGACTATTTACCACACAGAAATGAACTCTTTACGTAATATAAAAAACAATACAGAAGTTGTTCCAGTACCTAAAGGTGCTCGCCAACGTAGATTACATAAAGCTATTTTACGCTACCATGATGCAGCAGGTTGGCCGATGATACGTGAAGCACTGCGTAAAATGGGTAAAGCTAATTTAATTGGTAAAGGGCCTAACTGTTTAGTGCCTGAAGAAGGGCGTGATGAAAAAGCAGGTAAAGGTGGTAGTAAAGGCGGACGTCCTGCACTAACGCGACATACCGGTTTTAGCCAATTTAAAAAGGCAAACACTAAACCAAAAGTAGGCGGTAATCGTCAAAGTACACGTTAGTGATTCAATCTATTAATAACTAGGGCGTGTTGATCTTTGGTGGGTGAATTTGCAGCAGTATGTTTTGTTTTTAGGCAAGGCGGAGCCTATGTAGTGTGGTTATTCCCCATGAATAGGCGATAACGCAGCATAAATACCAAACATGCGCTGCCCTTTGGGTTCTTTCTAGGGACGATTAACTCTTTGTTGCTCGGTTTTTACTTAGCCCACTAGGTTACAAACCTCGCGCCGCGATTTAATCGCCCCTAGATTGAACAAGTTTCAATCCACAAAGATCAACACGCCCTAGTAGATTAGTTTAATTACGCTAAGGGTTTTTAAACCCTTTTCATGCGTAAATTAAGTAAACCTTGCTCTTTATTATCTATATTATTGTAGGTGATAAAGAGCGAGCTTTTAGAAACCCCTCTTGAGATAGCACGTATTTAGTGCCTATATACTTGCAGTTAGTTTTTCTTAAAACGTTGATGATAACCACAAACGTAATTTAAGTGACCATAACGGCTGAATGCCTGTTAGCCCTTGCGTCATTTTATTATCTTTTAAGATTATATAAGATGGCGTGACTTGCCCTTGCCAATCGGCAAATATCTCACCGTGTTGATCGTTGACAGTGATAAAACTGTAGCCATGATCATTTAGATACTCATGTAGTTTTTGATCCGAGCCTGATTTTATTGCGATACTCACGACAGGGTAGTTATTCTCGTTTGCGAGTTCGTTTATGGCAGGGGAGGTAATACTACAAATAGGGCACCAAGTTCCCCAAAAATATACAAGTGTTGGTTTATCTTGGCTCATTGCTGACAAATCAATGTTTTGCCCTTTATAATCTATTAATTGTAATTGAGGATTTGCTGGCATAACAGGTTGTCGCCACCAATTTACAGCGTTATAAATTACGAAAAATATGAAACCATATATCAACACACTTTTTAATATTGATAGGCCTTTTTGTTTTGGCGTTTTTTTAGGTGTGTCTTTTTTATTTTTGGTATCCGTTGTCATAGTTGCAGCTTTACCCTAAGTGTTTTTTACTTTAGTTATTTGCAAAAGTTTCTAATTTAAACCAGCAACCAGGTAGCAGTACCTAAAAAGGCGAATATACCCACAATGTCTGTAATTGTAGTTAAAACTACACTACCTGCAAGAGCGGGATCTATATTCATCTTTTTAAGAATAATAGGGATACTCGCACCAGCAACACCTGCCACCACTAAGTTCATAAACATAGCGAAGGCGAGTACGCCACCAAGCATAAAGTCCCACTGCCATAGGGCAATAACACCTGCTATTAACAACGACCACAAAACACCGTTTAACGCGCCAATAGCAAGCTCTTTCATCATCAAGAAACGTTGGTTTGTTTGATTTATATGACCTACCGCAATACCACGAATAACAAGCGTTAATGATTGGCTACCTGCAACACCGCCCATAGAAGGGACAATACCGTTAAGTACAGCTAAAATAGGTAAAACATCTAAAGTGCCTTCAAAAAAGCTAGCTACAAAAGCAGCTGCAAGTGCAGTTAGTAAGTTGACACCTAACCAAACTGAGCGTTTTTTAGAGCTTTTTAGTACTGGCGCAAAGGTATCTTCTTCATCATCAAGGCCGGCTAAGCCCAATAAACTATGCTCAGCATCTTCTCGGATTACGTCAACGATGTCATCGATAGTGACACGACCAAGGAGCTGATCGTTATCATCGACTACGGGGGCCGATATCCAATTATGACGTTCAAATAATTGCGCGACTTCACTTTCATCCATAGAGATTGGAATGGATTCACAATCTTCATCCATTAAATCACGAACAATTTTTTCTGGCGGGTTAGTTAATAATGTACTCAGCGATAAAGCGCCTATAAAGCAGTTATGCTTATCAACAACGTACAAGTCATCGGTACCTTCTGGTAACTCGCCGCGTAGCCTAATATATCTAAGTACAACATCGAGCGTAACGTCAGGGCGGATGGTCACCGTATCGGTGTTCATTAGCGCGCCAGCAGAACGCTCTTGATACGAAAGTGCTTGTGTTGCACGCTCACGGTCTTGAATGTCCATCGCGCTAACAACGTCTTTATAAACGGTGTCTGGCAGACTACGTAATACTTCACCTAAGTCATCGTGGCCCATATCTTCGGTTGCGGCTGCAATGTGCTTAGGTTCCATTTGGGCAATAATGCCTAAACGAACATCTTCTGAGAGTTCTTCAAGAACATCACCTTGCACATCAGGATCAACCAACTGCCAAAGGAGTCGGCGAATTTTATGTGGTGATGATTCTAATAATAATGCGGTATCACAAGGAGCTGTTTTTGCGAGCATGCGCCTAACTTGAACAAATTGACCACTATTGAGTGACTTAGTCACCTGTTTTAGTTGCTGTAGTGGGTAATCTTGTTCAAAAGCTTCAGGCATTGGCGTCCTTTATAAATTTTTATATTACTTTATGGGGAGAGGTGAGTTAACTGGCGTCACTAACCGTATTTATTTTATATATCTGTTTTAGTTGGGGCATTAGTAATGCGAGCATTATTTTTATAACTGTTTATTCTTGTTCATTAAAACGTTGTGCTATTAACTCTCCAACAGCATGTAAAGCTTGCTCAGAATCGGGGCCTTTACATACAACTTTTACTTCTTTGCCTTGGCTACTTTCAAGTAACATTAGTGCAAGTACGCTATCGCCTGCAGCTTCTTTGTCATCTTGAAATAATGTAATTGTCGCATCAAACTGCACTGCCAATTGGGCAAGCACGGTGGCTGCTCTGGCGTGCAATCCTAATTTGTTTTTTATTAAAAAAGTGTCTTCACAATGCATAACTTACTCTACCTAAGCTGAACAGGTGATTATTCAGCTATATTATTTTTCTTGTTCGCGATGGCGAATTTTAACATTGGGATGTGTCATTGCAAAACTTTCACCGATAGTTTGCGCTAAATATACAGAGCGATGTTGTCCGCCTGTACACCCAATAGCAATGGTTAAATAACTGCGGTTATTTCGCTCTAAGTGCGGTAACCATGTTTGTACAAATGTCTGAATTTGCCATGTGAATTTTTGCACTATGCTGTGATTGGCCAAATAATCTTTAACAGGTTGATCTAACCCATTTAAAGGTTTTAATTCAGGTTCCCAATGTGGATTGGGTAAAAAGCGTGCATCAAATACGTAATCTGCTTCTTTTGGTATACCGTATTTAAAACCAAACGATTCAAACGTGACAATCAGTTGCTTATCTTTTTTACCTAAAATCTTTTCACGAATAGATTCAGCAAGTTGATGAACGCTTAAATCAGTTGTATCTATCATAAAGTCGGCGCGGGTGATTAATACATCAAGTAATTCTTTTTCTTTTTTGATGGCTAAATCAAGAGGCAACGAGTCAATTGATAGTGGGTGTAATCTACGAGTTTCAGAAAAACGTTTGATCAATGTTTGATCGTCGCTATCTAAATAAAATAACGTAGGGTTTGCAAAGCCTGGCAAGTATTCAAGAATATCGTTAAATTCATCTTGTTGTTTAGGGATGTTCCGTACATCAATGCTAACAGCAATTTTATCGTAGCTATCAGACACACTGCGAACTAATGAAGGAAGCAAGTTAACTGGAATATTATCTACGCAATAATAACCTAAATCTTCTACAACGCGTAAAGCAACCGACTTTCCAGAACCAGAACGGCCGCTTATGATAATTAACTCCATTTAACACCCTTTATAAAACTATGATTGATTGACAATAACTTGGTAAAGCTCAGTATCTGATTTTGCACTGCGTAACTGTTTACAAAAATCTTTATTGTTTAGTTTATCAGCAATGGTTGCTAGAGTCTTTAAGTGCTGCTGGTTATCGCCATCTGGTACGATGAGTGCGACGAAAATATCAACAGGGCGATTATCGATTGCATCAAAATTTATTGGAGTTTCGCTAACGAGTACTAAAGCCAAAGGCTCTTCTGCACCGCTCATTCTTCCATGAGGAATGGCAATGCCACGCCCTATACCTGTACTACCCAATTTTTCTCTGCTCATTAAAGCATTAAGAATATCTTGTTGCGGTAAATACGGAAGTTTGTCGTGAGCAAGTTCGCTAATGAACTCTAAAATTCTTTTTTTGCTATTAAAAAGGACCGCAGCTTTGCTGCAGTCCTGGCATATAAGTGAGCTTAATTTCATCATATTAGTGTCGAGCAAGCTTCTCTTTGTGTTTAATTACTTGTCGATCGAGCTTGTCGATCAACGAGTCAATGGCGGCATACATATCTTGATGTTCTGTAGAGGCAAATAACTCAGCACCGCTTACGTGTATGGTGGCTTCTGCTTTTTGATTTAATTTTTCTACATCGAGAATGACATGAACATTATTAATATGATCAGAGTGTCTTTCTAGCTTCGCAAATTTGGTATTAATATAGTCTCTTAGTGAATCGGTTAATTCTACGTGACGACCAGTTAAGTTTAGTTGCATAAGCATTACCCTCTTTTTTTTGCGTCTTAAATCAAACTTTTACGTTGATTTGACGGTGGAATAGCCAGAGATTCGCGGTATTTTGCGATTGTACGTCTCGCTACTTTAATTCCTTGCTCAGCCAATATATCCGCTATTTTGCTATCACTCAATGGTTTTGCTGAGTTTTCTGCTGCGATTAATTTTCGGATAAGCGCACGGATTGCTGTAGATGAACATTCACCCCCGTTTTCGGTGCTTACATGGCTTGAGAAAAAATATTTAAGCTCAAATATACCACGGGGTGTGTGCATATACTTTTGGGTTGTTACGCGCGAAATTGTTGATTCGTGCATTTCTACCATTTCAGCAACATCATTTAAAACCATTGGTTTCATGGCTTCAGGACCGTGTTCAAAAAAGCCTTGTTGTTGCTTAACAATACAATTTGTTACTTTTAATAGCGTGTCGTTTCTACTTTCTAAGCTTTTAATAAACCATTTAGCTTCTTGTAAATGCGAGCGAATAAACTGGCTGTCACCACTGGATTTTACAGTGCGAGACATTGCCGCGTATTGGCTATTAACACGAATTTTAGGCATGCTGTCTGGGTTTAACTCAACAACCCAGCGGCCTTTAATTTTTTTAACTGACACATCAGGAATAACATACTCAGATTCTTCTCTTACAATAGTATCTGCAGGTTTAGGGCTAAGAGTATGTATTAATGTCATTACTTCTTTAAGCTCTTCTTCTTTGAGCTTAGTTTTCTTCATTAATGTACGATAGTCACGAGCAGCTAATAAATCAATATGCTCGGTTAAAATCATTTTTGTTTCATTAATGTAAGGTGTTTCTTTGTCAAACTGGTTAAGCTGAATACACAAACACTCTTGTAAACTACGTGCAGCAATACCAACAGGATCAAACAGTTGGATGCGTTTTAATACAGCTTCAATTTCATCAAGTTCGACTTCGTTATCATCTTCGTTTTCTTGATTAAAGCTTTCTAAAATCTCTTCGCAGCTTAGTGTTAAAATACCTGAATCATCGACGGCTTCTACAATCGCAATAGCAATAGCTTCGTCTGTAGGGCTAAATGGCGTTAGTTGTAACTGCCACATTAAATACTCATGGAGCGTTTCAGTAGAGGCGCCTTGGTATATTGATTCGTCTTCAGGCATCGGACCCGATGATGATGCTGGGGCGGCACTCATGTACTCATCCCAACTAACATCCATAGCCATGTCGTCACTTAGCGTGTCTTTTGCAAGTGCTTCACCACTATCTTGTTCGTATTCGCTTGGAGCATCATCGGCAGATGCGCTAACAGTTATGTCATCTGTATCTGCTTTTTGCTCGTTTTTACCTGCAGCGTCTTCTGAATAGTCTGCTTCTTCAACCTCTAATAGCGGGTTGCTGTCGAGAGCTTCTTGTATTTCTTGCTGGAGATCCAATGTACTGAGTTGCAACAAACGAATAGCTTGTTGCAGCTGTGGAGTCATTGTAAGTTGCTGGCCCATGCGCAGCTGTAGTGATTGCCTCATGTATCTCTAACAATCCTTTTATGTTGTTATAATTAATACTAGCAGATGCTTAAAGACATGGCGTAAATGTTACAGCCTAAATTGCTCGCCTAAGTAAACATCGCGTACTGTTTTATCATTTAATACGTGTTCTGGAGTACCTGATGCAATCAGCTCCCCATGAGAAACAATGTAGGCTTTTTCACAAACATCAAGGGTTTCTCTTACGTTATGATCGGTAATTAATACACCAATCCCACGATTTTTAAGATGTTCTATTATTTTCTTTATATCTAATACCGAAATAGGGTCAACACCTGCAAATGGTTCATCCAGTAATATAAATTTAGGATCTGCTGCCAGCGCACGTGCTATTTCAACACGACGACGTTCGCCTCCTGACAATGCCATACCTTGGCTATCACGAATGTGTTGTATGCTAAATTCATCTAATAATTTATCGAGAGTGTCTTCTCTAGCTTGTTTATTTAACTCTTTGCGCGTTTCTAAAATGGCCATTAAGTTTTGATAAACAGTCAGCTTTCTGAATATTGAAGACTCTTGCGGTAAGTAGCCAATGCCTAATCTAGCACGACTATGCATAGGTAAAAGAGTAATATCGTTATCGTCTATCGATATTTTACCTTTGTCGCTAGGTACAAGTCCTACTATCATATAAAACGTGGTGGTTTTACCTGCGCCGTTAGGGCCAAGTAAGCCAACAATACTGCCAGCTTTGACTTCAAGGCCGACGTTTTTTACAACTTCACGGCCTTTATAGCTCTTTGCTAATAGCTCTGCTTTTAATGTGCTCATGGTTGACCTTTGTCGCTTTTTTTACTTTTTTTAGTCTCGATTGGCACTAAAATTGTGTGAACGCGGTCAGTTGAGTTTTCATCTTTTTCGGCACTGATTAGCTGCTGCTCTATATCGTAGGTAATGCTTTTAGCATTTATTTTTTGTCCCGCTTGCGATACTTGTGCATTACCAACAAGCGTTAAAAAACGCTTAGATACATCATAACGTACTTCGTCAGCACTGGCGCTCATAGTCGTGCCATCTGATTGCTTCTCTTCAAAGTGCGCAGGGCTACCTGTAGCAATTAATAATTGTTTATTATCGCCAAGTTCATCGCGTTTATGTACTTCTAAGCGGTCGGCTGTGATACGGCGGTTACCGTGAATAATTTCAACGTTTTTCTCAAAAATTCCGACATTAGCTTTTAATTGACCTTCTTGCTTATCGGCGCTTATTGAAATTTGATTTGCAGCCGGTTGCGTGTTTTGCTCTGCAGCACTACTATTAAACGCTAGTATAAGTGTAGGAATAATAAGTGATTTTAATATTTTATTGGTCATAATATATGGTTCGCGTATGGTTAATTAGTTTTATCACTTCGGTTTTTAAGTCGGCTTCTAGGCCTTTACCAGTGATTTTTAAATTGGGCCCAGTGATGATAACGGGTTGCTCCGAACGCATTGTTAATAGCTTTATATCTACTTGAATATTATCAGCATTGATTTTGTCTATCATGGCGTTATCGGTTAAGTTTTTGGCAACCACATTGCCTTCTAAAATTAATTGTTTGTCTTCATATAATGTTGCTTCGTCTGCATTTATTTGCCACGTTTGCTTTTCGTTATATAAAGTAAAAATAGGTTTTTCAAAAAACGTAAAACCTAATTGTTGATATAGCTCCATTTTAGCCGCAGTGACTTTGTGGCTAATTTTACCTTGTTCGTCATAGGCTGTTTGTTTGAGTTCTATGGCTATGTAATCAGGCTTGGCAATAACTTCAGGCTCAGTCTGAGGCACAATATTTGTTTGTGTAAAATAAGGGTACCAAAGCCAAACCATACAGCTAATGAATAAAACGCTTAATATTATGCGCGCTGCATTCATGAACTAGTGCCTTGTGTAGTCAATGCTTTACCATTTTCAAGCATAAGTAAGTCGGTGAGCTCTCTTACTGCACCAAAGCCGCCAGGCATTTGCGTTACATAGTGTGATAAACGTTTAATAAGTGGATGGGCATCATTTACTGCAACAGCAAAGCCGACTAATTCCATAACGGGCATGTCAGGACCATCATCACCGATATAAGCAATTTGTTCATCGCTAAGGTTGAGTTTGTCTTTTAGCTCTTGATAGGCAATGAGCTTATTTTCTTGGCCTTGATAAATATGCTGTACGGTTAAGCTGCTCATACGTTGTTGCACTATTTGTGAATGACGACCAGTAATTACAGCCACTTCAAAGCCACTGTTTATAAGCGCTTTAATGCCAAAACCATCTTTTGTATTAAATGCTTTTAGCTCTTCACCTTGATTACCAAGATAAATACGGCCATCAGAAAATACACCATCAATATCGCATATAAGTAGCTTTACTTTTTTAGCGCGTGCTTTTGCATCATCGCTCAGCGGTTGATAGAGTTCTTCAAATTGCATTTATAACACTCCTGCTTTTAATAGGTCTTGCATGTTTAATGCGCCAATAGGTTGGTTTTTATCATTGACGACGATTAAGCCATTTATACGTTTGTGTTCCATAATATTAAGCGCTTCAGCAGCCAAAATATCTTGTGTAGCCGTAGTACATGACTTAGTCATAACAACATCTATTTGTGTTGTATGAATATCAATTCTTTGCTCTAAAATACGACGCAAATCGCCATCGGTAAATAATCCCACGAGCTGCTGATTTTCATCAACAATGGCTGTCATACCTAAACCTTTAGCAGACATTTCAATGAGGGCGTCTTTAACTGTTTGTGAAACGCTAATAATAGGTGTATTTGCGCCGCTGTGCATAACATCTTTTAAAGTAAGTAATAAACGCTTGCCTAAACTACCACCTGGGTGAGATAGCGCGAAGTCATCAGCTGTAAACCCGCGAGCTTCTAATAATGCAACTGCCATGGCATCGCCCATCGCAAGCGTTGCAGTGGTACTTGATGTAGGAGCTAGACCCAATGAACAGGCTTCTTTTTCTACTTTAATACACACATGTACATTAGCAAGGGTCGCCATGGTTGATTGCGTATTGCCAGTCATCGATATCATTTTGGCACCAAGTCGTTTTAAAACCGGAATGATATTTAAAACTTCGCTGGTCTCCCCTGAATTAGAAATAAGCATAACCACGTCATTTTTAGTGATCATCCCTAAATCACCATGACTTGCTTCACCAGGGTGAACAAAAAATGCTGGACTGCCAGTGCTTGCAAGGGTTGCCGCTATTTTATTGCCAATATGACCTGATTTACCCATACCAATGACAATAATACGGCCTTCGCAGTCGTACATTAATTGGCACGCGTTATGAAAATTTTCATCTACATATTGTGCAATATCACTAAGTGCTTGGCGCTCAACATCTAAAACGCGAAGGCCTTGTTCAATAAAATTTAGCGTTGCCATCATTTACCCTACTTGACTAAAAATATACCCTTGGTAACCCAAAAACGCTATTAGCAATAAGCCGCCTTCTACTCTATTGATACGTTGGGTACCTCTAAAGTTCAATGACATAATAATAAGAGCAAGTGTTGCGCCAATCATAATTAATACGTCTCGGCTTACTAATGATGGATCAATGGCTGAAGGGTTAATAATACCGGCAAGTGGTAATACCGCTAGAATATTAAATATGTTTGAGCCAACAATATTACCTAGTGCTAAATCATCTTCATTTTTAAGTACACCTGCAACCGAAGCGGCAAGTTCAGGCAAACTAGTACCGATAGCAATAATTGTTAAGCCAATGACTAAGTCGCTTAAGCCGAAGTATTTAGCAATATCGACAGCCGAACCTATTAAAAAATGAGAGCTAACAGGTAGGAGTATCATGCCGACAACTAACCAAAATACCGCTTTTTTCGTAGGTACATCGTTTGGTACATCGTCGCAGGCTTCTGAGACAAATGGGTCATCTTGGTTTTTTGCACGCATAGATACAATAATTAACCCACCGATGAATACGATAAAGCCAACCAAAAGTGCAACACCTTCATTAAATGAAAAGTAGTTATCTGAGAACACATACCAAGTAGCTAAAGATACGAGCATCACTAATGGCATTTCACGTTTTAATGTACTTGATGAAACTGAAAGAGGGCGAAATAGAGCAGTGATACCTAACACAAGTAAAATGTTTGTAATATTAGAGCCAACAGCATTGCCAACCGCTGTGTCGGTTTTATTAGCCAGAGCGGCAGAGGCTGAAACCATCATTTCGGGTGCTGAAGAGCCCATAGCTACCACGGTTAAACCAACAATAAGTGTAGGTACACCAAAGTTTTTAGCAAGAGCCGCAGCGCCATAAACAAACCTGTCTGCACTCCAAACAAGAGCTGCAAAACCAAGAATTAAAATAACAAACGAGGTAACCATTGTGTTAAGCCAGTTATACAAAATACGGATGGCGCGAATAGTAACAAAAGCCAAGATGAAAGTATAAATAAAAGAGTAAGGTCAACTAGGTAACAATGCTGCTTTTAAACAGCTAATTTAAAAATTTAAGCCGGGGTTAAGCTGTTTTGAGCGAGTCTTATAATCCTTTTCATGGGTGTATTACAAAATCTTACGAATTGTTTTTTCCATCTTTGACAAAAAAGCTTTAAAATAGGTGCACTAGTGAACATTTTTATGGAGAGCGACTTGTCGCAATCAATAGTAGAAGTCAAGGATGTTAGCTTTTCGAGAGGCAATAGAACTATATATAAAAATATGAGTTTTAGCGTTCCTAAAGGTAAAATTACTGCGATCATGGGGCCAAGCGGAATTGGCAAAACCACTATGTTGCGTTTAATTGGTGGTCAGCTTAAACCAGATTCAGGTGATATTTTATTTGAAGGTGGCAGCATTCCTAAAATGTCTCGTAAAGAGTTATACGAAGCACGTACTAAAATGAGCATGCTTTTTCAAAGTGGTGCGCTGTTTACTGATATGTCGGTATTTGACAATATTGCGTTTCCTATAAGAGAGCACACAAAGCTAAGTGAAGACCTTATCCGATTAGTTGTATTAATGAAATTGCAAGCGGTTGGGCTACGTGGCGCTAAAGATTTAATGCCCTCTGAGTTATCGGGCGGTATGGCAAGACGTGCTGCACTTGCGCGCGCTATAGCACTTGATCCAGAGCTAATCATGTACGATGAACCATTTGCAGGACAAGATCCTATTTCGATGGGCGTATTGGTTAAGCTAATTAAGTCGCTTAACGAAGTATTGAGTTTATCGTCTTTAATTGTGACACACGATGTGACAGAGGTAATGAGTATTGCCGATCACGTTATAATTATCGCCGATCAAGGTGTAATTGGTTGTGGTACTCCTGATGAAATGCGCAATCATGAATCTCCTTTAGTTCAACAGTTTTTAAAAGGCTTGTCGGATGGTCCGGTACCATTTCATTTTCCGGCTCAAGCTTATGCAGATGAACTACTTGGAGAAAAAGCATAATGTTGGATTTATTTCAAAAGCTAGGGCATAAAACGCTAGGACGTTTTGCGGCTCTTGGCCGTTCGGCTTATATGCTGTTTAGTGCGCTTGCGCATGTTCCTAATTTTAAAAAAGGCACACCGTTACTTGTTCGCCAACTTTATATGGTGGGTTCGCAATCGTTACTGATTATTATGGTGTCGGGTTTGTTTATCGGCATGGTGTTGGCTCTACAAGGTTACACCGTATTAGTTGGTTATGGCGCTGAGGATAGTTTAGGGCCGTTAGTGGCACTGAGTTTATTGCGAGAACTGGGCCCGGTTGTTACTGCATTACTGTTTGCAGGACGCGCAGGTAGCGCATTGACTGCTGAAATTGGCTTAATGAAAGCAACAGAGCAACTTTCATCACTTGAGATGATGGCAATCGATCCGCTAAAACGTATTATTGCACCACGCTTTTGGGCGGGTTTTATAAGCATGCCATTGCTTGCATTGATATTTTCAGCCGTAGCAATCATAGGCGCTCATTTAGTGGGTGTAGATTGGCTGGGGGTTGATACAGGTAGTTTTTGGTCAATCATGCAATCACAAGTGTCGTTTCAGCAAGACATACTAAACGGTATTATTAAGAGTTTTGTATTTGCCATAGTGGTGACCTGGATTGCGCTTTATAAAGGATATGACTGTGTGCCGACCTCAGAAGGGATCAGCAAAGCAACCACCGAAACGGTTGTTCATTCGTCATTAGCAGTTTTAGGTTTTGACTTTATTTTGACAGCGGTAATGTTTACCAGCTAATAGGGTATAGATAATGAATTCACGGAAATTAGAAATTTTAGTTGGTTTTTTTGTAGCACTTGGCATTTTAGCTTTTGCGATGCTCGCACTTAAAGTTGCCAATTCAGGTATTAGTGGCTCTGGCGAAACATATACGCTTAATGCCAAGTTTGAAAACATTGGCTCGTTAAAAGCACGTGCACCAGTAAAAGTAGGTGGTGTTGTAATTGGTCGTGTTGAATCAATTTATGTTCACCCACAAGAATTTTTACCAGTGGTAAACATGACCATTGATGCACAGTATTTATGTCGTTTTTCAGACACAAGCTCAATCTCTATTTTAACGTCGGGTATTTTAGGTGAGCAGTACTTAGGTATTCACCCTGTCATTTCTCCAGATTCGGCTAAACAACGTTGTTTAGGCGAAACAGTGACTGAAAACAAGCAAGATGAAGCAATTGACGATTTGTTTGGTGTGGAAAGTAAAGCACTAGGTGATGGCGATTCAATTACTGACACTAAGTCTGCCATTGTACTTGAAGAATTAATCGGGCAGTTTTTATTCAACCAAGGTAGTGAGTAATTATTATGTTGAAAAAGTTTTTAGCTATTGTAGTAATTGGCACAATGACGCTAACTCAAAGCGTAAGTGCAGCAGATGTGAAATTAATCGATCCAAATAAAATGGTACGCCAAGTTGCTGATAATACATTTGCACGTATTAAAAAAGATCAGCCATTAATTGTTAAAAATCAAGAGCATCTTCGCGTAATCGTTGAAGAAGAATTAATGCCTTATATCGACTACAAATATGCAGCACTTCGCGTACTAGGTAGTGAAGTATCTAAAGTACGTGCAATTACCGACGAAGCTGAAAAAGCCAAAGCAATTAAAGAAATTCAACGCTTTATTGGTGTGTTTAGAGAGTATTTAGTTGCTACTTATGCAGGTGTATTCACTCAATATACAAACCAGAAAGTTGAGTTTGGTGCAGAACAAGCATTTAAAGGCAAAGATGTCGTTGTCGTTAAAACTAAAATTATTGAAGATGGTAAACCTGATATCAGAATCGATTTTAAAGTACGCGAAGACCGTGACGGTGAATGGCGCGCGTACGATATGATTGCTGAAGGTATTAGTTTACTAGATGCAAAACAAAGTGAGCTACAAGGTATTTTGCGTCAGCAAGGTATTGATAATGTAAGTAACCTTTTAGAGCAAAAGAGTCAGCTACCAGTTCAGTTTAGAGGCAGTAACTCGAATGACTAAATTGGCAATAAGCCAAGTTGATGGACAACATTTTCGAGTAAACGGTGAGCTTACTCGAAATTCAATTGGCGATGAACAGCTTCTGAACAACAAGCTATTAACCAAGCATAAAATCATCTATTTCGACCTAAGTGGTGTATCTAGGGTTGACACAGCGGGCTTAGCTTGGTTAATTCACTCTTTTGCAGAATTAAAGCAGCAAGGCATTCGCCTTGAATTGCAAAACCTACCTGAGCAATTGCAAAATTTAATGCAATTGGGTCAGGTTACAACCCTATTTGAGTGAGAGTTATGGAAACTAGCCAAGTCGAAACATTATTACGCGAAGAACTTCAATTAGCTGAAGTACATGTAAAAGCCAATGGTAGTCATTATGAAGTTGTTGCAGTAGGTGAATGCTTTGACGGTTTAAGCCGAGTTAAAAAGCAGCAGCTAGTTTATGGCCCATTAATGAATACAATTTCAGATGGTACAATTCACGCAGTATCTATTCGTGCATTTACTCCTGTAGAGTGGAAGCGTGAACAAAAATTTATTTTACCGCAATAAATAGGGCCTCTTAATGGATCAATTTGTAATTCAAGGTGGTACTTCACTTGCTGGTGAAGTGACTATTTCTGGCGCTAAAAATGCCGCACTTCCTATTTTGTTTGCTTCATTATTAGCTGATGGAAAAAGTACATTTACTAATGTACCGCGCCTTCGCGATATAGTGACCACTGAAGCCTTATTAAAAACTCTAGGCGCTGATGTTAATTGGCACGGCGATACGCTAGTGATTGACGGCGCAACGGTTAATAAAACATTAGCGCCATACGACTTAGTTAAGCAAATGCGTGCCTCTGTACTTGCATTAGGCCCTTTAGTTGCTCGTTTTGGTGAAGCTCAAGTGTCTTTACCTGGTGGGTGTGCTATTGGTGCTCGCCCTGTTGATATACATATTCAAGGTTTGGAGCGCATGGGCGCACAAATAAACGTTGAAAATGGTTATATTAATGCCAAGGTAAACGGTCGCTTAAAAGGCGCTGAAATCTTTATGGAAATGGTAAGCGTAGGCGCTACCGAAAATCTATTGATGGCAGCAGCCCTCGCTGATGGTAAAACCATACTTGATAATGCTGCACGCGAGCCCGAAATAATTGATTTAGCTAACTGCTTAATTGCTATGGGCGCTAAAATTACGGGTGCAGGCACTAGCCGCATTGAAGTTGAAGGCGTTGAGCGTTTAGCAGGATGCGAGCACAGCATTTTACCAGATAGAATAGAAACAGGTACGTTTTTAGTCGCTGCAGCAATGGCAGGCGGTGAAGTACTTTGTAAAAACACTGACTTTCATTCTCTTGAGCCTGTGATTGAAAAATTACGCGCAACAAATGCACACTTAGAAGTACATAACGACAGTATCTATCTTGATATGCGTGGCCGAGAACTGAGAGCCGTGAATATTAAAACAGCTCCACACCCAGGTTTCCCTACGGATATGCAAGCTCAGTTTACAGCATTAAATGTAGTAGCGAATGGTAGTGCGACTATTACAGAAACGATTTTTGAAAACCGTTTTATGCATGTACCAGAGTTACAGCGTATGGGTGCTAATATTCGTTTAGAAGGGCATACCGCAATTTGTGGTGAGACTGAGAGCTTAACGGGCGCGCAAGTGATGGCAACCGACCTACGGGCTTCAGCTAGCTTAATCTTAACGGGTATAGTGGCACAGGGTGAAACGGTTGTTGACCGTATTTATCACGTTGATAGAGGCTATCAGCGCATTGAAGATAAGCTAAGTGCGTTGGGTGCAAATATTAAACGTCGAAGTAGTTAAGTAGATATTTAACTAGCTAAGCTATTTTAAAAAGGTCGGATACGCAAATTGCTATCCGACCTTTTTATTGACGATTTATGAAAGTTGGTATTATTTTTTATTAAAGCTTTGTTTCAAGCTCAGCTACCACCACCATGATTTTTTCTATTTTACCATTCCGGTAAAGCTCAAATTCTATTTCTTTACCTGGTTCTGTATTACCTATTTCTTCCAGCACTTTTTGTGGATTTGCTACCGAAAGCCCTGCAATTTTAATAACAATATCTTGCTCTTCAATACCCGCTTGCCATGCTGGTCCCAAAGGGTCTAAATTAGTAATACGCATGCCAGTAACTGGGGTTAGGCTGTCGTTTACTTCCTTGCCGGTACTATCTACTGCTGTGCCTTCAAAGCCTAAATAGCCGCGCACAACGCGACCATGACGAATGAGCTTACCCATTACTTTTTTAGCAAGTGAGTAAGGAACCGCAAAGAATATTCCTTGAATATTCAAGTTCTCACGCGTTTTAAACTGCGCAGAAGTAATGCCGACTAAATCACCATTGGAGTTAACTAATGCGCCGCCAGAGTTGCCCACATTAATAGCCGCATCCATTTGCAATAAGTTATTGTACGGACTGTCTGTAATTTTTTGCTTACCCGTTGCGCTAATAATGCCTTGCGTGATTGTTTGGCCTAAATTAAGCGGGTTACCTATGGCAAGTACAACATCGCCTACACTGGATACATAGCTATCATTTACAGGAATTACCGGAAGGTGATCTGCATTTATTTTAAGTAAGGCTAAATCAGTAATAGTATCAAAACCAATTAGCTGTACATCAAAAAAGCGTCTGCCATCGGTTAGAATAACCATAATTTGATCTGCATTATTAACAACATGGTAGTTGGTAAGAATGTAACCGTCTTGCGACATGATGACGCCAGAGCCTAGCTCTTGTACCGTGTTTTTTCTTTTATAACGAGGTTCTTTGGAAATACTTTCTGAAAAAATAGTAACCACAGAAGGAGCAGCTCGTTTAACTGCATCAGAAAAACTCAGGTGACTCGAACTCATTGCGCTTGGTAGGGGAACATTTGGAAGTAAAGCCGCTCGCATATTAGGGCTGAAAAAAACCACTAAAAAAGCAATACTTAGGCCTGCAAATAAAGGGGGAAGAATAAATTTTATTAGTTTCAGCACGATTTTCTTATTATGTAAGTGAGCAATCTCTTTATGATGACATAAAAAAAATAACAGCGGCAAGTGCCACTGTTATTTTTATTACATTAATAGTGCTATTTATTACTGAATTAAAATAAATATAGACTCACGACCACGTTGCACGCCAAGTACTATATTACCTTTTGTACTGTCGATGATTTTATTCATGTCGCGAATTGTTTCTACTCGTTGACGATTCACTTGCATAATAATATCGCCTTCTTCAAGGCCAACACGGGCAGACGGTGAGCGAGGATCTACTGAAGTAACCTCAACACCTTTATTACTATTTTTTTGTACATTTTCAAGTGTCGCGCCTTGGAATGCAGGATGCAGCTCTTCACCGGTCGCTGTAACACCTGATGCACCATCAAGGGTTACTTTCACTGTTTTAATTTTACCATCGCGGTAAATGCCTAGTTTTATCTCACGGCCTTCACCTAGCGTAGCAATTTTACTACGTAGTTCATGAAAACCACTAATGTCGCCACCGTTTATGCTAACAATAACGTCACCAGCTTCAATTCCAGCCTTACTTGCGGCGGTGTCGTCCATTACTTGCATTACATAAGCACCTTGTTTGACATCAAGTTGCTGTGCTTTTGCAAGTCCAGCATCAAGTGGACGACCAGAAATGCCTAACGAGCCTCGACGCACTTCACCATGTTCAATAATTTGATCGACTAGATTTTTCATCATATTAGATGGAATCGCAAAACCAATGCCCACGTTGCCGCCAGAAGCACCTAAAATAGCGGTATTAATACCAATCAACTCACCATTGAGGTTAACTAAGGCACCGCCAGAATTACCTTGGTTAATAGCTGCGTCGGTTTGAATGAAATCTTCGTAGCCCTCAATGTTTAAACCACTTCGACCAAGGGCACTAACAATACCTGATGTAACTGTGTGGCTAAGACCAAATGGGTTACCAATAGCGACAGCAAAGTCACCCACCCGTAAATTATCTGAGTTTGCGAGTTTGATTTCGGTTAAGTCATCAGCGTCTATTTGTAAAAGAGCGATGTCTGATTCTGTGTCAGTACCAATTTTAGTAGCTTCAAATTCACGGCCATCTTCGAGAGTAACTACCATTTTTTCGGCGTCTTGGATTACGTGGTTATTAGTCACTACATAGCCCTCATCAGCATCAATAATGACCCCAGAACCTAATCCACTAAATTGGCGTTTTTGACTGCGAGGCTGTTGCTGTCCAAAAAAATATTCGAGTGGATCTGCACGGCGGCGCACTTCTTTAGAGCCTGAAACTTGGATACTTACAACACCAGGAGATATTTTCTCTAGCATGGGGGCAAGAGTGGGTAGTTGTTGACCATTTACTGCAATTGGCATTTTTGCATAAGACGCTACAGGGCTCATTAATAAGCTTGTAGATAGAATAGCTGCGCTGATAAGTGATAATTTCATTTTCATAGTCAGGGGTAACTCCACTTAAGATAAAGCAAAAACAAAAAGGGCTACTTTAAAAGCAGCCCTTTTTGGTTTATTAAGATAAAACAACAAAGCTGTTATATCTAAAGACTATGGGGTCTAAAAAAAGTTCATCAAGATACTTTAGAATGTTCTGAAACTTTATTTTGACCAGCAAATAAACCAGATTCACCCGATACATAATCAGCTGGTTGTGCTGCGGCTGAAGAACGATCTGAACGACGCTCTTTTAAAGACGCTTGTAGTTGTTCTGTTGTTTCTTTAGAAAAATAAGGTTCTGCTGGTGCTTTATTTCTATCTTCTAGAAGAAGTTGGTTTGTTTCTTCAACGTGACTAAGCAGTTGATCATAGTTTTCTTTCATTTTATTTACGAGCTTGCCAGTATTCGCTAAATGATCAGCTACATCTTGACGATACTGCTCTAACGCATTTTCAGCTTGCTCTGCCTGCTCTTTTAATTCATCTTGTTTGAATTGTTTTTTAGTAACAAATGCGCCAATAAAAAATGCTACAACAGCAGCAATAACAATTAAACCTACCCACATAACTGTGCCCATAAAAACTACCCCTTTGGGAAAATAACTAACGAATGCCGATTCAATTATAAATCATACTAAGTGTAATATACCCCGAGTTATGATGCGTGTTAATATGCTTTGCAAATTAAACTGTGTTTTAACTGTAAATAGATATGACTCCTTGGCAAACATACCAACAAGACTTAAAGCGAGATGACTTTGTACACGACGCAGCACAAGAAAATGCTGTGCGCCATTTACAACGTCTATACGATGACCTAACTCAGGCAAAGCCAAAACAAAAAGGTTTTTTTGCTAAGTTATTTAGTAAAGATGAACCTGCGCCTATAAAAGGTTTGTACTTTTGGGGTGGAGTAGGGCGTGGTAAAACTTATTTAGTTGACACTTTTTACGAATCACTACCGGGCACACGTAAAATGCGCGTGCACTTTCATCGATTTATGCACCGAGTGCATAATGAGCTTAAAAAACTAAACAATACGGCTAATCCATTAGAAAAAATAGCTGACACTTTCAAAGCAGAAACAGACATAATTTGTTTTGATGAGTTTTTTGTTCAAGACATTACCGATGCTATGTTGCTAGGTGGCTTAATGGAAGCGCTATTTGCACGGGGTATAGTACTTGTTGCTACATCTAATATAGTGCCTGATGAGCTTTACAGAAATGGCTTGCAGCGTGCCCGCTTTGTCCCTGCTATAGAACTGGTTAAGCTCAATACAGAAATAGTTAATGTAGACTCAGGTATTGATTATCGGTTGCGTACCTTAGAGCAAGCCGAAATTTTTCATAGTCCGTTAGATAAAGAAGCGGATAAAAACCTATTTGAATACTTCGATAAGCTATCGTCAGAGCCTGGACAATTAGATGAGCCGATAGAGATAGAAGGTCGTTTAATCAAAACGCGAAAAGTAGCTAAATGCATGGTGATGTTTGAGTTTAGTGAATTATGCGAAACAGCGCGTAGTCAGGTTGATTACATGGAGATTAGTCGCTTATATAATACGGTGATTATTTCTAACGTAAAACAGCTTGGGCAAACTAATGATGATGCCGCTAGACGCTTTATTGCTTTAGTGGATGAATTTTACGAGCGCCATGTAACTTTAATTATATCGGCTGAAAAACCTATTACCGAACTTTATACCCAAGGTAATTTAAACTTTGAATTTAAGCGCTGTATAAGCCGTTTGCAAGAAATGCAGTCTCTAGAGTATTTAGCTAGAGAGCATTTGGTTTAAATTAGTAGGTAAAAGTGTAATAGGTTAGCCATTAAAAATAAGAGGTGCATATATAGTACTTCTTATTTCTAAAATTTCTTGTGGAAAAAACAACCGGCGAGTAGCAATGTGTTTTAAGTGCTGGTATACTCCCGCGTCTGCCACGTTGCGTTCTATGCCCTCATATAGTCTAGCCACTTGTGAGCGGCGCAAAAGTCTAAAACTCGAAGGGGTTATAGCAAACTTAGAGCAGTAGTTAATATTAACTACTTGTGGTTTTAATTGAAAAACATTGGATTTTTATAAATGAAAACGTTTGTTGCTAAACCAGAAACAGTAAAACGTGACTGGTACGTAGTTGACGCTGAAGGTAAAACTTTAGGTCGCATCGCTACTGAAATCGCTCATCGCCTACGCGGTAAGCATAAAGTTGAATATACACCGCACGTAGATACTGGTGATTATATCATCGTTATCAACGCTGAAAAAGTTACTGTAACTGGTAACAAATTCAAAAACAAAGTGTACTATTCACACTCTGGTTTTCCAGGTGGTCTTAAGTCTACTACTTTTGATAAACTTCAAGCTGCAAAGCCTGAAATGATCATCGAGAAGGCTGTTAAGGGCATGTTGCCACGTGGTCCTTTAGGCCGCGCTATGTACCGTAAACTTAAAGTTTACACAGGTACTGAGCACAACCATGCTGCACAACAGCCTCAGGTTCTAGACATTTAAGGAGCACCATCATGGCAAATCAATACTACGGTACAGGTCGTCGTAAAAGTTCAAGTGCTCGCGTATTCTTACGCCCAGGCACTGGTAACATCGTAATCAACAAACGCTCTCTAGAAGAGTATTTTGGTCGCGAAACAGCACGCATGGTTGTTCATCAAGCTCTTGAGCTAGTTGATATGACTGAAAAATTTGACCTTTACATCACCGTTTCTGGTGGTGGTACAACTGGTCAAGCTGGTGCTATCCGTCATGGTATCACTCGTGCACTTATGGAGTTTGACGAATCATTACGTTCACAACTTCGTAAAGCAGGTTTTGTTACACGTGATGCACGTAAAGTTGAACGTAAGAAAGTGGGTCTTAAGAAAGCGCGTAAGCGTCCACAGTTCTCAAAACGTTAATCTATACGTTATCAAGAATTCAAAAACCCAGCTTATGCTGGGTTTTTTGTTTTCAAATCAAAATGTTTACATTTGCAACTTAATATAAAGTTATTTATATCGACGGTGATACTGGGTGATTGCAGCAATTAATGATGATCAAATTGATTAATAACTGCGTATTAATCAAACGAAAGTTAAAAAACACTCAGATAGCTGCAAAAAAGTTAAATAATTATCGTAATTAGTTTAAATCCATCAGTTAATTGGTGGAATTTTTTGCTACAATTGGCATTGAAGTAAAATGAGTGAGTTTAACCGCACTATGTACAGTTTTTACTGTTTCCTCTTAGTGGTGTTGATCTTGGTCAGTATATTGTTTTTACAGAAGCGTTATTATAGTCGTTCGGCTTTATTCTCGAGCTTACTTAATCAAATTTTGATCAAGTTAGTTTTATTCGAGCATAGGGCTTTGAATAACCTTGTTTTAATCAAGGGTTTTAATTATGATCGCTTCTATTTTAAAAATTCGAATAATTAACCTGCTGTAACTGATGTTCTCAATATAGCAAGTGTTGAGAATCATAGTGGAGATAAGTGGATGAGCAATGCGCCTGTAGACAATGGCCGACGTCGCTTTTTAACCATAGCTACCTCTGTTGTAGGTGGTGTTGGTGCGGCTGGGGCTGCTGTTCCTTTTATTGCGTCTTGGAATCCAAGTGAGCGAGCTAAATCTGCGGGTGCGCCTGTAGAAGTAGATATCAGCAAACTTGAACCGGGACAATTAATACGTGTCGAGTGGCGTGGTAAACCTGTATGGGTTGTATCACGGACCCCAAAAATGCTTGAGCAAATGAAAGAACATGAAGGTCAACTTCGTGATCCGCATTCGCAAGAGCCACAACAATTAGAATCATCAACAAATGATTACCGTTCATTACGTCCAGAAATCTTTCTGGCTGTAGGTATTTGTACGCATTTAGGGTGTTCACCTGGCTTTTTCCAAGGTAACTTTAGTGAGAAAGTTGAAGGAACCGATGATGGCTTCTATTGCCCATGTCATGGTTCTAAATTTGATATGGCTGGCCGTGTATTTCAATCGGTACCTGCTCCATTAAACTTAGAGATACCACCTTATACTTTTCTTGATGAGACCACTATTTTAGTGGGCGAAGAAAAAGGGGCAGCCTAATGTTTGGTAAGATTATTGGTTGGATAGACGACCGTATCCCAATGACACGTGTTTGGAACATGCATATTGCACAGTATCCAGCACCTAAAAACTTTAACTTCTGGTACTTTTTTGGCTCATTAGCCATGTTGGTACTAGTAAACCAAATCCTAACAGGTATTTGGTTAACGATGAACTTTGTTCCGTCTTCTGAAGGCGCATTCGCTTCAGTAGAATACATCATGCGTGATGTAGAATATGGCTGGTTATTACGTTACTTGCACTCAACCGGTGCATCAGCGTTTTTCATCGTTGTATATATGCATATGTTCCGTGGCATGATCTACGGTTCTTATCAAAAACCACGTGAGTTACTGTGGTTATTTGGTATGTTTATTTTCTTAGCGCTAATGGCTGAAGCATTCATGGGGTATTTATTACCATGGGGGCAAATGTCGTTCTGGGGTGCACAGGTAATCATCTCCTTATTCGGGGCTATTCCGGTTATTGGTGATGACTTAACACTTTGGATCCGTGGTGACTATGTAATATCAGGTGCAACGCTTAACCGCTTCTTTGCATTACATGTAATTGCACTACCACTGGTTATTGTAATCTTAGTTTTCTTACACATTGTTGCTCTACACGAAGTGGGTTCAAATAACCCTGAAGGTATTGAGATTAAACGTAAGAAAGGCTCAGTAGCTGAAGAAGATAAGCCTAAATTTAAATTTCATGAGTATTACACTGACAAGAAAGATATTGTTGATGCGATACCGTTCCACCCTTACTACACAGTTAAAGATATTGTGGGTGTGGTTGGTTTCTTAATATTGTTCTGTTGGGTTGTTTTCTTTATGCCAGCGATGAATGGCTTCTTTTTAGAAGGTCCAAACTTCGAGGCAGCTAACCCACTTAAAACACCTGAGCATATTTTCCCGGTTTGGTACTTTACGCCATTCTATGCAATCTTACGTGCAATCCCTGATAAGTTAATCGGTGTTGCGGCGATGGGTGCATCGATTGTGGTACTTGCGTTACTACCTTGGGTAGACCGTGGTAGAGTTAAATCGGTTCGTTACCGTTGTGGTTTCCATAAATGGAACATTGCAGGTTTTGTTGTAACTTTCGTTCTTCTAGGTTGGGTGGGCGCAACTCCACAAACTGATATGAAAACGATTATTTCTCAAATCTGTACTGTGACTTACTTTATGTTCTTCGTACTGTTGTTTGTATACAGTAAGAACGAAAAAACTAAGCCATTGCCAGAGAGGTTAACGAAATGATGAAGAAGCTTATTATTGGTTTATTTGCTTTATCAGTAAACTTGTTGCCGAACATGGTTATGGCAGCGGGTCCATCGGTTCCTTTAATGGAAGCGAACAACGACCTTACTGATCAACCATCTTTACAACGCGGTGCAAAGTTGTTCATGAACTACTGTCTTGGTTGTCACCAAATGCAGTATCAACGTTATGAACGTACTTTTCGTGATATCGGTATCCCAACAGAGGTTGGTTTAGAGCAGTTGATTTTTGACGGTTCTAAAGTTGGTAGTCATATTACTAACGCGATTACAAAAGACGATGCAGCAAAATGGTTTGGTGCGGCTCCGCCGGATTTAACTCTAATTGCTCGTGTAAAATCACCAGATTATATTTACACGTACTTAAAATCGTTTTATAAAGATGAATCTCGCCCGTTTGGGGTTAACAACATTGTTTTCCCATCGGTAGGTATGCCTCACGTTCTTCAAGAACTACAAGGTTTACCAACACCTATCACTAAAGAAGTACAAGAGCATGGTCACACTGTGACTAAAGTTATTGCTACTGAAACAGATGGTACGGGCGAATTAAGCATAGATGAATACGACCAAGCGGCTCGTGATTTAACAAACTTCCTTGAGTACGTGGGTGAACCTTCACGTCTTGAATCGGAAGCGCTAGGTATTAAGGTAATAGGATTTTTAATTATCCTGTTTATCTTGGCATTTATGCTTAAGAAAGAATACTGGAGAGATGTTCATTAGGTTGAACATTTTTAAAGGTAATTTTGCAATAGGGGCTTAAGCCCCTTTTGCTGTTTTAGTTATTTAATGGAGGTATAGGCATGGCCGTAGCTGCCAATAAGCGCCCTGTAATGACCCTTTTTTCTGGTGCTAACTGTATGTATAGCCACCAAGTACGTATTGTACTTGCGGAAAAAGGTGTAAGTGTAGATATTCATTTGGCTGAAAAAGATAACTTGCCAGAAGCACTTCACGAAATTAACCCTTACGGTACAGTGCCAACACTGATTGACCGTGAGCTTGGTTTATACCAGGCAAACATCATCATGGAATACCTTGATGAACGTTTTCCTCATCCTCCACTAATGCCTGTTTACCCGGTAATGCGTGGTCGTAGCCGCTTAATGATGCATCGTATTGATACTGATTGGTACAGCCTAGCTGACAAAATCAGTAACAACACGTCAGATGCTGCTCAAGCTCGTAAAGAGCTAACAGAAGCATTGCTTGCTGTAGCACCTATTTTTAGCGAAGCACCTTACTTTATGAGTGAAGAGTTTAGCTTAGTAGACTGTTATTTAGCTCCACTGTTATGGCGTTTACCAGAGTTTGGTATTGAGCTTAATGGTGCCGGTTCTAAAGAGCTTAAAGAGTACATGATCCGTTTATTTGAACGTGAGTCATTCCAAGCCTCTTTAACTGAAGCTGAGCGTGAGATCCGTTTATAATGACGCCTAATCGTCCTTATTTATTACGTGCTTTTTTTGATTGGATAGTCGATAACGAGTGTACACCGCATTTAGTGGTAGACGCTGGATTTGCAAATGTACAAGTGCCAACACAATTTGTTCAAGACGGACAAATTGTTTTAAACATAAGTCCATCAGCGGTCACACAGTTTTCGTTAGACTTAACCCAACTTAGCTTCAGTGCGCGCTTTGGTGGTCAGCCAATGCAAGTGTATGTACCTCTAGGTGCTGTGCTTGCAATATACGCGCGTGAAAATGGCGAAGGAACAGTCTTTACCGCAGATGAGTTTTTAGAGGACGAAGACGATTTTGTGCCAGAGCTTGAAAGTGTTGATTCATCAGCTGAGTTTATTGACGAAACACCACCAGAAAAGCCTGAGAAGAAAAAAGGCTCTCATTTACGCGTTATTAAATAATAAGTAAATGCCAAAAAAAACCGCTGAATAAGCGGTTTTTTTATGTCTGTATTTTGCTTTACATATATTCAAATACTTTAATTACACGCTCTACGCCAGAAACATTGCGGGCAATATTTACAGCTTGAGTTGACTCAGAGTCAGATACTAAGCCCATTAAAAAAACCTCAGCATTTTCTGTCACTACTTTAATGTTATTACTGCTAATGTCTTTTGCTGTTAGTAGCTGGGCTTTTACTTTAGAAGTTAGCCAAGAGTCGTGAGTCTGTGTAGTAATGCCAGTATTTGAGCCAATACGAATTTGGTTATGTATTTTACGAATACCTGAAACGCCCTCAATGGTGCGCTGCGCTTCGTTTCTCATTTCTTCGTTAGATACTTGGCCAACAAGTAAAACAATACCGTTAACGCTTACAGCGCTTATATTGGCAAACTTTTCAAGACGTTCTACTTCGCTAAGTGCAATACTGGCTTTTATTTCAATATTGTTATCGTCAATTTGAGAGCCAATAGTACGACGGTCGTTCGCTGCAGTTACTGCACTGGCTGTACCTGCAACAACAGCGGCTGCGCAGCCTTGCAGTAATACAACAGTACCTAAAACAATAAGAGAGCGTTTAAACATAATTTTCATCCTGAGGGAAAAGCGTTAAATCAACAAGTTCGCTTAAACAATGTAAGTTAACTAAATGGGATTCGATAATGCGGCTAGGGCGTTTAGATGGCGATCTAATTTCAACATCGTTAGGTCCAAGTAGGCCTACCAACTCGCCACCATCATCACCAACCATAACTATGACCTTCATATCTTTAGTTAGTGCAGCTTCAACGGCAGAAATAACATGTTTTTCGTTACCGTTTATAGCCAGTACGAGCAATAAATCACCTTGCTGGGCAAAAGCGCGGACTTGGCGAGCAAATGTATCGTGATCGTCTACTTGAGTACTTTGCCCAAGATTAACGTTTTCTTGCGATAGAGCAATTGCAGGTAAGCAGGGACGTTCGGTTTCATAATGATTAACCAACACACCCGCCATATGCTGAGCGAGCATGTGGCAATTTGCAGTACCGCAGCAAATGAGTTTATTTCCGTTGATCAGACTTTGTGCAATAGTAAATGCAGCTGACTCAAGCGCACTAGGTAGCACTTCACCAGCAGCGATTTGAACTTGAATGCTTTCTGTAAAAATTTCTTTAATTGTGTCTTGCATAGCCTACCAATAATTTATCTTTGTATTTGCGTTTAAAATACATTTTTAAGCCAATTAATATTAGGAGATGCTTCTCCTGTAATGGCTACATAATCAATTCTTAGAGCTTGGTTAGTTAAATTTTTAGCTGCTAAGTAATGATAAATACTACGTTTTAATCGAGCTTGTTTTTGTGGACTAAGCGCATAGTTGGCACCGCCACGAGCATTATTTTTGCGAAACTTAACCTCAACGAATATAAGGGTATCGCCTTCTTTCATAATGACATCAAGCTCACCAAAGGGGCAGTAATAATTACGTTCAATGGGTGTTAGCCCTTGAGTAACTAAGTATTTTTGCGCTTCAAGCTCATAATACTGGCCTTTTTCGCGACTATTGTGCCACAGCTCTTTAAACCACGACATGCCGCCCCCTTAATTAAATTTAATTGATAGTTTGTATGTCACCTGCTGATTGCATAAACAATGGTACAGGGCGTTGTGTTTCTAATTGCACAGGCTTAATGCGACGGTTTGTATATTGAGCCCAGTCGAGCGTGCGTTCTATATGGCCGCTGGTATTAACAGATAACTTACCGCTTAAACCACTATATTGATTGCCTGGCATTACGCTTAACTGCCTGATGTCATGTAATATTGATACAGCATCGTACGCCATTGCAAATAAGCGTTGGCTAATATCTACTTGCTCTGGCCATAACGAATCATACTGCTGGCGTAAGTTATGTTGTTTAATTTGCGAATCGAGCATCCACGGCAATTCAGTGAAGTATAGGCCGTCTAAGTCGCCTTTGTCAGTACTGTCAATTTGTTTACTATGACTTTTAGAGCTGGCATAAAGTGGAATACGATCTGCAAATGTACTTACGTTTACATCGAGGTAGGGTTTAATTAAGCGTGTTTCTATTGCATCACCCAAAATATAAATAACGTCTATATCACTACGCGAACGGGTTTCGTTTTCTACTTCCTGTTTAAATAGTGCTTTAATCGTTTTTATGCGCTCTTTTGATTTATCAACTTCTAACAAGCTGGTAATTGTATTAGGCATATCTTTTTTATCGTTATAAAAACCTATTTGCGGCTTGGTTTCGCTATAGCGTTGCCACTGTAAGTTAAAGTAATCAACCAAGCGTTGGCCATTTGCGTTATTTGGTGCAAGTAACATAGGTTTTTGATAGCCCTTAGTTAAAAAGTGTTCTAAGGCTTGTTGTACTTCGTGCTCAGGGTTTAGTGCAAAGTAATAATGCTGAAGCGAAATTCGCTCACCATCAAAGGTGTTTAAATGCAGTACCGGAGTATCAATAAGAGTTTGTGCATTGGCAAGTTTATCAATATTTGCTTTAAGTAGAGGACCAATTACAAAGTCAGGCTTTATTTCTTCAAGTTGCGCTGCAATTTCTTCTGTACTTAGGTTTTCATCAATAAAAATAGTGTCGTTGATATTTTGCGTATCAAGTGCAGCTAATACGCCAGCTTTAAGGGCATCACCTAAACGTTCGTTAGGGCCCGATTGTGGAAACAGCACAACTAAGCGCTCTATATTGATAGGAGCAAGTTCAGTAAGCATTTCATCTTGTTCAGGTAATACAGTAAAAGCCGGATGCCCAATATAGCGTCTGCGCCAATTGTTGATCGCTTGATCTAACTCTACGCCACTACTTGCATATACTTGATGATATAACGCTAGGTTAGCCCACCCTTGCTGAATGACCGAACCACGGTTAAAACGTTCAAGTGCATAAGAAGAGAGTTGTTTTAAGTTATCCCACAAATTTTGATTAAGTTGAGGGATTTCTATATTATTTTTTGTTGCTGTTTCAGAGGCTCTAAAAAAGTAGGGTGCAGCTTTTTTAGGAAAATTTTGCGATGCGTAAATGCTGGCCGTTAAAAACTGATGCCAAGCAAAATGCTCAGGTTGAGTCAGTTGTCCGTCTAGCGACTGTAAAATAACCAAAGCTTGATCATTTTTATTCTGTTGTTTTTGTGCAAATGCAATATAAAGACGGTTCTGGATTTGATCAACACTTGCGGTTAATTCAAGCTCATTCCCAATTATCTCTAATAAAGGCCAGTTTTGCTCACTAATTGCTGCATCACGGGCGCTATACAATAACTGTATTTTATCGGCACCTTGGCGGTTTTGCGCCAATTGATAGATAGATTGCGCACTGGTTGCCTGATTTTGCAGTGCATTAGTGCGGTTACTTACGTTATCGCTGTTTTTAGTTGGTTTTTCGGTTGTGCTACACGCCGATAACCCTGACAATATAATTAATAGACTAACTAGTTTAAGTCGCACAATGATTTCCCAATACGTTAACGCGATTTGCTTATATTACTGACTGACGCAGGAGACCTCAATGTTAAATGAGGAGAATTCACAGAAAATTGGCACTCTTTACATTGTTGCCACCCCAATTGGCAATTATGACGACTTAAGTCACCGTGCCATTGCGACATTATCGCAAGTTGACTTAATAGCTGCTGAAGACACTCGCCATACCGGCAAGCTACTTAGCCACTTTGGTATTAAGGCAAAAACGTTTGCATTACACGACCACAACGAAAAGCAAAAAGCACAACAAATTATTGATCAACTTAATCAAGGTTTAAATATTGCTTTAGTATCTGATGCTGGTACACCGCTAATTAGTGACCCAGGCTACGCTGTTGTAAATCTATGCCGCGAACAAGGCGCCCATGTTACACCTGTTCCAGGTGCATGTGCTGCAATTACAGCCGTGTGTTGTTCAGGTTTACCAACCGACCGTTTTCAGTTTATTGGTTTTACGCCAGCTAAAAGCAAAGCTCGCCAAGACTTTTTTACCGAAGCTGTTAACTCAGGCATTACCAGCATAATGTACGAAAGTACGCACCGTATTATGGCAAGCCTTGATGATTTAGCACTAGCCCTTGGTGATGAGCAGCAAGTTGTGTTTGCTAAAGAGCTAACCAAAACCTTTGAAACATTTTTTAATGGTAGTGTAAGTGAGCTTAAACAGTTTTTAACTGATGATCCTACCAAGCAGCGCGGCGAAATAGTGCTTATGCTTCCGGGCAAACCAAAGCAAATAGACGATGTTCCGCCTGAAGCGCGCAAAATGCTGGCACTTCTTGAGAGTGAAATGCCAATGAAAAAGGCCTGTGGTGTGGTTGCTGAATACTTTGGTATGAAGAAAAACGCTTTATACAAAACAATTATTGAAGAAAAAGAGTAAATTTTACTGCGCTTGGTATTAGCCTCATGTATACTGCGCGCCGAGTCAGCCAAGATGATCGCTGCCTGTGACGAAAATGATCAGGGGGAGGAAAGTCCGGGCTCCATAGGGCAGAGTGCCAGCTAACGGCTGGGGGGCGTGAGCCCACGACAAGTGCAGCAGAGAGGAGACCGCCAATCTCGATTGGTAAGGGTGAAAGGGTGCGGTAAGAGCGCACCGGGCCGCTAGTAATAGTCGGTTGCAAGGTAAACTCCACTCGGAGCAAGACCAAATAGGGTTCCTTATGGCGTGGCCCACGTTGGAACCGGGTAGGTTGCTTGAGCCATAGAGCGATTTATGGCCTAGACGAATGATTATCACTTTCTTCGGAAAGGACAAAACCCGGCTTATACGGCTGACTCACTCATTCAATAAAAAGCCCGCAGTTAACACTGCGGGCTTTTTTGTGTTTAAATTTTAGTTAATAAAATTTAAGTATTATTAAATAATATTTTTCCCTTGTTCTGGATCGCGAGATTGCTCTGCTTGTTCACGTATTTCGTCGGTATCACTACTTACATCATCAAGCGTTTTAGTTTGCTCAACAGTTTCACTTTTTTCGCTTTGTATTTGCGATGGTTGTTTTTCCTCTAAGCTAGAAGCATTTTCATTAGGGTCGGTGAGTATAATTCTCTCTCGTGCGTCATCAGGCATGCTGATGTTTTGTTTTGTGAACTCATTGACTAATTCGCGCATAAGCTGGGAGGCTACTTTTAATGGGCTGTGCTGCTCGCTATTAACCCAAAAATACAAAACGAAGTTAATAGTAGATGAGCCTAAGTTTTTTATTAAAACCTGCGCGGGTGGGTCGCTAAGTACCGCATTTTGTTGATTGGCAATATCGAGGGCGAGGGTTTGTGCGCTGCGTATATCGTTATCGTAGCCAATACCAATTTCTACTTTGCCGCGCATTTTTGGATTGGCAGTTAGGTTTTTAATGGTATTTTTATATACAGTCGCATTGGGTATTTGAATATGATTGCCATCGTAATCAACAAGTGTGGTTGCTCTTGCTGTTACTTTTTTAACAATACCTAATCGGCCATCCACTTCAATTACATCGTCAATTTTAAAAGGTCTTTGTACGCTCAGTAATAAACTGGCAATAAAGTTCTCTGCTATGTCTCTAAAAGCAAAGCCGAGTATTAAACCTATTAACCCAGTCCCACTCATAATAGCAACAGCAAACTGAGTAAGCCCTGCTAAACGTAAAAATAAATATACCCCAAATAAAATTATTAGGGTGCTTATGCTGCGCCTTATAACTAGGTGAACAAGCTTGCTGTCAGTCATATAGTCAATGGGTTTGATTAGTAATCTAGAAAGTGGTCCTGAAATTAAGTAACTGAGTACTAAAAGCATTATACCGAGTAAAATAGTGGGTAATATTTGCGCTGTTACGTGAAGTAATTGCACGCCTTGCTCATAAAAGAAGTTCCACGAAAGTGTATCAACTTTGATCACTTCAGTTATTGGTGTTGTATTATTTAGCGCTACACTGCTTTTTAGGGTACCGAGCATGGCTTATCTTCCGTGTTAGAGTCATATATAGATAAATATTAGCAAGTTTGGTACCAAACGCTTATAACTTGGCAAATATTTTGCTGTAGTAACGTAATACAAATATTGAGGTTTAGAATGAAAGAAGCTAAACGAGGACAGCAAGCAGAGCAGCCTGCACATATCCCTTTTATAGGTTGGTGGGATATTGTTAAACGTATTTTTAAGCAAATGAGTGAAGATAACTTATCTATAGTGGCAGCCGGTGTGGCATTTTATGCGTTACTTGCTATTTTTCCAGCCATTGCGGCGATGGTATCGGTGTATGCGTACTTTTCATCCCCAACAGATATTAGTGAGCACTTAAGTAAAATAGTTACTTTGCTTCCACCAAGCACCAGCGAACTGATTTTGTCTCAGGTTTCTAGCCTAGCTAAAACATCAAGTGCAAGCTTGAGCTTAAGTGCAATTGGTACGCTCATACTTACTATTTGGAGTAGCTCAAAGGGCAGCCAAGCACTTATTACTGCATGTAATATTAGTTATCGTGAGTATGAAAAACGCTCATTTTTTCAGGCTCAACTAGTGCGCTTTTTATTTTCGGTAGGAGCGATTGTAGTCGCAATTTTTGCGCTATTAATTATTGGTATTTTACCTATTGTACTTAATTTAGTGGGACTAAAAGAAAGTATAGATTTATTAATTAAACTCATTTCTTGGCCATTATTGGCTTTTACCTTTAATTTTGCATTGGTACTTTTATATCGTTATGCCCCACATCGTAAACCTGCTAAATGGCGTTGGATCACAATGGGGTCGTCTATTGCTACCGTGCTTTGGATTTTAGCATCTATAGGTTTTTCATTTTATGTGTCGCGTTTTTCTAGTTACAATGAAACGTATGGCTCACTAGGTGGTGTAGTGATCATGCTGATGTGGTTGTATATCAGCGCTTATATAATCACATTAGGTGCTGTAATTAATGCAGCTACTGAGCAGCAAACAGGTAAAGATAGCACTGTAGGGCCGGCTAAAGAGCGTGGGCAGCGAGGCGCCTATGTAGCAGATCACCTCGATGTAAAAAATGAATAGCTATTAATTAGCTAAATTAGTAAGTGCAGTAATTTGCTCTTTAAACTCTTGTGCTGCAGGACCAAGCCTATCGTTGTCGTTGCACATTAAATATAAATTAAGAGTGCGGGTTGTACCTTGGTCTAAATTAAGTGCAATGAGGGTTTGATCTTCAATTAAGTGTGCAATTTGTGTTTTTGGCAGCCAAGCGTAACCTAAATTTTGACTAACCATATCAATAGAGTTACGTAAGTGGCTTACTGTCCAGCGCATATCTGCACCTAGCCAGCCTTCATTGTGACTGGTGTGGGTTGCTGAATCGCGAACTACTATTTGTCTATGTAGCTTTAAATCACGAAAGTTGAGTTGTTCAGTATGTTGGTGTAATACATGGTCTTTATGCGCAACCGCTATAAACTCTATATCGCATAACGTACTGCAACTAATTCCATAGATAGGAATTGACGAAATAGCTAAATCAACCACTGAGTTATGTAATAATTCGTTTGCACCTGTTAGCACGCTTTCTACTAAATCAATTTTTAAAAGAGGGTAAAGCTCACTCGTTTTAGCAAGTGCTTGATATAAAATAGCGTGTGGAAAAACCTCATCAACAGCTATTTTTAATGTGCTTTCCACGCCTTCGCTTAGTGTACTTGCTACCGATTCTATTTTAGTCGCTTCCTCAATTAAAAACTCGGCTCTGCGTAAAATCAGCTTACCGCTATCGGTTAAAAATGCTTTACGGCCTTTTACTTCAAGCAACTTAATTTGCAAGGCGGCTTCAAGTTTTTGCACAGCATGGTGTACGGTTGACTGACTTTTATGTACAGCTGCGCTTGCGCCTGCAAACCCGCCATGATCCACAACCGCTTTAAACATTCGCCATTGCTCTAATGTTGCTTTTGCCATTTTTAAATCCTGTTACTACTTTATATCTGATTGCTTAACTTGACCGCGCAGACGCATTATTTATTGCGTAACAGTGATTTTTTGTCTATTTATTTTAACAAAGCTACTTTTTTATCAGCTAGAAGTGCCATAAAACTGCTTTTATTTAAAGGTCTTGAAAATAAATAACCTTGACCGTAATCACATCCTGCTTCAAGCAGTAGCTGCATTTGTAATTTAGTTTCAATTCCTTCGGCGATTACTTTTAAGCCCAACTGATGCGCCATAACAATGATGGCTTCACACAATGCAAGTTCTTGGCTGCCTACTTGAATATTATCAACAAAACGTTTATCTATTTTTAAATAGTCGGTGTCCATTTCTTGTAAGTAAGCGAGCGACGAATACCCGGTACCAAAGTCATCAAGAGCAAGCTGCATACCTGATTTTACTATTTCTTTTAGGCGTCTTTGCGTAAGTGCTTCAGGGTTAACCATTAAGCCTTCAGTTATTTCTGCGACAATTGACGAAGCAGGCAGCTTTGCTGCTTTTAGCATATCGTACCATTCATCTATGCCACTCTCTGGCGTGGATAATTGCACTGGCGATACGTTTACACTTATTTGAAAAGTATCATCGGTTAGTGTTTTTATATCGTTAAGTGTTTGCAAAGCTTGGGCAAATACAAATTGACCAATTGCATTTATTTGCCTGGTTTCTTCAGCAAGTGGGATAAATGCGATAGGGCTAATTAGGCCTTTTTCGGGATGTTGCCAACGAATAAGCGCTTCAGCTTTATGAATATGTAAATCATTTAAAGCAACTATGGGCTGATAAAATAACTCAAACTGTTCAAGTTCTATGGCACTTCGTAAGTCTTTTAATAGCACCATGCGCGCGTGTGCATATTCGCGCATGTCAGCAGAGAAAAACTCAAAACAGTTACGACCATTACTTTTTGCTTTATACATAGCCTGATCGGCTGCCTTTAAAAGCTGTTCAGTATTTTCACCATCATTAGGAGCGCAAGCAATGCCTATGCTTGCACTAATAAATAACTCTTCGTTTTCAAGATGCAAAGCTGACGATAGACTAAGTAAAATATTACTCGCAATTTGATTAATATGGCGCGTACTTTTAATGTGACTAAATACAATAACAAACTCATCTCCCCCAATTCGTGCCACAAACTCAGCGTTTTTTGCCGACTGGACTATACGCTGAGATACGAGTTTTAATAAGTTATCGCCATAGTGATGGCCTAATGTGTCATTAATATCTTTAAAGTGATCAATATCTAAAAGCATGACAACCAATTGATTATCTGGAGTAACAACATTTGAAAATCGTTGATTTAATCGCTCCTTTAACTCTAAACGATTTGGTAAGTCAGTTAGGTGATCAAAATGAGCTTGTCGCCAAATGGTTTCATCAGCTTGTTTTTTTTCTGTGAGGTCTGTGAATATCGCGATACGACGAATAGGTGCGTTGTTTGTATCATAAATAGTATCGATTGTGAGCCACTCAGAGTAAAGCTGCCCGTTCTTTTTACGGTTAATAACCTCGCCTTGCCAGCGGCCTGTTTGCTGTAATTCAGACCACATTTTATTGTAAAAATTCTTATCATGTTTTCCTGATGAAAGAATTGAAGAGGACCGGCCAATAACTTCTTCTTTACTATATAAAGTCGTTTTACAAAACGCAGGATTTACATCAAATATAATGCCCGTTGGATCGGTGATTGCCATGCCTTCACTACTGTTGTTATACACTAGTGAGGCAAGGTGGAGTGCTTCTTCATTTACTTTTCGTTGTGTTATATCTCGTAGCACAACAACGTATTCATTTTTACTTTGCATTGCGCTAATACGTGCTTCAAAGCTGCGTTTAGGATCTGATTTTTCGAGTGTGAATTCTAAATTACTCGAAACATCAAGTTTAGATAACTGCGATAACAAAAGCTGAACATTGCTGTGTGAAAGTATTGATGATAAATGAGGTACTACAGTGCTGTTAGGATTTACTTGAGGCTTAAACTGTCCTGTTATGTTGAGAATATCGCCATGGATGTTAATTCTAACGTAACTATCGGGCAGAGTATTAAGCAAGCTAGTAAGCTCATCATGCTTGTTTTTTAAATTAGCTTCAGCTGTTAACCGAGTTTGCGCCATTGATTTAAAACGCTGATAGAGAGTATTTAGCTCTGGATTATTGGGTTGTATTTTTTGTGCGGGCATCTCGCCCTTAGCCAATACGTTTGTTGCATTTGTTAGATTATTAATTGGGTCAATAATGCTGGTTTTAAGTAGTTTACGTGCAATTAAAGACAGTATCAGCAGCGATAAAATAAACACACCAATCGCTATAAAAAAATTATTATTTATTTGCTTTAAAGCATGCGTAACAGGAAGTGCGATATGTATATTTAAGCTGTTATTACTCGGATCGCTGTAAATAACAGAGTGGTGAAGCATTCGGGCTTCACCTTCAATGGATTTTATTTTTGTTGATGCCTCATTATCAATCGAAGAATCAGTTGCTAATAAAGTCTGTGCAATATTATCGCCAAGCGCGGCCGTTGTAGGTGGATAACGCGCTAAAATTTTTCCGTTAGAATCAGCAATTGCAGCAATAGAACCTGGCGGAAGTTCAATGTCATTAAAAGCATTGTTCCACCAGTCAAGCGCAACAACGATAACTACAACGCCCTGAATTACATTTTTTTTATTAATAATAGGTAACGCAAAATTAAGGGTGTTTTTTTGCAGACTTCGGTCGTGCTGAAAATAACCTACCGACAATTGGTTACTTTTTAAGGCGTTTTGGAAATACGCCCGATCGGCAATATTAATTGTTTTGGCTAACCCGCTTGTTGTGCATATAACAATGCCATTTGGATCTATAATCCCGATATTGGCAACATGTGCGTAAATAGATCTAAATTGATTAAAATAATTAGGGCAGGTCGTTGCTAAATTTTCTTTCTTACTTTCCTCTTTAGCCAAATAACGCGCTAAACGGTCAATATCATCGACTAAGTGCTTTTGCTGTAAAATTAATTGCTTAGCAATATTTTCTACTTTTTTTTCACTTTGCTCAATAGAGTGATCGCGTTCAAGCAGCAGTGTAAAAATAATTACAGCGGTGCCCGGAATACTTAGCAATATAAGTAAACGATAAAGCTGATGTTTGAGAGAATAAGTAAAAATAACCATTCCTTAGTTTTGTATTTTGCAATAACAATTGTAGCCAAATTCACTCCAAATAACCATAGTAATTATAAGGTTGAAAATGTAACCAATGAATCATTATAGTTCTATTTTTTGGAATGTTAAGGTCGATTTAAAGACATAGTTGTTTTGTTTAATGGATGATTTAATAACCTCATAAACTTATTCTTTAGAGTGAATTAATAAATGAAAATATCAAAAATACTTACAGCTTATGCAACTCAAGATGGCGATGGTGTGAGTATTAGCCGTATACCTGGGTTTGATGGTAAATATTTAGATCCCTTTTTAATGATTGATGAACTTAAGTCAGACGACAAAAAAGATTATATGGGAGGCTTTCCTGAGCATCCGCACCGAGGTATTGAAACGTTTACTTATATTCTAAAAGGTGGCTTTGAACATCGTGACCAAATGGGTAACAGAGAAGCAATTAAAGCAGGTGATGTGCAATGGATGAGTACAGGGCGCGGCGTTATGCACAGTGAAATGCCACTCGCGGATGCTGTAGATGGACTGCATGGCTTTCAAATTTGGATCAATATGCCAAGCGCAGAAAAAATGCGTGATTCACGTTATCAAGATACGACTAAAAACCCAGCTCCGAGTTTTACAAATACGCAAGGTGTGACGTTAAAAGCACTTGCGGGATCGTGGCAGTTTGAAAGTGAAACGCTTACAAGCGCTCTGCAAAGTTTAGCTGCTAATGCGGCGCTTGCTGATATTATATTACCTGCTGGTAAAAGCATTTATTTAGAGCCTCTTAGCCAACAAAAAGTAATGCTTTATATTCATAGCGGCTCACTAATAACGAGCGACAATCAAACAATACCAGCGGGCAAGTTACTTATTTTAGAACCAGGTAGTGACATTAATATTAGCTCTGAGCACGGCGCTGGTGTTTTGGTTTTAGCCGGCGATCCACTTAATCAGCCGATTGCTCATATGGGGCCGTTTGTAATGACGACGCAAGCTGAAGTACAGCAAGCAGTGCGTGATTATCAAAACGGCGAGTTTGGCAAAATTTAACGGTATTTTTAGGAGAGTTTTATGGGATTATTAGTTAACGGCCAATGGCAAGATAAATGGTACGACACCGATTCAAGTAACGGTAAGTTTGAACGCGAAACGGCGCAGTTACGTCACTGGATCACTGCAGATGGTAGCGCTGGAATAACGGGCGAGGCCGGTTTTAAAGCTCAAGCGAACAGGTATCATTTATATGTGTCACTTGCGTGTCCTTGGGCGCATCGAACGCTTATATTTAGAGCGCTAAAAGGGTTACAAGATTTAATTACGGTGTCGGTTGTTAGCCCTGACATGCTTGATAGTGGTTGGGCTTTTGATACGCAAAACCACAGTACTGGCGATGCTTTATTTAATAGTAACTACTTACATCAAGTTTATACAAAAAATAACCCAAAGTACTCCGGGCGAGTAACCGTTCCCGTATTGTGGGATAAAAAGCTGAATAAAATTGTCAGTAATGAGTCTGCCGATATTATACGTATGTTCAATAGTGCGTTTAATGAATTAACAGGTAATAACGATGACTACTACCCTGAGGCACTGCAACCAAAAATTGACGAATTAAACGCGTTGATTTATCCAAGTATAAATAATGGTGTTTATCGTACGGGGTTCGCAACAACTCAAGATGCGTATGAAGAGGCATTTAATGATGTATTTAAAGCACTTGATACAGTAGAGGGGATACTGAGCAAACAGCGGTATTTAACAGGGGATAACCTCACAGAAGCAGATTGGCGATTATTCACCACTCTCATTCGGTTTGATAGTGTGTACGTTGGCCATTTTAAATGTAATTTACGCACAATTGAAAGCTATCCTGCACTGAGCGGATACATTAGAGAGCTATATCAGGTTAAGGGAGTAGCACAGACAGTTGATTTTTATTATATTAAACGTCATTACTATTTTAGCCATACAATGATCAATCCAACACAAGTTGTGCCAAATGGCCCAAGTGTTGATTACCTATCTGATCATGGTAGAAATGTTTAACGTTTAAGCAAACAGCCTAACAAGCCAGCCGTATTTTCTTACCAAGCTGGTTTCGCCTTTCCCTGCTTGTACAGCTGCACCGGCTAAAAAGGCACTTGTTAGTCCCACTTTAGTTGCGGCAAAACGCTTTAGTCTATATTGAAACGCTGCATGATGTTGGCGTTTCAACTCACTGCGCGTATCCATTTGCTTACTCAGAGCATCAACGTTTTCATTAGGTGCTTTAATTAAGTGGTTAACTAACATAGTAATTTCCTTATAAGTTAAACAGTTGTTTCAAGCTTTTAAGTGTTTTACTAAAGCCAATTTTATTGCTTAGGTAAACCGTATTTTTCCAAAGCCATGCTAAACAAGCAACTTGCAGCAAAGTAGCTGTTGCAATACTTAGCCATACTGACCCAAAAAGATCATATACACCGTATCCAACAGCGCCTAATACTCCTGCCCACAACAAAACCAAACCACTGGCAAAACAGCCTAAGAATATAGTGATCAATGCAAGCGATCTAAGCGATAACCGCCATTCAGCTTTAGCAAGCTGATGGGTGATCTTTCCTTGAGTTTGGTAATCATCCTTGAGCTGCTTAGAGTACTCTAAAAGCTTTGCAATATGATCTTGCCAATCGTCCTTTTGGCTCTGCTGCTCAGTTGTTTGGTTTTGCGCTTCACCATCCTTGGCTGCGCTTGTTTGTGGGTTATTCATCACTGATTACTTACGACGAAATAGTGATGTAATCAGCATACCCGCAGCAAAAGCAATACCCGCGGTTGCTAATGGATTTTCAGAAGCAAATGCACGGGTTTTAGCTGTACATTCACTTAACTTTTCGCGTGCAATAAGTTGTTTTTCGCTTAATGCATCTGCTGAGCTAGAAGCTCCTTTACGCACACTGCTTTCAGCTGTTGCAGCTTTGCTAGAAAGTGCATCTACGGCATCGTGCGCCGCTGATGTTGCTTTCTCTGTAAGAGGAGACTCAGTATTTGTTAGTTTAACGTCAGGCTTAACATCTGAAGTTGTATTTGGTTTCGTATTCGTTGCAGTAGCCATAATCAATCCTTAATAAGTTAAAAATTTAAATAGTGATTTAGATAATGCAATGATTAAACCAAACTTGTTATTTATTTTAACTGACTGAATTTGATAAGTTTTGTTTGTATTTTTTAATTTTTGATAATTAGTATTTTAAAATAAACAGTAACTATTACTACACGGTTAGGTAAATTTTACAAAGGGAGTGAAAATGCTTAAAAAGTTGTAAATATTCATTGGTTATTCAGTAAGTAAAGCGTGTAAACAGAAAGTTATAAAAAACAGAATAGATATTTTTTTCATCACAATCCCACTTTTTCCCACGTAATTCAAACGCTTCGCTTGAGCCCTTATTTTTTCTAGCTTTGGGACTTACTAAAGCTGGTCAGCTTACTTGACAAAATGGCTTGTCAAGCCCTAAACTGGAGCACTGTGGTAAAAAGTGGTTTTTAGTGGATCACACTGGATAAAAATAAACAAAAGTTGAATAAAACAATTTTAAAGTAGGTTTTTTATGTTTCGTGGCGCGAGTTCACTGAGTTTGGATGATAAGGGGCGTTTTGCGGTACCGACTAAGTACCGAGAATCTCTATTGTCTGAAGATCAGGGAACGGTTATTTGTACCGTCGCATTAAATGAGCCGTGTTTATGGTTGTATCCGCTGGCTGAGTGGCTAGAAATAGAAAGCCGTTTAGCTAAAATCTCCAATATGAACCCACGAGCCCGTCGAATGCAGCGTATGTTGCTCGGGAATGCTACTGAATATCAACTTGATAAAAATGGTCGAATTTTGCTTGCGCCGTCACTGAGGGCTCATGCATCACTTGGCAAAAAAATCATGCTAGTTGGTTTGATGAATAAATTTGAAATTTGGGATGAGGCGCGTTGGCACGAGCAAATGCAGCAAGATACTGAGCTTGAAAGGCTTGGCGATTTTGAACCTAACCAAGATTTAGATAATTTTACACTCTAACAGCACAAAAAAAGGCAAATAATAGCTAATGACAGCGCAATTTGAACACGTATCCGTATTAATGGACGAAACCATCGATGCCCTCGCAATTAAGCCAGACGGTATATACATGGATGGTACGTTTGGACGTGGCGGCCACTCTGGACAAATTTTAGCACGCCTTGGTGATGAAGGTCGCTTGCAAGCAATTGACCAAGATCCACAAGCGATACAATCAGCCGAAAAATTCGCTGATGATCCACGTTTTGCGATTGCACATACTCGTTTTTCGAATTTATACGAAGTAGCAGAGCAGAACGATCTCATTGGTAAAGTGGATGGCATTTTATTAGACATTGGTGTCTCGTCGCCACAACTGGATGACGCTGCGCGTGGTTTTAGTTTCATGAAAGATGGGCCACTTGATATGCGCATGGACCCAACAACAGGTCGCAGTGCTGCGCAGTGGTTAGCAGAAGCTGAATTAGATGATATTACCCACGTAATTAAAAAACTGGGCGAAGAAAAGTTTGGTAAACGCATTGCACACAAAGTACTCGAAGTTCGTGAGCACACGCCAATCACAACAACCAAGCAACTTGCTGACCTTGTTGATGAAGCAGTACCGGTAAAAGATAAGTTTAAGCACCCTGCAACACGTACTTTTCAGGCGATTCGTATTTATATTAATAGCGAGCTTGAAGAGATTCAAACAGCGCTACAGTCTGCAGTTAAAGTGCTAAAGCCAGGCGGACGTTTAGTGGTGATTTCGTTTCACTCACTAGAGGATCGTATTGTAAAACAGTTTATTAGAAAACAGAGTAGGGGAGAAGTGTTACCCAGAGGTCTGCCTTTAACTGATGCACAAATAAATAAAAACCTGACGTTAAAAGCAGTGGGTAAGGCTATTAAGCCAAGTACTGTTGAAGTAGAACGTAATCCACGTTCTCGTAGTTCTGTACTTAGGATTGCACAGAGGTTGGGATGAGTAAAAAAGCGAGCTATCGTCAACCCAATTTATTCTTTGAAATATTAAAAGGCCTAGGTGCTAACAAGCTAACCTCGGCCTTGTTGGTTGTGATATTCGCTTCTAGTTTAGCTGTTGTGCAAACAACACATTTAGCTCGTGGGCAACTTATAAAGCAAGATCAATTATTACAAGAACGTGATGAACTCGATTTAGAGTGGCGCTACTTACTTGTTGAAGAAGAATTTTATTCGCAACATGCACGCATTGAAGAAGTTGCTATATCACAATTAAAAATGAAACGACCTACGAGTCAAGATGAGCAGGTAATAATAGTACAATGAGAAATAGAGGCAAAAAACCAGTCACTAATTTAATCACATGGCGCTTTATGCTGGTGTGTACAGTTGTGTTTATGGTGTTTGTAACACTCGTATCTCGCGCTGCTTATTTACAAGTGATAGAACCTGATAAAGCACGTTCAGAAAGTGATAAACGTACGGTACGTGTTGAAAAACTGCATGTGCAACGCGGAATGATTTTTGACCGCAATGGTAAAGAATTAGCGGTAAGTGTGCCTGTGGTAAGTGTATATGCTGATCCTAAAGCATTACATAAATCGCTTGTATCTAAAGTAATCAAACAAGCCCGCAAAAGCGGCGAAGATCACTTATCTTTAACTGAAAACACTGTTGAGCTTGATAAGCGTACTGCACTTTATTATAAAAACGATTTACGCTGGCGCGAGCTTGCAGATGTGCTGCGTATTGATCCTAAAAAGATTAATTCTCGACTTTTAAACGATCCTTCGCGTCGCTTTGTGTATTTAAAGCGCCAAGTTACTCCTGCTGTAGCAAATTATATTGGTGATTTACGCCTCCCTGGTATCCATTTACTAGATGAATCTAAACGCTACTACCCTGCAGGTGAAGTTACCGCGCATGTTATTGGTTTTACCAATATCGATGGCAAAGGCATTGAAGGCATTGAAAAGCTATACGAAAACGCTTTAACGGGCGAGGAAGGCCGCCGTACCATTCGTAAAGACGCACAAGGGCGTGAGGTAGAAGTACTTGACGAACGAGAACGTGTAGAGCCAGAAAGTATAGAACTAAGTATTGATCAACGAATTCAAGCTATTGCGTACAAGGCCGTAAAATCAGCTGTACTGACTTATAAAGCCACATCGGGCTCAGCTATGGTAGTTGATGTTAAAACCGGTGAAGTACTGGCAATGGTAAATAGCCCTTCATTTAATCCAAACAACTTAAGCGATGCTGCACCTCATAAACGTCGTAACCGCGCAATTACAGATTTGTTTGAACCAGGCTCAACTGTTAAGCCTCTAGCCATTTTGGCTGGGCTAGACTACGGCGCCATTCAGGCAGATGACACGATTGATACCTACCCAGGTTGGATGCGTTTAGGTGGTAGTTTAGTGAGAGATACTCGTAATCACGGCGAACTAACACTGCGCGAAATACTAAAGTACTCCTCAAACATGGGAGTTGCGAAGGTTACTCAGTTAGTGCCTAAAGATTACCTTGTTGGTTTATACCAAAAAGTAGGCTTTGGTAGTGATACAGGTACTGGAATGGTCGGTGAAAGTAGCGGTTTGTTTTATCCAAATCGTCGTTGGTCTGACTTTGAAATTGCCACTTTATCATTTGGTTATGCGATTTCGGTAAGTACTGCGCAAATGGCGCGCTTTTATACCATGTTAGGCGCTGGTGGAGTTAATCGACCACTGACTATTTTAAAGCAAGACAATATACCTGAAGGCGAACGTATTTTTAAACAAAAAGACGTAGAAGCCGTAGTGCACATGATGGAAAGTGTATTTGAAAAAGACGGTACTGCTCGCAACATAAAAGTTGATGGGTATCGTGCAGCTGGTAAAACAGGTACATCTAAAAAAGCCGTAGCAGGTGGTTATGGTGATGAATATGTAGGTTATTTTGCAGGTGTAGCGCCGGCAAGTAATCCTCGTTTAGCCGTGGTAGTTATGATTAATGAACCAGGTGGTGATGTGTACTATGGAGGTGCCACCGCTGGCCCTGCATTTGCAGAAATCATCTCTAACGCATTAAGAATATTAAACGTAGCGCCTGACAAGGAAGAGGTTGCGTACGTACAAGGTAAAGATAACGATGCGTGATTTAAAGGATATTTTAAAATACATCGAAATAGATGCGCCCTCGCAACTGGTAAAACATTTACGCCTTGATAGCCGTGAAGTAACGCCAGGTGATGTATTTGTTGCTATTAAAGGCCATGCACTTGATGGCGGTCAATTTATTAATAAAGCAATTGAAAATGGCGCAACAGCTATTATTGCTGACAGATTATGTGAATTTGAAACAAGTTTTGAGCCACTATATTTAGTTTCGGAGCTTGATAAAAAGCTTCCAGAATTAGCAAGTCGCTTTTATAGCCAGCCAAGTCAGGCTCTTGATTTAATTGGTGTGACAGGTACAAACGGTAAATCGACAACCACAGCAATGATTGCCCACTTAGCGCAATTTTGCAGTACTGATTCGGCTATTATTGGCACTTTAGGTTATGGTCATCCTGATAACTTAATTCCACTGATTAATACCACACCTTCAACGGTTGATTTACAGCATATTTTGAGCGATTTAAATTCGCGGCATAAAAAGCTGGTAGCCATGGAAGTGTCATCTCATGGATTAGTGCAGCAGCGTGTTGCTAAATGCGCGTTTAAAGCAGCTGTGTTTACTAATCTTTCGCGCGATCACTTAGATTACCATGGTGATATGGCAAGTTACGGTGATGCGAAACTAATGCTTTTCCGTGATTTTGAGCCGCAAGTTGTAGTGCTTAATCAAGATGATTCTCAAGCTGAGCAATGGCTTGAAAAGTATGATTTCAATAACTTAATTTGTTACGGCCGCAAAAACTTGGCCCCTAAGAATGCTCAGTACGTTCATTTTTCTGATGTTGAATACTCAAGTGAAGGTATTTCGGCGCAGTTATCGACTAGTTGGGGTGATATGTCGATTAAATCGCCTCTGTTTGGCGAATTTAATTTATATAACTTAACGGCAGCGCTCGCTACATTACTAGGGCTAGGTTATCCGCTTGAGCAATTAGTTGCAGGTTGTGCGCAATTACAGCCAGTAGCTGGGCGAATGCAAGCATTTAGCCAAGTAGGCATGCCGACGTGTGTTGTTGATTACGCACATACACCCGATGCACTTGCACTTGCATTACAAGCATTGCAGCTGCATGTGCCAGGTGGTGTAAGTTGTGTATTTGGTTGCGGTGGCGACAGAGACAAAGGTAAGCGCGCATTGATGGCGCAAGCTGCAGAGCAAAACGCTAATAAAGTTATTATTACCAGTGATAACCCTCGCTCAGAAAACCCTGATGACATTATTGCAGATGTAGCTGGCGGTTTAACCCATCCTCAAAATGCACATTTAGAGGCTGATAGAGCAACTGCAATTCGTTTTGCTATAGAAAACGCTACAGCTGATGAGGTTATTTTGATTGCAGGTAAAGGCCACGAAGATTATCAAATTATAGGCGATAAGCGAATCGACTTTTGCGATCGCCGCTATGTACAAGAACAACTAAAAAAAGCGGTAAGAGGGATAACACAATGATCCCAATGGATTTTGATTGGTTAGCTAATGTGCTAACAACCGATTATCAAGGTGATAATCAACACGTGCTTCATATAAATACTGATACTCGTACAGTGTGCGATGGTGAAGTGTTTTTAGCACTGAAAGGGCCAAATTTTGATGGTCATAAATTTATAGCTGAGGCTAAACAAAAAGGCGCTATTGGCGTTATTGTTCAGCACAAAGTTGATGTAGATATTCCACAATTTATAGTAAGCGATACACGTATTGCACTAGGTGCAATTGGCACCGCTGTTATGGCCCAAGTGGCGCCTAAAACAATTGCAATTACAGGTAGTGTAGGCAAAACCACCGTAAAAGAAATGTGTGCGGCAATTTTGTCGGTTCACGGTGATGTATTAGCTACTAAAGGTAATTTTAATAACGATATTGGCGTCCCACTTACGTTATTGCGCTTAGAGCCTCAACATCGTTTTGCGGTTATTGAACTAGGTGCAAATCACTTAGGTGAAATTGCTTACACTACTGCAATGACAAAACCAGATGTAGCCGTTGTATGTAATGTTGCAGCAGCCCACTTAGAAGGTTTTGGTAGTTTAATGGGCGTCGCAAAAGCTAAAGGTGAGATTTTTGATGGCCTTAAAGATGATGGCGTTGCGATTGTTAACTGCGATAGTGAATTTAGCCAATATTGGTTAGATAAGCTTGAAGGGCGTAATGTTAAACGTTTTTCTACAACTGAAAAACTAGATATTTGGGCAGAGAACATTACGCTTGATGCCAATGCGCGTGCAAGCTTTACGCTTTGCACTAAAAACAAGCAAGTACCTGTTACTTTGGCACTTCCGGGTAAGCACAATATTAGTAATGCACTTATCGCTGCTGCACTGACCAGTGAATTTAATGTAACCCTTGAAGAAATAGCCAATGCACTTGCCACAATGGGGGATGTAAAAGGGCGCGTTAATTTAATTGAAGTGTCTGATTTACTCACAGTGGTTGATGATACCTATAATGCCAATGTTAAGTCTGTAAAGGCTGCGATTGACTTGTTAAGTGATATGCAAGGTCACCGCATTTTAGCACTCGGAGACATGGGTGAGCTAGGTGAAGATGCACGTAAGTACCATCAAGAAGTTGGCGAGTATGCACTTGAGCAAGGGATTGATGAGTTATTTACATTAGGTGTATTAAGTAAATACGCAAGTGATGTGTTTGAACTACCTAATCGCCACTTTTCGAGCCGCGAACAGATGCAGCAAAAAATTCAAGAAAGTATTAATAAAGTGAATACTAAAACAACAATAGTAGTGAAAGGATCGCGCAGTTCTCGCATGGAATTATTAGTAACCGATTTAGTTAATGGCCAGCAACAAGCCATCAATGGAGTATCATAATGTTAGTTTGGCTGGCAGAGTATTTAACACAGTATTTTAGTGGTTTTCATGTTTTTTCGTATTTAACGCTACGTGCCATTTTAGGTATTTTAACTGCGCTAATTATGTCTCTTTATTTAGGGCCTAAGTTAATTCGTGGTTTGCAACGTATGCAAATAGGTCAAACAGTTCGAGACGATGGTCCGCAATCGCATTTGTCTAAGTCGGGTACGCCGACTATGGGCGGCTTACTTATTTTAGCGGCTATTTTTACCAGCACGCTACTTTGGGCCGATTTATCAAATAAATACGTATGGGCAACACTATTTGTAATTGGCTCATTAGGTATTGTTGGCTTTGTTGATGATTATCGTAAAGTTATTCGTAAAGATCCAAAAGGCTTAATTGCTAAGTGGAAGTACTTTTGGCAGTCGGTCATTGCATTAGTTGTAGCTACTGCTTTGTATTTTACCAGTGCACAAGCATCTGAAACATCACTTGTTGTTCCATTTTTTAAAGACGTATTACCGCAATTAGGTTTGTTTTATATCGTGCTTACGTACTTTGCGATAGTAGGTACATCAAACGCGGTAAACCTGACCGATGGTTTAGATGGCTTGGCGATTGTGCCAATTATTTTAGTGGCTTCAGCGCTGGCAATTATTGCTTACTTAACAGGTAATATTAACTTTTCGGCTTACTTACATATTCCACATTTACCGCTGGCGAGTGAGCTTGTGGTTGTATGTACTGCCATTGTGGGCGCAGGGCTTGGCTTTTTATGGTTTAACACTTACCCAGCACAAGTATTTATGGGCGATGTTGGCTCATTAGCACTTGGTGGCGCATTAGGTATTATTGCTGTTTTAGTACGCCAAGAATTACTGCTTATTATTATGGGCGGTGTATTTGTAATGGAAGCGCTATCGGTAATATTACAAGTGGGGTCGTATAAATTACGCGGACAACGCATTTTTAGAATGGCGCCGATTCATCATCATTATGAATTAAAAGGTTGGCCAGAGCCTCGCGTTATTGTGCGCTTTTGGATTATTTCTGTTGTGCTAGTGCTTGCTGGCTTAGCTACTTTAAAGATTCGATAAATGCAGTATTTAAACGAGATAAAAAACAAACAAATAACAGTGCTCGGACTCGGTGTAACCGGTCTGGGCATTGTGCGTTTTCTATTATCTCATGGCCTCACACCAAAGGTCGTTGATAGCCGAGTAACCCCGCCGGGGATTGATTGGCTAAAAGAGCACGCGCCAACTCTAGATACCCACTTCGGTAATTTGGATGACGTAGAGCTTTGTTCAAGCGATATGATTATTATAAGCCCTGGGCTTAGCTTAAAAATACCAGCTGTTGCAGATGCAATTAACGCAGGTGTTGAAGTGATTGGCGACGTTGAGTTATTTGCACGTATTAATTCAAAACCTGTTGTTGCAGTAACGGGCTCTAACGGTAAATCAACCGTAATTACGCTCGCTTATGAAGTGTTAAAAGAAGCCGGCTATAAAGTTGCTTTGGGTGGGAATATTGGCACAGCGGTACTTGATTTACTCAATGATGATTTTGATGTGTATGTGCTTGAGTTATCGAGTTTTCAGTTAGATACCACAACGAGTTTAAAACCAGTAAGTGCAACGGTATTAAATGTGTCTGAAGATCATCTTGACCGCTACGACAGTTACCAAGCTTATATAGACTCAAAGCTAAGTATTTATAATTTTGCAGAGCTTATTGTTGTCAATGCAGACGATAGTCAAACACATCCAGTTGAGCGCGGTACAACCCCTTTAATTAGCTTTGGTGCTCAACAAGGTGATTACCATTTAGCGCAGCACAATGGCGAAACTCACTTTATGGTTAAAGGCGATGCCTTTTTACCTGTTGATACACTTGCGGTAGTGGGTAAGCACAATTATTTAAATACGCTTGCAGTAATGGCGCTCTTAAGTCCGTTTGAAGTAAGCAAAGAGCAATATAAAAATGCATTAGGTCAATTTAATGGGTTGGCTCATCGCTGCCAATTTGTAGCTGAGCTTAACGGTGTAAAGTATTTTAACGATTCAAAGGCAACGAATGTTGGAGCGACCATTGCTGCAATAGATAGTTTAGCTAGTGACGGTGAAAATCTGATTGTTATTGCTGGTGGCGATGCCAAAGGCGCTGATTTAAATGCGCTTAAACCTTACATAGAACAGCATGTAAAAGCATTAATTTGTTTTGGTAAAGACGCAAGTGACTTAGCTGCGATTACCAATAAGAGTTATTTAACTAACAATATGGAAGAAGCCGTTACTTTGGCCAAAGTACTTAGTAGTACAGGCAATATTGTTTTATTAGCACCCGCATGTGCCAGCATTGATATGTATAACAACTATATGCAACGCGGTGATGACTTTGTTCAGTGTGTAATGGCAGGGGCGTTATGATTGCTTTTGCCGATATAAGAGACGCATTAACACCTAAGCCTTCGGCGCAGTTATACGATGTACCGCTATTGTACTGCGTAATAATGCTCATTGGTGTTGGTTTTATCATGGTGACCAGCGCATCAATGCCTACCGCAGAGCGGTTATTTGATGACCCGTACCATATTACCATTCGCCACAGCATGTTTTTGGCAATGGCTTTTGTGCTTTTTTGGATAAGCGTTTGTGTGCCAATGGAGTGGTGGAAACGATCAAACCCTTATCTATTAATACTAGGCATGGTGCTATTAATAGCGGTATTGATTATTGGGCGCGAAGTAAACGGCGCTAAACGATGGATACCTATTGGACCTGTTGGTTTTCAGGTGGCTGAGGCCGCTAAGTTGTACTTTTTTAGTTATATTGCGGGTTATTTGGTAAGAAAACGTGAAGAAGTACAAGAAAATATTAAAGGCTTTGCAAAGCCAATTGCTGTATTTGCAGTGTATGCACTGCTTATTCTGTTGCAGCCAGATTTAGGCACAGTGGTTGTTATGTTTGTAACAACGGTTGGTTTATTGTTTTTAGCTGGTGCTAAGTTATGGCAGTTTTTTGTACTTATTTTAACGGGCGTGGGTCTGGTTGTATTACTTATTATTGTTGAACCTTATCGTATGGCGCGTGTTGTAGGCTTTTTAGACCCTTGGGATGATCCTTTTGGCAAGGGTTATCAGTTGGTGCAATCGCTAATGGCATATAGCCAGGGGGGTTGGTTTGGCCAAGGCTTAGGTAACAGTGTACAAAAGCTACAATATTTACCTGAAGCACATAACGATTTTATTTTTGCCGTTATAGGTGAAGAACTTGGCTTAATAGGCGTTGTAAGTATTTTAACGGTATTAGCTACTTTAGTATTTAGAGCCTTATTAATAGGCCAACAAGCCCTTAAGTGCGGCAAGGAATACGAAGGCTACTTTTCATTTGCCATTGGTATTTGGTTTGCATTTCAAACCATGGTGAATGTAGGTGCGAGCGCGGGTATTTTACCGACGAAGGGTTTAACCCTGCCGTTTATTTCTTATGGCGGCTCAAGCTTATTAATTATGACGATTGCCACGGGTATTTTATTACGCGTAGATTTTGAAACCAAAATGGCAACCAAACAAGCCACCTCACGCGGAGGTAAGCGATGAGTAAAAAATTAGTAGTAGTGGCTGGTGGAACTGGCGGACACATTTTTCCCGGTATTGCAGTAGCCGATTATTTAAAACAGCAGGGCTGGCAAGTTAGCTGGATCGGCACACCAGATCGAATGGAAGCGAGCGTTGTACCTAAGCACAATATAGATATTGATTTTATTAACGTTAAAGGTGTTCGTGGTAACGGATTAAAGCGTCTTATTAAAGCCCCATTTATGGTAATTAATGCAGTATTGCAGGCGCGTAAGGTATTGAAAGAGCAGCGGCCTGATGTAGTACTTGCAATGGGCGGTTATGTTACGGGTCCAACGGGAATTGCCGCAAAAAGTTTAGGTATCCCGCTGGTTATTCACGAGCAAAACGCTGTAGCGGGTATGAGCAATAAACTGCTAGCTAAGGTGGCTACACGAGTATTAGCTGCATTTCCAAGTGCTTTTGCACAGGGTCAAGCCGAGCTAGTAGGTAACCCAGTTCGCCAAAGCGTTATGAATATAGCCAAACGCGATGTATCAAGCCCTATTAATATTTTAGTAGTGGGCGGCTCGCTTGGTGCACAAGTGCTTAATCAAACATTACCAGAAGCATTTAAAGTACTAAATAATACAGCTCCAATAAGTGTATGGCATCAAACAGGTAAGGGTCATTTAACTACCGTAGAAGCCGCTTATAAAATGCATGCTTTTACAGGCAGTAATGCAAAAATAGCTGAATTTATTGATGATATGGACGCAGCGTATAGCTGGGCCGACATTGTTGTTTGCCGTGCTGGTGCATTAACTGTTAGCGAAATTGCAGCGGCAGGTAAAATGGCCGTTTTTGTTCCGTTTCCACATGCCGTGGATGACCATCAAACAGCGAACGCACAATATTTAGTGATGGCTAATGGTGCATTATTAATGCCACAAGGGCAGTTTAATAAACAATCAATTGTTGAACTATTAAGCCCGTATTTAGCCCAACCTTCATTAATTACTGAAATGGCTACAAATGCAAAAAAACAAGCCATTTTAGATGCCACAGCAAGCGTAGCAACGCACTGTGAGCAAGTAACAAATAAGAGAAAATAAGTGAAAGAAACGTCAGTACAAGAAAAACACACACGCCCTGCAATGCGCCGAATAGAAACCATTCACTTTATTGGTATTGGTGGAGCAGGTATGGGCGGTATTGCTGAAGTACTCGCTTTTGAAGGCTACCGTATTACAGGTTCTGACATCGCCCATAGCGCTATGACAGATCGTTTAATTAAAGCCGGTGCAGAAGTATTTATAGGCCATCATGAAAATAACGTGAAAGATGCCAATGTAGTCGTTGTTTCAAGTGCGATTGATGAAACAAACCCTGAAATTATTGCAGCCAAAGCCGCAAGAGTTCCTGTTGTTCGCCGCGCAGAAATGTTGGCTGAATTAATGCGTTTTCGCCACGGTATAGCAATTGCGGGTACGCATGGTAAAACAACGACAACAAGCTTAATTGCGAGTATTTATGGACAAGCAGGGCTTGATCCAACCTTTATTATTGGTGGCTTGTTAAATAGCGCAGGTAGTAACGCAAAAGTAGGCAAAAGTGATTTTTTAATTGCAGAAGCTGATGAAAGCGACGCGTCGTTTTTACACTTACAGCCAATGGTATCGGTGATCACAAATATTGAAGAAGATCACATGGATACTTATGGCGGCAGTCTTGAAAAAATGAAAGACACGTACGTAGATTTCATCCATAACTTGCCGTTTTATGGTTTAGCTGTTGTATGTATTGATTCTGAAGTTGCTGCTGAACTTATCCCGCGTTTTGGTCGCCCAGTTATCACGTATGGCGAATCGAAGGATGCTGATTACCGCATGAGCGACTTTAGCCAATCAGCTAATACATGCACATTTACAGTAACTAACAAGCAAGGTGAGTGTTTAACTGCCACGTTGAATATGCCAGGTAGACACAACGCACTTAATGCAACCGCTGCGATTGCTGTGGCAAAAGATCAAAATATTGCGAATCATGCAATTTTAGAAGCGCTGCAGAAGTTTGAAGGTATTGGTCGTCGTTTTCAACACTATGGTGAATTTGAAAACGAGCGTGGCAATGTGATGTTAGTTGATGATTACGGGCATCATCCTTCAGAAGTTGCAGCAACAATTGCAGCAGTACGTGAAGGTTGGCCTGATAAGCGTTTAGTAATGGTATATCAACCTCATAGATTTTCCCGTACACGCGACTTATACGAAGATTTTGTAAAAGTACTTGCTGATGTAGATCAGTTGCTACTGCTTGATGTGTATAGCGCTGGTGAAGATCCTATTGTTGGCGCAGACAGCAAAAGCTTATGCCGTAGCCTTCGTCAACGTGGCAAAGAGCCGCTGCATGTAGCAACAAATGCAGAGCTTGCAGGCGTTTTGGCCGCAAATTTACAAAATAATGATTTAGTATTAACCCAAGGCGCTGGTAATATAGGTCAGTTAGTTAAAACATTAGCTGCGACGGGTATGTCGATAGAAAAACTTAAGCAAGGTGAAGTATGACTCAGGTAAACACACAATTTGGTAAAGTAGCGGTACTGCTAGGTGGTAACTCAGCAGAACGTGAAGTGTCTTTACGATCGGGTCAGGCTGTTTTAAATGCACTGCAAAATAGTGGCATTGATGCAATTGCATTTGACCCGCAAAGTCGTTCTTTGTGGGAGTTAAAAGAATTAAATGTAGAGCGCGTTTTTATTGCTTTGCATGGTCGTGGTGGCGAAGACGGAACTGTACAAGGTGCGCTTGAATTTATGAACCTGCCTTACACGGGCAGTAATGTACTGGGTTCAGCACTTGCTATGGATAAAGTACGTTGTAAGCACTTATTTAAATCAGCGGGTTTAAGCACTGCACCTTATACCGTAGTTGACGCTAAAAAAGGCTTTGATGCTGCAGCTATTATGGGTGAGTTTAAAAAGGTAATGGTTAAGCCATCGCACGAAGGCTCAAGCATAGGTATGGCGCAAGCAAGTACAGCACAAGAACTTGAAGACGCACTAGCTAATGCATTTAAGTTTGATAATCAAGTGCTTGTAGAGCAGTGGATCACGGGACGTGAATTCACAGTTACAGTGCTTGGCGATGAAGTACAACCAGTCATCGAGATGACGACACCAAATGGTTTTTACGATTACCAAGCTAAGTATCAATCAAATACAACCCAGTACCATTGTCCTGCCGATTTATCAGAGCAAGATACTAAGTACTTACAAGCTATATCGCTAGATGCATTTGATTTAGTGGGCGCAAGTGGTTGGGGCCGTGTTGATGCGATGCAAGACGAGCAAGGTAACTTTTACCTGCTTGAAGTAAATACAGTACCAGGCATGACTGAAAAGTCGTTAGTGCCAATGGCAGCAAAAGCGAATGGGGCAACTTTTGAACAATTAGTTGTTCGCATTTTAGAGCAAACGCTTTAATATGCATCCCCTTTTAGAAAAAGCTCAGGAAATCAAACTGAAACTTAATTGGTCTCTGATTTTTGGTGTGAGCTTTTTTCTGATAGTTGTAATTGGCTTAGTGCAAATTACGACAGGTGTATCGGATTGGTTAGTTGAAAACAAAGATGCTCAAATTAAGCACCTTACAGTGCAAGGGCAGCCTAAATACACAGATGAAACGGCAATTATAAAAGCGATTAAAAAAGCCGATTTAAGTAGTTTTTTTGAACTTGATGTTAAGCATGTGCAGCAGCTAGTTCAAGACTTACCCTGGGTTGCTACCGCTTCGGTGCGTAAACAATGGCCTGATACTATACAAGTATATGTTGTTGAACATGAAGTAGTAGCACATTGGAATAGCGACTTATTGCTCAACCAAAGTGGTCAAGCATTTCAAGCCCGCAGCGATAAGTTAGATGACGACTTACCGCAGTTATACGGCCCAGAAGGCAGCGAAGAAGAAGCGTGGATTGCTTTTAAGCAATTTGATGAAATGCTAAAAGTTAACGGCTTAACGTTAACAAGTTTGGCATTGTCGGAGCGCTTTTCGTGGCAACTATGGTTAGATAACGGAATACGTTTAAATTTAGGACGTAAAGATAAAGCCAAGCGTGTACAACGTTTTATAGACGTTTATCCACGAATGGAACAACGTGCAGATGCACAAGTAGATACAATAGATTTACGGTATGATACCGGCCTTGCAGTCAGCTTTAAGCCAGTGCAAGAAGAACAATTACAAAATAAGAGTAAGGCATGACTAAGTCAGCAGAAAGAAACCTAGTAATAGGGTTAGACGTTGGCACCTCGAAAGTGGTTGCCACGGTAGGTGAAATCACCGCAGATAACAAGCTCAGCATTGTTGGTGTGGGCAGCCAAGTATCTCATGGTATGGATAAAGGCGGCGTTAACGATTTAAACTTAGTGTCTGAGTCTATTCGCCGAGCAATAGACGAAGCCGAGTTAATGGCTGATTGTCGTATTAGCTCTGTGTATTTGGGTATTTCTGGCAAACATATACAGTGCCAAAACGAAAGTGGCGTGGTGGCAATTAATAACACCGAAGTCACTGACGAAGACATTGAAAATGTAATTCATATTGCGCGTTCTGTGCCTATTTCGGCAGAACGTAAAATGCTGCATGCATTGCCGCAAGAATACAGTATCGACATGCAAGAGGGCATTAAAAACCCACTTGGTATGAGTGGTGTTCGTATGGAAGCGCGTGCACACATTATTACGTGCTCAAACGATATGGCAAAAAATATCGAGAAATGCGTAGAGCGCTGTGGTCTTGAAGTCGATCAACTTATCTTTACTGCATTAGCGTCATGTTATTCTGTACTAACAGATGACGAAAAAGAGCTAGGTGTTGCAGTACTTGATATTGGTGGCGGCACTATGGATATCACCATTTATATTAATGGCGCACTTCGTCACTCTGCGGTTATTCCAGTGGCGGGTAACCAAGTTACTGGTGATATTGCAAAAATATTTCGCACACCTATATCACATGCCGAGTCACTCAAAGTACAATACGCATGTGCTAGTAGCCAAATGGCAAGTAGCGAAGACACAATTGAAGTACCAAGTGTAGGCGGACGACCAGCAAGGTTAATGTCGCGCCATACATTATCTGAGGTGGTAGAGCCTCGTTTTAGAGAATTATTTGAGCTTGCGATGGAAGAAATTCGTCGTTCAGGCTTAGAAGACCAAATTGCGGCAGGTCTCGTTATTACAGGCGGAACTGCTAAAATGACTGGCGCGATGGAAGTGGCAGAAGATATCTTCCAAATGCCAGTAAGAATAGGCAAACCAATCGGGATGGTTGGTTTGACAGACTATGTAGATGATCCTTCGTACGCAACCGCTGTTGGTTTGTTACAATACGGGCGTACCATGCAATCGATGAATGCACAAAAGTCGAAAGCAGAGGATAACAATAATTGGTGGAACCGCATTACTAAATGGTTCCAAGGCGAGTTTTAAGACTCAAGTCGGAGAGTAAACATGTTTGATATAATGGAACAACACAGCGAAGAAGCTGTAATAAAAGTAATCGGCGTGGGCGGTGGTGGCGGTAACGCTGTTGAGCACATGGTTAAACAACAAATAGAAGGCGTGCGTTTTATAGCCGCTAATACGGATGCGCAAGCATTACGTAACTCTGCTGCCGATATTACAGTTCAGCTAGGCACGCAAATAACCTCTGGGTTGGGTGCGGGCGCAAACCCTGAAGTAGGCCGTAAGTCGGCTGAAGAAGATGCAGATACAATTCGTGCCAGCCTTGAAGGCGCCGATATGGTATTTATTGCAGCCGGTATGGGCGGCGGTACAGGTACTGGTGCAGCACCGGTAGTTGCTAAAATTGCTAAAGAACTCGGTATTTTAACCGTTGCAGTTGTAACACGTCCTTTTGATTTTGAAGGTAAAAAACGTGCAGCAGCCGCTGAACAAGGCATTAACGAATTGTCAGAAATTGTAGATTCACTTATTACAATTCCGAACAATAAATTGCTTAAAGTTTTGGGAAAAGGGACTACACTTCTAGATGCCTTCGCTAAAGCTAATGACGTATTATTTGGTGCGGTACAAGGTATAGCAGAGCTAATTACACGTTCTGGTTTAATTAACGTGGATTTCGCCGATGTTAGAACTGTAATGTCTGCAATGGGTACTGCAATGATGGGAACGGCGTCTGCGTCAGGCCCTGATCGTGCACAAGAAGCAGCAGAAGCGGCTATCTCAAGCCCACTACTAGAAGACGTTGATTTAACAGGTGCTAAAGGTATCTTAGTTAATATCACCGCAGGTATGGACATTGCGATTGAAGAATTTGAAATTGTAGGTAATCACGTTAAAGCACTTGCGTCAGAAAACGCAACGGTTGTTGTTGGTGCGGTAATCGACCCAGAAATGACTGATGAGCTACGTGTAACGGTTGTTGCAACTGGCTTAGGCGGCGATCGTCGTCCACAGTTTGGTATTGTTGATAACGGCTTTAAAAAAGCATCAGGTTCTGATGTTGCAAGCACATCAAACCAAACGAGCAGTATGTACGTACCAAGCTTTGCAAGCCAAGATACAAACACTGAAGAAAACACTGCTAAAGCGCAAACGCAAAGCAAAGAAAAAGCGCCTACAACTAGTTCAAGCAGTGCATCAAGCTCTTCAGCACAAAATAGTAAAAAAGCGGATAAATCAGAAGGTGGTGATTATTTTGATATCCCCGCTTTTTTACGTAAGCAGGCTGATTAACATTTAATAATACTTTTGTTTGAAATATGTACAAATATTGAAAGGCAAAAGGATTTATGTTAAAATCCGCCATATAACTGTAACTGATTTAAAAGTGAGCATACCTATGATTAAACAGCGTACGATTGCAGAAGTAGTCAAAGCCATAGGAATTGGACTTCATAAAGGTGAGAAGGTCACAATAACTCTCCGACCTGCGAGCGCAAATACTGGGATTGTATTTCGTCGTGTCGACCTTGATCCGGTTGTTGATTTTGAAACAACACCTGAAGCCGTTGGTGATACGCAGTTGTGTACCTGTTTAATTAACAAAGATGGTGTTCGCTTATCGACTACTGAGCATCTTATTGCAGCCGTTGCTGCAATGGGAATTGATAATCTAATTGTAGAATTAGATAGCTCAGAAGTGCCGATTATGGATGGTAGTGCATTACCATTCATATATCTGTTACAAAAAGGCGGAATCGAAGAGCAAAACGTTGCTAAACGCTTTATCCGTATTAAAGAAAAAGTACGCATTGAAGAAGGTGATAAGTGGGCTGAAGTTGAACCATATGATGGTTTTCATATCGACTTTGAGATTGCATTTAACCACCCAGCTATCAATGAAAGTCGCCAACGTATTGGGTTGGATATAACAACGCAAAGCTTTATTGAAGAAATTAGCCGTGCGCGTACTTTTGGATTTATGAAAGATATTGAATACATGCATGCAAACAACCTAGCGCTAGGTGGTAGCATGGATAGTGCTGTGGTACTTGATGAGTTCAAAGTGTTAAATCCTAACGGTTTACGTTATAGCGACGAGTTTGTTAAGCACAAGATATTAGACTGTGTTGGTGACATGTTTATGACAGGCCATAACCTTTTAGGGAAAGTAACTGCATTTAAATCGGGTCATGATTTAAATAATAAATTACTTCGTAAAATTATGGCTACAGAGTCAGCATGGGAGTGGGCAACATTTGAAACGCCTGTGACGATGCCTGCACCCGGTCTTGAGTTAGCTCCAGCCTAAAAGCAGTAAAAGAGCAGCTCGAAAAACAGTTATAAAAAATGACGCTAATTAGCGTCATTTTTTTGCGTGAAATTTAATAGCTCTATACTTTATTATAACTCCAAAAGAGCTTGTAACTGATTTAAACTAGCTACGGTATAGGTTGGCTTTATTCCGTCGGCTAATTGCTCACCAGGGTGCTGTAACCAGCAAGTATCAATACCAGCATTGTTGCCGCCAAGTATGTCACTTGCAGCAGTATCACCCACCATAAGTATCTCGCTTTTATCTGGGTTACCCATTAGCTCAAATGTGTGCTCGAAAATCGCTTTATTCGGTTTTGCTATACCTACAAGTTCAGATATAACTAACCATTCAAACATATCTTTTAAGCCAGTATGCTCAAGGCGTACGGTTTGTAAGCGGGCAAATCCGTTAGTAATAATACCTAATCTAGCATTTGGCTTAAGTTTATTTAAAAGCTCAATAGCACCAGGTAATGGCTCGCAAATTTGCGCCATAGAATCTAAAAAAGCATCGTTTAGCTCTTTTGCTGGCACATTAAGTTTTGAAGCCCACTCATTAAAGCGTGTTACTTGTAAGTAATCTGCGCTAATAGTGCCATTTTGATAATCAACCCACAGCTGCTTATTGGTTTTTTGATAATGAATATAATCGTCTTGGCTAAAATCTACGTTGTAAGCTTTAAACATGCGAGTCATGCCCGCTAAAATATCAAACCTAAATAAGGTTTCGTCTGCATCAAACAATACATAGTTGTACTTCATTAAATTTCCTAAATTAATTTGTTTGGCCGTATAGCTCAGGGTGTAAAAAAGGCGCCATAGCTAAAGTGAGTGCTTGTGTATAGGTACTTTCGCGCGTGGCATGATTGTTGGTAAGTAGACCAATAGCGCCACCTTTTTGTTTAACGTTGGTGGTATTAAATGCTTTGTCCATTACATCGCCAAGTTCTTCACCTTTAAGTAATGCATTATAAAGTACTTGGGGTAGAGGAAGGTTGCTGCTACGCCCTACAACTTGATCTAAGGCATTATCAATAACAACGTAAGCAAAGGTTGCTGCACCATAGCTAAATTGCTCTGCACCGCCTTCCATTGCAACGTAATAGTGAGCTTGGTGGTGCTTTTTGCAATAATTAACACGGTTTTGCGCGCCAATACGTGTTTCGTCTTCGCCAATAGGCTGATCGGGCACGTCTGAGGGAGCATTCACACCTTCACAGTCAATGATACATTCTGGAAAATACATAGTAAAAATATGTTTAGCGGCATTTATTTTTACAGGATTTTTAGAACCGACAATAATTTTTAATTGTTGTGACATGCTGATCTCACCTTGAGCAAAATCAGCAGTGTACGTGAGTTAGCTTTAACAAAAAAGAGTCGGTAATCAAATAGGTAAATCGAGTGGTGCTAGGTTTTCCAGTGCACGCTTTTTCAAAATAATATCTTTAATTAATGGGGTAAGCACAAGCTCCATAGCCAAGCCCATTTTACCGCCTGGTACTACAAGTGTATTTATACGAGACATAAAACTGCCTTCGATCATCCGTAAATAATAAGGAAAATCAACATCATCAATACCCCTAAAGCGAATAACTACAAAGCTTTCATCAAGAGATGGAATATCTTTGGCGCTAAATGGATTTGAGGTATCAACAGTAGGCACCCGCTGAAAATTAATATGGGTACGAGAAAACTGCGGGGTAATATGATTTATATAGTCATCCATACTGCGCACAATAGAGCCCATAACCGCTTCGCGAGAATGGCCTCGTTCGGATGTGTCGCGTATTAATTTTTGAATCCATTCAAGGTTAATAATTGGAACCATGCCTATTAATAAATCGACATGCTTTGCAACGTCTACATCTTGATCAACTACGCCGCCGTGTAACCCTTCATAAAACAATATATCAGTATTACTATCAAGGTCTTGCCAAGGAGTAAATGTACCCGGTAATTGATTATATGGGACGGCTTCATCAAAGGTGTGTAAGTATCGGCGTAACTTACCTTGGCCTGTTTCACTATAGTTTTCAAACAACGCTTCTAAAGCACCAAAGTCATTTGCTTCTCGGCCAAAGTAACTAATGTGTTTATTTTCTTGTTGTGCTTCACGTACTTTTTTATCCATTTCAGGGCGAGTGTAACGATGAAAGCTATCTCCTTCGATAAAAGCCGCTTCAATATTAAGGCTACGGAAAATATGTTTAATTGCATTGGTTGTGGTGGTTGTACCCGCACCAGACGAACCCGTAATCGCAATAATAGGATTTTTAGCTGACATGTTAATTCTCTTTTTTAGGACCAGGTTTTATAACCAGACTAAACTTAACATTATTTTAAGCCGTTTGGGTATCTTAAGAGTTGACTGACTTAGCTCAAGTGACGTCATCAGCAAATAACGTTATCATGAGGTGCTTAAAATTAAAACGAGAGAAAGCATGAAACTTATTAAACCATTACTTGGGATATTTTCTATAGCAGCGCTTAGCCCAATTATGGCGCAGGCTAGCATGCCAAAAAGCCAAGTATTACTTGCTGATTTAAATACACCTTTCGGGGTACAAGTTAGTATAGTGAGTGATAAAAACAGTTATAACAACCAACCGCACTTAACAAGTACAGGTTTATACTTTACTCATGAGGTGATTGCAGATGAGCAAAGCCAAACCGATATTGCTTATTATGATTTAACATCAAAAAAAGTTATTAATATCAGTAACTCTCCCGTAAGCGAATATTCACCAACGGTTATGCCAAGTGGTGATGCAGTATCAGCGATTGTTGTAGAGGTAGATGGTAAGCAAAAACTGTGGCAATACCCACTCAAAAGCGAAGATACGCCAAGTCGTATTTTTGATTGGATTGAACCTGTTGGGTACCATGCTTGGGGCGTTCAAAATGATTTAGTAATGTTTATTTTAGGTGAACCTCATACTCTTCAATATACTTCTGTTGCACAAGCTAAGGGGAAAATAGCTGCCAGTAATATTGGCCGAACGCTTATTTATAACAACTCTACGGCTGCATTTTTATTTAGTTACACTAAAAACGAGCAACATATTTTAGCGAGTTTTAATCCACAAGATAAACAAGTTGAAGACCTACTAAGGTTACCTGCTCAAGTTCAAGATTTTATTTTGAAAGATGATGCAACTATCGCTTATGCTATTAAAAACCGCGTTTATCAGCGTAAACTTGATGGAAGTGATGAAGTATCGCAATGGCTTAATTTAAGCACCTACTGCGAAACAAATATAACAAGAATGAGTTACAACAATGAAAAACTCGCTTTTGTATGTGATATAACGCAGTAAAGCAGACAAATAAATTCAGATTTTATTGTGTGTATGCGTTAATCTAATACGCAAATTAACTAATAGGGATTACACGTGGCTTATAGTGCAGACGAGCTGACAGAACAGCTCATTAAATTACAGTGTAGAAGTAATTTTAAGATTAAAAATATTGCTGAGTACATGTTAGTAAACTCTAAAGAAGCATTTTATACCCACAGCGAAAGCGGCAAGGGTAAAATAGTAATTCGCCCAGCATTTGAGGTGTTTAGCGATGACTTTAGTGATATTGATGGCGTAACGCGTGCGCAAGGCTACTTTCATAGCAGCGAGATGACACGCTTTCCTACACGTATTTTTAAAAGTGCTCAGCCTATTCACTACGGTGTGGCGTTTAAAATAAATTCTGAGCAAGCAGCCAAAGACTTTATAGCCAAGCTAACGATGATTATTGGTAACTAGTAAAACATAAACGTAAAAAGCCGCTGAATTTATATTCAGCGGCTTTTGTGTTTTTATAGCTTAATAAACCTAAGGATTACTTACTTTTTAAGAAGCTATTAACCGATTCAAGTTCACGTGTTTTAAGCGCAATACAATCGTTTGTGCTTTCTTCAAGCTTACTTAATGTACGAGCGTAACCGGCTACATCGGCTACTTTTTCGTTAAAAAAGGTCTTTGTTTTAGCTAAGCTTTCTGCATTACAACTCGCCGTTGTAAAGTACGGTAAGTTAGGAATAAAGAAAGGCGGTAAGCTTGCTGTTACTTTATCGTAGTTACTGTAAACCCAGTCAATAAATAACGCTTGGCGCTCATCTGTGTAACTTTGACCTGACAAAATAGTACGCATGTCAGAGGCTGTTACTTCATCCGTTAAGCTATAAGCTAATACCGCTTTTTGTAATTCAGGTTTGCCAAAAAAGCCCATTGCAGCAAGCATGTTAGTGCGTACTTGTGGATCTTTCGTTGTTTTAAACGTTGTCATGAATTGATCAAGCAGCGCTTTGTCACCATGAAAAGCAGCAAGAGTTAAGTACGTACCGGCTAAGTAAGGGTCTACTTTTTGTGGAGCATTTAAATAAACTTGTGTTTGTTCTTTCGCTTTACTGATTACGTTTTGATCTTCACCATCAAAACCTAAGCGTGATACAACGGCCGCACGAAGTTGTGCAATAGCTCCGTCTTCTCCCGCTTTAGCTTCTAAACCATATTTTTTAGCTGCAGGCGTTACTGCATTACGAATAAATTCAGGCCATAGGTCTTTATTGCTATCGTCTTTAAAAGTACGTTGTTGCGATACTAAGTAACCTAGCGCGGTATTTGCTACGCGAGGGTGGCTATCGCTTACGAACACTTCAAGTGTTTGCATTAACTTAGCAGCAGATATAACACCAGCGTCAAGTAGTGCATCAGTAGCCGATAACAACGCTAAGCGTTCACGATCACTCAGTACGCTTGGTGCCTTTTTAACAAGTGCGCTAAATTGTGCGTCATCCATTACCCAGCGGTAGTAGCCTAGTGCACCTTGGTCAGGATAAATCCACTCTGGTTCAAAGTCTAAGTCTAGAGTTTGGCTTTGTTTATTAAGTAATACATTTGCTGTTTTTACTTTATCGCCAGCACCATATTTAATTGCAACCGGTACATTCCATAACTGCTCTGGCGCATCAACGCCTGCATTTACAAAGCGGCTTTGTGAAATAGTTACTTTGCTACCTTGTTGAGTTACTTTAACTAGTGGGAAAGAAGACTGTTCAATAAACGATTTTAAAACACTCGCTACGTCTTTATTTGATGCTTTACCAAGTGCTTCCCATAAGTCGGCCGCTTCAGCATTTTTATATGAAAACTCTTTTAAGTAGCTTTGAATACCTTTTTGGAATGCATCTTCGCCAATCCAGTTTTCAACCATAGCAAGTACTGAGCTGCCTTTACTGTAAGCTAGACCTAAACCGTCCATAATGTCGGCTTCGGTTTTAATTGGCTTACGAATAGGCTTGGTGCTTAGGCGTGCATCAAGTGCCATTACGTTATTTTGCGGCAGGTCTAAGTGCGATTCAAACTCAGGGTTAAGCTGCTTAGTAATTTTTGCAGCCATCCAGCTAGCAAACGCTTCGTTTAACCATAAGTCGTTCCACCATTTCATGGTTACTAAGTTACCGTACCATTGGTGAGCAAGTTCGTGAGCAATAATTGATACATTACGTTGTTTTTTACTGCGTGTTGCGGCAGCTAAATCAACCAATAAAATATCTTCTCTGTAGGTCACTAAGCCTGAGTTTTCCATTGCGCCAAATGGAAACTCTGGTACCGCTACTGAGTCTAATTTTTTGTAAACGTAAGGGATACCAAAATACGCTTCAAGTGCGCCCAGTACTTTTGGCATATTTTCTTTTGCGTATTGGGCTAAGTGAATTTTACCTTGAGGGGTAATTACACGACCAGGAATTGGCATGCCTTTAATTTCTAATTCTTCAAACGGGCCAACAGCCATCGCTACTAGGTATGAAGGGATTGGCGGTGTTTTATCAAAAAAGTGTGTGGTCATATCGCCATTAACTGTTGTTTTTAACTCTGGCGTATTTGAATATACTTTTTGTGATGTAGGCGCAGTAATCGTTAACTGAAATGGAATTTTGTAACTTGGCTCGTCAAAAACAGGAAATGCACGGCGTGCATCACTCATTTCAAATTGAGTAAATAAGTAAGGAGTGCCTTGGTCTAATGTTTTGTATAAACCAACACTTTGACGGTTATATGGCGCTGAAAAATCAACTTTAAGTGTGTATTTACCTGGTTGAATTTGTTCATCACAGCTAAATTTAACTTTACCTGTTTTAAGCATTTCATTGTTTAAATCACAGTTTTCATCACCAAGCAGTTGCGCCATTTTAACAGCGTAAGCTACGCCATTTAACTCAATGTATTTTGTTGGCTTTAGTACTTCTAGGGAAATCTCAGTCACCCCTGTGAATGTATCTTGGCTCGGGTCGAGTGTTAACGACACGTGTTGTGAACTTGGTTTTGCGAGTTTTTCAATAACGAATTCGTTAGCGTTTGCAGCACCCATTGCTAAAGCAACGCTCACTGTTAAGAGGCTTTTAAGAAACATAGTGATCCCTAGATTGTTGTTGTTAGAAACTACCCTAAATAGGCTTTTTTATGCTCATATAATTAGGGGGTTAGATATCCTAACAGTTTTTTTAAATAGAGTAATTGATTATAACGGTGACTTTAAGGGGAAATAGTAACAAAGTTTGTCAGTGGCTTTCGCGTGTTATAAAACGCTGCCAATGCAGGTGTGAGTTAATAATACGTATTTGTTGGACAACGGTATTTAATAAGTAGGTATCGCTAAACACATCGTGTGGATACTCGTTAAAACCCATCAAGTAATTAAAAGCGTCTTTAGAGTTAGCTTGTAGGGCGTATATACGCACTTGTTGCTCAAAGTTAAGACGAAGACTGCTTATTGCTGTTTTCATACCGAGTTGATCTACGTTTGGTATATCACATTTTTGCAGATAACCGGCTCGCTCACCTTCGCCTGAAAACCAAATGCGGACTTTTTCACTGTACCTGCCAGTTTTAGCCGGTAAGTCGAACATTAATCGGTGTTGGTTTTGCGATTTGATGAACGTTATATATTCATTAAATCCAGCATTTATAAGTGCTTGATGTACAGGAACTAAGCGAGGTTTTATTTTACCGTGGGTATGAAAATTAAAGCATAAGACGTTTTTTTCAAGGGACAGATCATCAAGCGTTAAATAACCAACCTCATCGCTATAAGCACCACTATAATATGCAATTAAAGGGAGCCAAAAATGCCAGTGTTTTGGTTGCTCTCGTGCAACTTTAAAATCACCGTATATATATCCATTATAAAGAGTGTGCAGTTCCATGGCTGAAAAGGGCCGGCGACCAAGATGGGTTTTCAACGTAATACCTTGAAAATAATGATGTGTTTTATTTTATACCCAACTAGCAGTAGATGCTAGTCGGGTTTTATCCGCTTTTAGAGTAAAGCGTATAAAGTATTATTCACTCAATGCGCGAGCTAAACCTGTAGGTTCAATTTCTGCACATACTTGGTCGTCATTCCAATTGATACCAACAAGTGCGTTATCTTCATTTAAGTCTTCAACCCATGCATCTAAAAATTCATCAAGGTTGATTTCTACTGGGCTGTAATCTTTCCACTCTTCTTTACACTGTGCTTTAGCTGCTGCTTCACTTTCCCAAAGCAGTAGTACGTCAGTTTCGTCAAATTGGTTAGAATCGCACACTACAAAGCCATTATCTTCTGCACCAAGTGCCCAAATTACTTCGCTAACACGTACTTTTTCTACGAAGTTAACTAGTTGTGATTCAATTTCGATATCGCTCATGTGTTTACCCTTTTAAATTAGTGACGAGGATTGGTGTCTATTGCTGCTTGGCGCTCGTCATATTGCTTATGAAAAGCAACAAGCGCTGAATGCTGACTAAAGTCAGCTAATTCGCGAAAGCAAATCCAATCAAGCAGGCAGTATAAACTGATGTTGAGGTATTCACAGCTTTTAAATTCTTCATCGCTTAAATGGGTATTTAAAAAGCTTAATGTTTGTTCAATACGTTCGTTTTGCAGATTAAAAAATAATTTATCGCTTTTGGTGTCAAATCCAGAACGTTTACATAACACCATTTCTACTAACGAATCGTTACAAGCATTTATAGTCGTAAGTAAGTGCTCTTGAGGCCACGTTAGTTTTGGCTGACCTGTTTTTTCAAGTAAATAACGCAATATAGAATTAGAGTCACTAAGAGTTAAGTCGCCATCTACCAGTATTGGGATTTTTCGAGCTGGATTTTTACTGGCCATAGTAGGGCGATCTTGCTCAGAAAATATATCGAGACTTACAAGCTCTAGTTTGCAGCTGTTTTGTTGTGCCCAAATTCTAATGCGGCGCACGTAAGGTGAAGGTACAGAACCAATTAATTGCATAATTACTCCATAAAAAAGCCGCATAAGCGGCTTTTATCAAATGTTACTTACAGTACAGTTAAATTTATTCTGAACGGCTAGTAACTTCAAGTAAATGATAACCAAATTGAGTTTGCACAGGGCCTTGTACTTGATTAATTGGCGCAGAAAACACAACTTTATCAAACTCTGGAACCATCATACCAGGGCCAAACTCACCAAGAGCACCGCCATCCTGACCTGAAGGACAATTAGAATGTGCTTTTGCTAGTTCAGCAAAGTCTTCGCCTTGCTCAATTTTTGTTTTTAAGTCTAAGCATTGTGCTTCACTGTCTACAAGTATATGTCGTGCGCTTGCTACTGTCATAAAATCTCCCGAGTATAGTGTGGTGTTTTTTTAACCGAATTGAAATATCATTCTAGTTAGTTTCAACTAATTGTACCAGTATAAACTTATTTATCAGAAAACGCAGTTTCAATTGCAGTAATCATTTGCTCTGAATTAGGTGCCACTTTGCTGTTAAACCGTAAAACTGTTTTACGATCAGCAGACACTAAGTATTTATAAAAGTTCCAATTTGGAGAGCTAGTTTGCTCATTCAAATATTTAAAAATTGGATTTGCTTCGCTACCACGAACTTTGCTGGTGGCAAACATGGGAAAAGTTACACCATAATTTACAAAGCATACTTTCGCTGTTTCTTTTTCATTGTCTTCTTCTTGAAAAAAGTCATCAGAGGGGAACCCTAATACGACTAAACCTTGCTCTTTGTATTGTTGATATAGCGCTTCAAGGCCTTTAAATTGATATGTAAAACCACAATTACTTGCCGTATTTACTATTAACAAAGGTTTATTTTTAAATTGGCACAAGTTAATAGATTCTTTTGAGCGAAGCTTTCGTATATCTACATTGGTAAAATCTTGGCAGTCCTGTGTAGAGATTTTATTTATGATTGATGGTGTTTGAGCTTGAAGGGGAGCATTAATAAGTAAAGCCGTTAAACCTATTATAATTATTTTAAGCATTACATTACCTAAACTTTACGATTGTTTGATTGGATAATCATACGCTAATATGGAACAAATTGATCAACCCTCTAATGACCTATGACAATCCGTTTAGCAACTATTAATGATCTTAATGAAATTGTAGCCATTTACAACGAAACTATTGCAGGGCGAATGGTAACTGCAGATACGCAAGAAGTGAGCGTTGACGAAAAGCGTGACTGGTTTAATAGCCACAACGATAAAAGGCCTATTTACGTTTACTGCGAAAATAACCAAGTACTTGCTTGGGTAAGTTATAAATCGTTTTATGGGCGCCCAGCTTACGACGGCACAGTAGAAATGAGCATTTACATTACCAGTAAAGCGCAAGGTAAAGGGCTTGGTAAAAAGCTAATGATATTTGCTCAAACACAAGCTAAGCAATTAAATATTAAAGTATTACTCGGCTTTATTTTTAGTCATAACTTACCGAGTGTTAAATTGTTTAAGCATTTTGATTTTGCAATATGGGGTGAGTTGCCAAGCGTTGCCATAATGGATGATAAGGCGTATAGCCTTACTATTTTTGGAAAACATCTGGAATAAATTATTTTTCATAATGTTGTAATATTTTTTTACAAAATAAGACGAAGGGTTTATGCCAATTAAATAAAAATAGTCTACGCTATTAACATATTAAGTTTATTAATTTGAAGTGTAGCTTGATGATTCGAAAAATATTAATTGTTGATAGTAGCAGTGTCATCGCAATGCGTGTGAAAGTGCTTTTAGAATTAATAGGATGTGAAGTCGAATTAATTCATTTCAGCATGCTAGACATGTATACCAATATAGGCGACTACGACTTAGTTGTTGTTGCCCATGGTGTGCCTGTTGATTCTATAAAACCGCTTGTTAGCCAAGTAGCGCAAGAGCGTTTTATGCTGCTTGCTCCAAAAGCACAAAGTGGTGAGCAACTAACTGCGTTTAGTGAGCTAAATCATGTTGCGCCTGACGCAACCGTGATCTACCCGTTTTTTTCTAATAAAGAAATTACTTCTCTTTTAGAGAGCCTACTAGAATTAGGCTCTAATCATATTTTGCAGTTACCTACTATTTTACTCGTCGATCATGTTCCTGAGCGCCTCGAAAAAATGAAAAACAGCTTGATTGGTGCTCATATCGAGACCCATACAGCAACCACCTCTGCAGAAGCTTTAGAAATTACGAAAGAAAAGCAAATCGATATACTAATAAGTGATTTTGTTTTAGATGACGGAACCGGTTTAGAAATTTTTTCAAACTTAAAAATAATGCAACCACATTGCCGTTGCTTATTATTTACCTCACGTCCAGATCAAGTTTCAATGATTGAAGCTATTCGTCAAGGTGTAGAAGACGTACTTATTAAGCCATTGAACGACAGCTCATTATTACAATCAATACATAAACTGTGGCAAACAGAGTTATTAAAACGCCATAACGCAGAACTTGTCGAAAGGCTACAAGATACGGTTGATGCCCTGATTGAAAAAGACAGCCTACTTCAGGTTATTTATAAGCATACGCCTGATGCAATTATGTTGTTTGAGAAGTGCGGTAGAGTGATAGAAGCTAATGATGCTTGTTTAAAACTATTTAACTTACCGTTTAACGAACTCGAAGGTAAATCAGTATTTAGCTTTTTAGATGATGATTCAACGTTAGGTATTAAAAATAAAATTTCGACACTAAACAGTAATCGCCAATTTAGCTGCGACTTACGTTTATCTAAAACTGCAGGGGGCTATATACCGTTAGTGGGATCTTTTAATGAGATAGATCACCATGGTGAAATAGCACTTGCCGTAATATTTAAAAATGTAACTCACCTCAAGCAAAAAGAAGATTTACTACTTGAAGCAAAAGATATCCTTGAAGAGCAAGTAAGAGCGCGTACCTCACAACTCGAGCACGCTAAAAACGTCGCTGAGGCTGCAAACTTAAGTAAATCAGAGTTTTTAGCAAACATGTCGCATGAACTTCGAACACCTATGCACTCTATTTTAAGCTTTTCACGTTTTGGTTTAAGCAAGCTAGAAACTGGAGATTTTGCAAAAGAGAAACTCATTAAATACTTATCGCGAATAGAGAGTAGTGGTGAGCGTTTACTGTCGTTACTAAATAATTTACTCGATCTATCTAAGCTAGATGTGGGTAAGTTTCCATTTAATCCTCGTCCATATAATTTAGCGAACATTATAAAAACAAGTATTGATGATGTATCTGGTACGGCAATGGAAAAAGAAATTGAGGTTGTATTTACCGCGCAGCCATTACCTGTAATTGCGCAATGTGATGAAGAGCAAATAAATCAGTTACTTCGAAACGTATTAGGTAATGCACTTAAATTTAGCGAACCCAAAAGTAAAATACGGGTAAATTTAGAGTCAGATAATAAGCTTGCTACTATAGAGGTTACCGATAATGGGGTCGGTATACCAGAAGATGAGCTAGAACATATTTTTACTAAGTTTGTACAAAGCAGCAAAACAAATAGCGGTGCCGGTGGTACCGGATTGGGCCTTGCATTGTGTAGAGAGTTTGTGTCTTTACATCAAGGTGAGATCACTGCACGTAACAACGAAAATGGTGGTGCAACTATATCTATACAGGTGCCATTAGAAATAAATCTAGATGATCATTTGGCTGAAGATCAATTAATACAACACAGTAATTAATTGCTAGTTAGCATACCAAGTAACTTTTTTGAGAATTTGAATGGATGATAAATTATGGCCTTAACTAAAATACTTGCCGTTGATGACGAACCCTTTAACCTTGAAATTATTGAGGAGATTTTAGAGGATCTTGATTTTGAATTACAAGTAGCAACAAGTGGTCCTGAGTGTTTAAACATGGTTGAAGGCTATATGCCTCAGGTTATATTGCTCGACGTAAGTATGCCGCAAATGAACGGCTATGAAGTATGTAAGGCACTTAAAGCAAACCCAAATACAGCACACATTATTGTTATGTTTGTGTCTGCTCGTGGCACAGTTGAAGAGCGCATGGAAGGCTACTCAGTTGGTGCAGAAGACTATATTGTAAAACCCTTTGGCCATGATGAACTTAAGTCAAAGCTTAAAAATTTAAACCAAGTACTTGTTGAAAAACAAAGCCTTGAAAAGCAAGTTGAAGATGCTACATCAACTGCATTTAATGCCATGGCTAACAGCAGTGAAATGGGGCAGATAGTTAACTACGTTGAAAACATAGGCTTTATTAATGACCCTCAAGAGCTAGGTAAAGCGCTTATAGATTGCCTACAATCTTTTGATTTGCAAAGTAATATTGAGTTTAGAGAGAACGATGAAATTAGTCACTTTGCATTAAGTGGCGTGTGTTCACCTATTGTGGTGGAGCTATTTGAAATGCTTAAAAACAAAGGGCGTTTACATGAATTTTCGCATCGAATTTTAGTTAACTATGAATTGATTAGCTTACTTATTTTAAATATGCCTGATCACGATCCAGATAAGCACGGGCGTATACGCGACCACGTATGTTTTATTGTCAGTGTTACCGAGCAGCAGCTACGCGCCATCATGACTAAGAAAATGCTTGAATCACAACAAGCAAAACTTAATGCCGTAGCAAGTACAGTTCACAGTAAGTTTCATGGCTTAATTAGCTTATTGAATGACAACCGTCAAAACAACGAAAAAGTGTTTAAACAGTTACAAGAAGAGCTCGAAGAACGTATCCCATCAATGGGATTAGATGAAGATCAGGAGGTGTTTATTTATAAAAAAGTAGATGAAACTATCCAAAACTCAGTGGCCAGAGAGGAGTCTGTTAAACAGGTAAAAGCAGCTTTTGCTGAAATTGAGCAAGACCTGTCATTGCTTTTAAAGAGCTAAATATATTTAATTAAATAATGTTACTTTAAGGCTTACTCCAACTGCATTATGCATCTCTGGGTAAGCCTTTTTCTACGATTCTGATTAACCTAGCCGTTTTACGAATTTGTAATCGTTGTTTATCGTTTTGTTGAGCAAGCGCCCATTCAATATGTTCTAAAACAAGCTCGCTGGATATTTGGCTTTTATCTTGTAAAGCATGAATAATAGCCGGGCTAAACTCTGCATTACCTAAACCGACCGCTATATTACGTAACCAACGTTCGTGACCTATGCGGCGAATAGGGCTGCCTTCGGTATTTTTTAAAAATGTAGGCTCATCCCAAGCAAATAGCTCAAGTAAATCTTTATTTTTTAATTGAGTACGGGGATGAAAGTCATTTTCATCCGTTATTTGTCCATAACGATTCCAAGGGCATACCAACTGGCAATCATCACAACCATAGATACGGTTGCCTAATAAAGTTCGGTATTGTTCGGGTATAGGGCCTTGGTGTTCTATCGTTAAGTACGATATGCATTTACGTGCATCAACAACGTAAGGCTCTACAATTGCACCTGTTGGGCAAAGAGTAATACAAGCAACACATTTACCGCAGCCTTCAAACGTATTCTCTGCATCTATTGGTAGAGGTAAATCAATAAATAGCTCGCCTAAAAAAAACCACGATCCTGCTTCTTGGTTAATTAATAAAGAATGCTTACCACGCCACCCTAAACCGGCTTTTTCGGCAAGTTGACGCTCAAGAACTGGGGCTGAATCTACAAAGGGTCTAAAGCCATATTCGCCAATTTCTTGCTCTATTTTTTGGCCAAGTTTTTTTAAACGATTACGCATTAATTTATGGTAATCACGACCCAGTGCATAACGACTTATGTATGCTTTTTCTTTATTTTTTAAGGTTTTTGCAAAGCCAGCATCGGGAGGGAGATAATTCATTTTTACGGATATAACACGCTGTGTACCAGGTACTAATTCAGCAGGGCGAGCGCGTTTCATGCCGTGAGCAGCCATATAATCCATCGAGCCGTGGTAGCCAGCATCAAGCCAGCGTTGCAATTGGGCTTCGTGCTTAGATAGGTCAATATCAGTAATACCTACTTCGCTAAAACCAAGCTCTTGCCCCCAGGTTTTTATTTGTAGGGCTAATTTTTCATAGTCTGGGGTAGGGTTGCTCACACACTTCACACACTTAAATTAATAGCTGCGTAATTTACCATATTTCTCTGAGCCCGAAAACGCTTCTTAGCGCACGAAGCGCTTTAACTGTTGTTGGGTCTGTAAGCTTAACTGTTGAGATTGCTCGCTATCGGCTAATGCCGTATCTATTTGCTGTTTAGCTTGCTCACCTAAAGCTACTATTTGCTCTACCGATTGGTGAGTATTAGTTTGAGTGCCCTCAAGCATATGTACAGCACTGGCTATTTGTTGTAGTTGCTGTTGGTTGTGCTCAAACTCACTAAGCATTTTTGTAAAACCCTCGGAGGTTGCACTAATTGAGCTTTGTGCATTATTGGAGTGAGTCATTAATTGCTCTGACTCTTTATTTGTTTCATTTACTAGCTCATTCATTTGAGTAATAAAGTCGCTTATTTGCCTAGTTGCGCCACTTACCTTTATTGAAAGTGTGCGTACTTCGTCTGCAACTACGGCAAACCCTCTGCCAGCTTCACCCGCTCTAGCTGCTTCTATTGCGGCGTTAAGGGCTAACAAATTAGTTTGATCGGAAAACTCTTCAACCATTTTTAAAATACTACGAATGTTTTCACTGTTCTCTTTCAGTCCCGCAATTGTATTTGAAAAGCTACCTAGCATATTAGTAATAAGTTTAACCTGCTTTACTAAAGCAGCGAGCTCTGATGCAGATAGTTTTACAAAGTTAAGGTGTTCATTATTAACGTTATGCACGCTATCTGTATTATTTACTATGTTTTGTAAGCTTTGGGTTATTTGCATACTGGCATTAATAATACTGTGGCTTAACTGTATTTGTTGCTCGCTTGATTGCTCAGTATTTTTCATCGATTCAGTGACTTGTATATTACTGTGTGCACTAGCTTGAGCACTGTTATATGTTGTGCTGAGTAACTCACTTAAATGGGCAGTAAATATATTATATTGTGTACTTAAATCTTTAAATTCGTCATACGAAAAGTGAGGAAGTTTTGCTGCTAAATTTGCATCTTGTTGGTTTATTTTTATCAAAGTATCGCGCATAGCAGTAACAGGGCGAACAATTAAAAAACGCATATAAAAAAGAGTAAAAATAAAACCAGATATAATAACAAGCGTAAGTAGCCAAAATAGCCCTGTACTTTGCTGTTGTTCGCTTAAGCTCTGATGCAGCCAAAATAACGTAATTGCTTGGAACAATAATACAAAACTCAAATTACCGACTATTTTACGCGTTAACGTAAAAAAGAATGTTTGCTCTATATAGTTATAAATTTTCATAAAACTACTCATTATGCTTAAGCCCTACGATTCTTATTTTAGTTAGGGAGGTGTAAGTTAGCTTTTTTGTAACGATAACAAGTAAGCTTTGGTTCGCGCTGGGTAATTTGTAAAAATTCCGTCTATGCCATACTCAAGCATTAGCGCTATATCTTGTTCTCTATCGACCGTATAAGCATAAATCTTTAAGCCTCTTTTTTTTGCATCATCGGCAAAAGCCTTATTTATAAAGGTTTTATCTGCATGTACGCTATAAGCATTTAAATCACTTGCAAACTTTGCATAGTTAATTGGAATAGAAGAAGTAAGGGCGCCTATTTTAAGCCATGGTAGCTTGCTTTTAAGCCACTGTAGTTGATGATGATCAAACGATGATACTAAAATATTCGCTTTCGATATTTTGTTAGCTTCAATGTTTTGTTCTAGTTGAGACACAAACCTTTCTAGTTCAAACGTATGTTTAAGCTCAATATTTAATAAAGATTTATTATTATTCCAATCAAACAGCTGCTGAAGAGTGGGAATTTTTTCACCATTTCCAGCATCAAGTTTAGAGAGTTCATGTGCCGTAAAGTTACTCACCCTACCTTTACCGCTGGTGGTTCTATCGAGCCATGAGTCGTGTATTAACATGTAATCATCGATGGAACTTTGAATATCTATTTCAATACCATCAACACCTACTTTTAACGCTTCTAAAATAGCGCTTTTGGTGTTTTCAGGAAAATCCCCACTGGCACCACGGTGTGCAAATACTTTCATTGTCGAGCCTTTTTAGTGATTGACCACGTTTCAAAACAAGCGGCACTAACAATAAGTGCTCCACCAACTAACGTCATAACAGTAGGACGTTCATGAATAATTACTATAGCCAGTATGGTGCCATAAAGTGGTTGTAAGCAAGAAATTAACCCCGCAGTTGCCGCTGATAAATGCTTTAAACTTGCTGCAAATAACGAGTGCGGTGTAGCTGTAAAAATAACACCCGCTATGGCAATTAAAATTAGGTCGTGATGACTAACCTCATATACCGGCACTTCTATAAATGCGCACAGCATAATGCTTGCCACTAAGGTTTGATAAAACATAGTTTGCGGGCCACCATATTGGCTAAAGTAGCGCTTATGGGTAATGTTTCTGATTGAAAAAAACAATGCCGATATAACACCTGTTATTACACCTAAGGTTACATCGTCGCCTAAATTTGCACTTGGTACTAACAGGTAAATACCTAAAACAACCACCGCCGCACTTATTATATCTTTTGCTTTTGGCCTGCTTTTATTAAATAAGGGTTCTAAAAACACCGTCATTACGGGATAGCTAAAAAATGCCAGCATTCCAATAGTTATACCGGCCATTTGCATACCAGCAAAATAGGTAACCCAGTGAATACCCACTGCAACACCTAAAAATAACGCAATAAGGTAGTCTTTAGGCTTGTTGAGTTTAATTTGTTTTTTTTGAAAATACAGCATGGCTAAAATAGCCATTCCTGCAATTGCAGTTCTGTAAACGGTAATATCTAAAGCATTTAAACCAATAAGCTTGGCAAATAGAGCGGTTCCGCCAAAAAGTAATACCGCTATGTGCAAATAAATTAAACTTTGCTGCTGAGATTGCATTTAGTTTCCTTGTTGTACTTTTTGAACATATTAACATTGCTTAAAAATTCTTAAGATGAATTTTTTATCGCATGACAAATGTCATAAAAGTTGATGACACTTCACACTCTTATTATTTTTATACGCTGGCATAGTTACCTTACTCAACAGGGGATAATTATGAATTCTTTAATTTTAATCAGCTTAACTATTAATGAAGTGCTAGAGGCGTTAAGTTTTACGATTACGTACGCAGATTGCTTTATGCTGGCGTGCATTTTTATGTTATTTATATTTATTAATAAAAATAGTGCTATAAGTAAAAATAATATGCCAGAGGTATTAGTATGAGCTCGCTTAACTCCTTTTCTCAACAAAGTGATAAAGGTTTTTGGAAATATGGGCATTTAATTTTTACAGGCTTTTATTTACTCCCACTAATAATTAATTTTGCGAGCTTTACTGCTAACCAAATAACGATGTCTTTAGCCTTTTATGTTGCTTTTATTCTTCTATATGTAAAAGCAATAAACTGTAAAAGTGCAGGGGTGACCAAGTTGTTTGTAGCCATGCTATTAATTTGTTTTTGCGCCACGTTTTACACCACAGGTACTCCTACTTTATTTGGCTTTGCAGCGTACGTAGCAGGCTATGCATACAGTTACCATCAAAGAATTTATGCTGCACTCGCGATTATATCTATGGTTTTATTAAGCGCATATATTGGTGATATAGGGAAGGTGCAATACTTTTTAGCCGTTGCTTTGATTTTATGTGCAGCCTTATTTAGTTACGGTATTGCAGCTAAAAGAGAGAGCCTGTACAAAAAACGTGAGCAAGAAAACGCTAACCAATTAGAGCAATTAGCAGCAATTGCTGAGCGTGAACGGATAGCCCGCGACTTGCATGATATTTTAGGCCATTCACTGTCATCTATTGCTTTAAAAGCTGAGCTTGCAAATAAATTAAACCAAGGTGAGCGTTACGCTCAAGCAAATAGCGAAATTGCACAAGTGGCCGATCTGGCAAGGCAGTTACTCAGTGATGTAAGAAGCGCCGTTAGTGATTTAAAACAGCTTAACCTTGTTAGCCAAGTAGCACAGTTAAAACAAAGATTAATAGAACAAGACTTTAACGTTTCATTTAATGTAGTTTTAAATACTCTACCCGCTAAAGTAGAGGGCATCGCAGGCCTTATAATTAAAGAAGCCGTTACCAATTTGCTACGTCATAGCAGCACAAAAAATTGCGAAATAAATATAGAACAAACAGCGCAGCAGCTACTCATTACCGTTATTGATCGTGCACCGTGCTCCACATTAAATTCGGGCAATGGCCTAAATGGTATTAAAGAGCGAGCAGAGCAACTCAATGGTAGTGCAACATTTACCTGTGGCGATATTTTTACTTTAAATGTAATGCTACCAATTTCAGCTAAGGATTTATAATGATCAGAGTGTATTTAGTGGAAGATCAAGCGCTTGTGCGCGACGCAGTAGCAGCATTGTTAGGACTCGATTTTAATATTGAGATTATTGGGCAAGCAAGTAACGGGCAAGATGCACTTAATGCAATTGAAGCGCTTGATAGTGATTTACATCCCGATATAATTTTAACCGATATAGAAATGCCAACCATGAATGGTATAGAGCTGAGTGAAAAAATAGCCGCTAAGTTCCCCGCTATAAAAATGGTTATTATGACCACATTCTCTCGTGCGGGTTATATTAGGCGAGCGCTTACGGCAGGCGTTAAAGGTTTTATTTTAAAAGAAGCACCCAGTGAAGAGCTAATAAATGCGCTTAAAAAAGTAATGCAGGGGCAAAAAGTGATAGACCCAGAGCTTGCTATTAATGCATTAGACGACGCAGATCCGCTTACCGATAAAGAACGCAAAGCACTTAAACTTGCAAGCGACGGCCTTAAAACAAGCGACATAGCCAAGCAGTTATTTATAAGCGAAGGTACTACACGTAATTATTTATCAGACGCTATTGTTAAGCTAAACGCCACTAACCGTATAGATGCTGCGCGTATAGCTAAACAAAAAGGATGGCTTTAAATAGTGGGTTTATAAATTATAAGCAAAGTATTACTTATAAAAGTAACGAACAGCGCTTAAAATTAGCTTAAAATTAGCTTAAAATTAGCTTAAAAAGCGTTAAAAGAGGGTTTAATGGCAAATCTAATAGAACTAACAACTAAAAATAACACCGCTATACTCACCATGAATACCGCTGAAAACCGCCACAATCCAGCGTTTTTGGTTGAGTTTAATTTACACCTTGACCACATTGAAGCAGATCAAAATATTAAGTCAGTTATTCTAACGTCCTCGAGTGACAAAAACTGGTCATTAGGCATCGACCTTCAATGGATGTCTAATCCAAGTATTTTACCTGCTGCAATTTCTGACTTTATGATTCAAATAAGTGACTTGTTTAAGCGCATAGTTACTTTTCCTATGCCTATTATTGCTGCGTTAAACGGGCATACCTATGGCAATGGTTCGGTGCTTGCGTGTGCGTGCGATTTTAGATTTATGAAGTCAGATAAAGGCTTCTTTTGTTTTCCTGAAGTGGACGTAATGGTGCCGTTTGTACCGTCGATGTTTCCTATAATTAATAAAGCTATTTCGCAAACCTTCTTTAATCGTTTAGCTATGTCAGGAGAGCGTGTTGGTGCACAGCAGTTGCTAGACAATAAAGTGGTTGAAGCTGTGTTTGCAAATAACGATGAACTACAAGCGGGTGCACTTGAGTTTGCCCAGCAGTTTAATAAAAACCGCTGGATTTACGCTCAAAACAAATCACAAATGAATAAGCAAATTTTACTTACAATGAAAGAAGAAGACCCAAGCTTTATTGATAATATAAGCAAACTGCTCTGGAAAAACCTACAAAAAAAATAGTATAAATAAGTATTTAGCGCGAAAGGGTTTTAGCATTACTACGACATGGCTAAACACTTTGCAGTTAAGGGGTCGTTAAGCCCCATTGCGCTAGATTTTTAAACTATACAGCAAGATAAACAGCAAGGTAAAAGTGCTTTCTTAAAAGTTTAATCGCTTTTACCTGTCTCATTATAACTATATGGGTTAAAATACCTACATAACCAACTAACAAGATAGTGAATGTCAAACCAAGATCCAAATCTCAGTCGAGAACAAGAAAAGTACGAAAACCCAGTCCCTAGTCGTGAGTTTATACTTACTCACCTTCAAGAGCGTTCAAAACCTGCTAACTACGCGCAATTATGTGAAGAACTAGCAGTAAACGATGACGAACGCCAAATAGCATTTAAACGCCGCCTTCGCGCTATGGAGCGTGACGGACAGCTGTATTTTAATAAATTTAAATGCTATGCCCTAATTGACGAAGCCGGTTTAACCAAAGGCAAAGTAATAGGCCACAGAGACGGTTTTGGCTTTTTAGAAGTTGAAGGCGAGAGTAAAGATTGGTTTATTGCTAAGCACCAAATGAATATGGTGTTACATGGCGACATTGTACTAGCTAAAGGCACTAAACGTGGCTCTGGCTCAAAATGCGATGCACGTATTATAAAAGTGCTTACTAACGAGCGCGCGCCAATTGTTGGCCGTTACTTTGTAGAGCATGGTGTTGCCGTTGTGGTAGCTGAAGACCCGCGCATAACGCAAGATATAATGATTTTACCAGGCAACGAAAACGGTGCCCGCCATAACCAAATGGTGCAGGTTAAAATTACTCAAAATCCAAGCCGTAACATGAACGCGGTAGGTAAAATTATTGATGTACTTGGTGAGCATTTAGCCCCAGGTATGGAAATCGAAGTCGCACTGCGCAATCACGATATTCCACATGTATGGCCAGAAGAAGTTGAAGCACAAGTTGCTCACCTAGGTGAGTTTGTTGAAGACGCTGACAAACAAGGCCGCGTAGATTTACGTGACTTACCACTTGTAACTATTGATGGCGAAGACGCTCGCGACTTTGATGACGCCGTATACTGTGAACCTAAAAAATCGGGTGGCTGGCGCTTATGGGTTGCCATTGCCGATGTATCGCATTACGTAGGAATGAACACGCCGCTTAACAAAGAAGCAATTTTGCGTGGTAACTCAGTGTATTTTCCTGAGCAAGTAATTCCGATGCTACCAAAAGTGCTTTCTAACGGATTATGTTCGCTTAATCCAAAAGTAGATCGCTTATGTATGGTTGCCGAAATGACCGTATCGAGCTCGGGTAAACTTTCGGGCTATAAGTTTTACGAAGCGATAATGAACTCGCATGCACGTTTAACTTACACCAAAGTAAATGCCATTTTACAAAACGACGAAAAACTACGCGAAGAATACTCAGCCGTAGTGCCACATTTAACTGACTTACAGCAAATGTATATGGCACTTAAAGCAGCACGCCAAGACCGTGGTGCCATTGAGTTTGAAACCCTAGAAACACGTTTTGTATTTAACGCTCAGCGTAAAATAGAATCAATAGTGCCTGTTATTCGTAACGATGCGCACAAACTAATTGAAGAATGTATGATTTTAGCCAACGTATCGGCGGCTAAAATTCTTGAAAAGCACGAAGCAAGCGCTCTTTATCGTGTGCATGACGAACCAGACAGCGAAAAGCTAGGTAACTTTACTAAGTTTTTAGGCGAGTTAGGTATCGAAAGCACATTAAGCGACGAGCCAACGCCAAAAGAAATAACTCAAGTATTAGCGCGACTAGGTGACCGCCCAGAAGCCGAACTTATTCAAACTATGCTACTGCGTTCAATGAAACAAGCTGTATATCAGCCAGATAACATTGGTCACTTTGGTTTAGCGTTATCGGCTTATGCGCACTTTACATCGCCAATACGTCGTTACCCAGATTTAGTAGTACATCGTGCTATTAAAGCAGTTATAAAAGCACAAGGTCAGCAAACGTCTGGCGAATACGCTTATACCGACGACGAAGTTGATCAACTTGGTGAGCAGTGTTCTACCACAGAGCGCCGCGCCGATGATGCAACTCGCGAAGTAGCCGACTGGCTTAAATGTGAGTTTATGCAAGATCATGTAGGTGACGAGTTTGACGGTGTTATTTCATCGGTCACTAACTTTGGTTTGTTTATTCGTTTAGACGATTTACAAATTGATGGGCTTATTCATGTTACTAATTTAGGCGACGAATTTTTTGCACATGACGCTGCAAAACACACCCTAATAGGTGAGCACTCTCACAAAGTTTATCGCCTTGGCGATAAAGTAACAGTAAAAGTTGCGTCGGTTAGTTTAGACGATCGCCGTATCAACTTAACGCTTAAAGGCGATGTTGCACAAGACAGATACTCACGTCGTCGTGCGCCAAAAAAAGGTTCAGGTAAATCTGAGCATGCGCCAGCAAGTGTGCGTTCGCAATTAAAAGCAGGCAAAGTACCGGGTAAAAAGTCGCACAGCGATGACAAACCAAAAGGTAAAAAAAAGCCAGCAAATAAAGATAAAGGCAAGCCTGCAAATAAGTCTGCAACTAAACCCGCAGATAAAAAAGCAGCAGACACTGCCGTAAAGAAAAAGCCGAAGAAGAAGGCAGTTAAAAAGCCTAAAAGAGCTGGCAAAAATGCCCGTAAAAGTACTAGCCCAGGAGCAGATAATACGTGAGTAATGAATTAATTTTTGGCTTTCACTCTGTTGAAGCAATTTTAGAAAGCGAACCAGAGCGCTTTGTAGAAATTTACGCCCTTAAAGGTCGTGACGACAAACGCTCAACTCCGATTATTGATGAAGCACGTAAGTTTGGTATTTCAGTACAGTTTATGCAGCGTAAAGCCCTTGATAGCAAATCAAAGGGTGAGCAGCATCAAGGTATTATTGCCAACGTAAAAGCAGCGCCAACGTTTAACGAAAAAGATCTTGATGCAATAATCGCTCGTGAAGACACACCGTTTTTACTTGTGCTTGATGGTATTACCGATCCGCATAACTTAGGCGCATGCCTACGTAGTGCAGACGCTGCTGGTGTTCACGCTATAATTGTACCTAAAGATCGCTCTGCCAAGCTTAACGGCACAGCACGTAAAGTTGCTTGTGGCGCAGCCGAAACAGTACCGCTTATTCAAGTGACTAACCTTGCACGCACGCTTCGCGAAATTAAAGATGCAGGCGTATGGGTTGTAGGCACTGCTGGCGAAACTGATAACCACGTATTTGATGCAAGCTTAACGGGGCCAATGGCGATTGTTATGGGCGCAGAAGGCGAGGGCATGCGACGCTTAACGCGTGAGCATTGCGATATGCTCGTTAAAATCCCAATGGCGGGTACTGTTTCAAGCTTAAACGTATCGGTAGCCACGGGTATTTGTTTGTTTGAAGTATTGCGCCAACGTAACGCAAATAACTAATATATAAAACGATAAGTTTTATGTATTAAAAAGCCGAGATTGAAATTCAATCTCGGCTTTTTTGTATCTGTAACTTACGCTTTTAACTTTGCATCAATTGATGCTCTATTATAGCGATAGGAAAATAACTCTATAGCAAGGCAAAAATAACGAAATATAGTTGTTCTTATATTAGTTATTTTTAACGTAGCTAGTGAACCATTTCTCCTATACAAAGCGCAGGTAAATGGTTTAATAACAAGGCAATAATTTAGATGTGTAGTGTTCTTACATAAAAAATTATTAACGCTGTTAGTGAACCGTTTATCTCATACAAAGCGCAGGTAAACGGTTTAATAACAAGGCAATAATTTAGATGTGTAGTGTTCTTACATAAAAAATTATCAACGCTGTTAGTGAACCGTTTAACCAGCTTTCAATTTAGAATGAGTAAGTGTAGCCCATCTGTACAGTACGCGGCTTACCTGGTTGAATGCCACCGTTTGAACGGTTAGCAACGTATGTTTTATCAAACAAGTTATCAACGCTTAGGTATACTTTTTGATTTTCATCGATTAAGTATTTAGCAGCTAAATCCCATACTACGCGGCTATCAATTGCGTTTAAGCCCGACTGCGTTAAGTTAGCATGCGCATCAGATACGTAACGTATTTGGCTGTTAACTACAAACGCAGAAAACTCAGCACCTAACGATAACGCTACTTGGTTTTCTGGTACGTAAGGCATTGCATCGCCTTTTTCTACCGTGCCCCAAATTTCTGAATCAAAATCGTTTTTAAACTCAGAGTCTGTGTAGGTATACGTTAATTTAACTGGGAACATAGCTGTATCAGTTGCAAACGTACGTGCTGCACTAAATTCAAAGCCCGCTACTTCTACTTCACCGTAGTTGTATTGGTCGCCAATGTTGTCGTCGCTACAACCAACCGCTGCAGTACAGTTACCGTGCATGTTGCTGTAGTCTGAGTAAAAGGCAATTACTTCACCGCTAAAGCCATCCATATTAAAGCGAGAGCCAAACTCAATGTTTACACTTTCTTCTTCTTCTTGGTCAGCATTACCAGGTGCTGCTGGTGCATAACCTTTTTGAATGCCTGCAAGTAGCGTTACATTTTCGTTAAGCGTGTAAGTAGCACCTAGTGACGGCACTAAAATTTCAGTGTCGTTCGACACATCTTTAGTTAAACCGTTGCTGCGTGTTGGATCTGATTTAGACCACTCTTCACGCGTAATAGTAATGTCTTCATAACGAAGGCCTGCACTTACTACTAATGCATCAATTGTCCACTCGTCTTGAATAAACAAGGTACTTGCTTCTGCGCTATCTACACGGTTGCTGTCAGAGCCCGGAACGCCTTGCTCTGTAAGCGTTAAGCTTAGGTCTTGATTAAGTGTGTACTTGTCTTCCCATTGAAAACGATCCATTTCGTCTTCGTGGTAACGTACGCCAACAGTCACATAGTGATCGCCTGCAGGAATATGTAATTCAGACTGAATACCTTTAGCTTGGTAATCGCGGTTATTAGCTTTAATACCAATACCTTCAATACCTTCGCTTGTCGGGTTTGCTTCAAATTCACTGTATTGCTCAAGGTAGCTTTTGCTTACTTTGCTGGCTTTATACCAGTTACGATGAAAATCGTTTAAGTAAGCCGTAGCTAAAAACTCATAGCCATCACCAAAACGGTACGCGTAGTTAAGTTGGTATGCGTTATGGCGAGTATTCATTTCATCGTTTTGCGATGCAGCATAACGACGGTAAGGACTTTCTTGATAGTCTTCGTCAGTTAAGCCCATGTATGTTTCGTCTGATGTTTCGCCAGAGTACTTAATTTTTAGCTCAAGATTATGCGCATCGTTTTGACCAAACGTATGACCAAACTTTAATAGTAAATCTGTTTTTTCAAAGCCGGTGTTGTCATTACCTACTGGCAGCTCTTTAAAGCCGTCTGCGCCGTAAGTAAATACTTCAATTAAGCCTGCTGTGTTGTTTTTTTCTTTACCGAAGTAAGCGTGACCTTTGTAATAACCATCACCACCAAGGGCTGCATCTACCATACCTTTTGAGCTATTTGGCTCAGTAGGTAAGCTGCGCGAAAGTAAGTTTAAAACACCGCCCGTAGTACGCGGGCCGTACTTAACTGATGCCGCGCCTTTTAATACTTCAATAGACTCCATACGACCCGTAGTAGGGAAGTAGTAAGCAGATGGTGCTGAGTATGGTGCTGGTGCAACTAATACACCGTCTTCCATTACTGATATTTTATCGTTACGGCCAGTACCTGTGCCGCGCATACCAATATTAGGACGAAGGCCGTAGCCGTCTTCTTCTTGCACGTAAACGCCCGGAACAGACGCTAAAACGCGAGAAATATCAGTAAATTTGAATTTTTGAAGTTCTTCATCAGAAATAAACGTAGCCGAACCAGGAATATCGTTAATTGCTTGTTCTGAGCCAATAACGGTAATTTGTTCAAAGCGTTGTTCTTTATTGCTGGTGTCTTTTGCTATTGCAGTAGCACTAAAAGACAAAGCAACCGCAGTTGCCAGGGTAGATACTAAAAACTTAGGGTTCATTGTGTTCCTAATCATGTCAATTATCTTAATTGGCGTAATTTGAACACGTTAACGAATACGAATCAATGTTATTAAGTATTTAATTATTCAGTTTAATAGAACTAAAAGCACCTACTTATGCAACCTTGTTAACTAAATTGTTTCTTTTGTATTAGTTTGTAATTGCTTTACTCGTTATAAAGTTTTGATTAGCTATAACCTAAACGTAGCGCTATAAACTCCGCGAGCTTATCTACTGCATGATCCGATTCACCCGAACTTTTAATTAAACTAATACCAATATTACCAAGAGTGGGTAAATGTTTGGTTTGAACTTGATAGTTAAGCTCACTCGGTACTGTGCTTTTAGCAAGTACGGTAATACCTAAGCCTTCTTTTAATGCAGCAATAAGGCCGGTTAAATCGGCGTTGCTATATACAATGCGGTATTTTATGCCCGCACTTTTTAATGCATCAATTGCACGGCGACGATAAATACACCCCTCTGGTGCGGTAACTAGCGTAACCACGTCGTTTTGCGCAAGTGACAGGTCGCCCACCCACACCAGCTCGTCTTGCATAAAAATAGGAAACTTATCAGAGTTGAGTCGCTCATTTAGCGCAAGTACTAAATCGAACTGATCTTGGCGAGAAGCCGAAAGTAAATGTTTACTTAAACGCGACTTAACTTCTAACGACACCTCAGGGTAGAGCGCCACAAAGTCGCCAATAATAGAAGGTAAAATACGCGCAGCAAATTCGCTCGGGATACCCAAGCGCACTTTACCTGCGATGTTTTCTGATGTGAACTGCTGCAAAATAGCATCGTTGTGTTGCATCATTTGTTTTGCCATAGGCAATAATAGCTCGCCGTACTGGTTTAATACTTGGCGCTGTCCTTGTTTTTTAAATAGTTTATATCCGAGCACGTCTTCTAGGCGCTTTATTTGCAAACTTACAGCAGGTTGCGACAGGCCAAGTAAATCGCCTGCTTTAGCAAAGCCGCCTATTTCAACTACCATTACAAAAGTACGTAAACCGTCTGTTGATATGTTTTTCATATTTAAAATTACAATTTATATAGCTATATATATAAGTATTATTTATCAATTGATAAAAAATTACAATTTGTTGTTGGTAGGCGTGGGCAATATACTTTTGTAATCGAAAATACACAGGTGTTTGTTATGACTTTTAACCCAATAATGTTTGCCCGCCACAGCAACGCAAGTAGTGCGATTACTAACGCTTTGCAAACTAACAACAATCACGTTGTAATGGATTTTAGCGGCACCGAAACCAGTGTATTTTTAAGCACTATTTTAGGCCTTGATTTAACTAAGCTTACCGCCAGCGGTTTAGGCTTAAAAGGCACGCTTGATGGCGACTATAATTCTGACTACAGCTTTGCTGTTTATTACTTTAGCGAAACCGCCTTTAGATTCGTACTGCCACACAACGCAAGCCTTCAACTACAAGCACTTATAAACGAGCAACAACTACGTTTTGATATTGATTATGTAGTACGCACCGACCTAGCAAGCTTTATTTTAAGTGGCGACAACGCGTTTGATACTCTAGTAAATGCTTTTAAATTAACACCAGGTTTGCGCCTTTCTGACGCGCAACTATGCTACGGTGCGCAAAGTGGTGATGTATTTATTACCGCCATTGATAAAAACGACGAACAACACTTTGTATTAGTCGCTAAACAACAAGAATTACAAAAATGGCAAAGCTACATGCAAGCGCAAGGTTTTGCACTTATGCATAGTGAAGCCGCATAACGAATACAAACAACAGGTGAACGTAACAATGTTTACCTGTTTTTAATTGCGATTAAGCAATTAAAGTCTATTTAAGCCACGCCCTAAACAGGGTTAATTTAAACGTGAAGGAATGTTATGACTTCTAAAACTGTACTACATGCTAAGCACCTAGAAGCGGGCGCTAAAATGGTTGATTTTCATGGCTGGGAAATGCCAATCAACTACGGCTCACAAATAGAAGAACACAATAGCGTGCGTACCGACGCAGGTATGTTTGACGTATCACACATGACTATTGTTGATATTGAAGGGCCTCAAGCACAAGCATTTTTACGTAAGCTAGTAGCTAACGACGTTGCAAAATTAACCGTACCAGGTAAAGCGCTTTACACAGGCATGCTTAACGAGCAAGGCGGTGTAATAGACGACTTAATTATTTATTTCTTTAGCGAAACCTTTTACCGCCTAGTTGTTAACTCAGCAACGCGCGAAAAAGACCTAGCGCATTTAGCTAACGTATCGAGCGACTTTGACGTAACGGTTACAGAGCGCCCTGAGTTTGCAATGATTGCAGTACAAGGCCCTAACGCTAAAACAAAAACAGCCACTCTTTTAAATGCTGAGCAACAAGCAGCTGTTGAAGGCATGAAGCCGTTTTTTGGTGTTCAAGTAGGTGATTTATTTATTGCCACAACGGGTTATACTGGCGAAGACGGTTACGAAATAGTAGTACCGAACGACCAAGCAGCCGATTTATGGCAACAACTGCTAGACGCAGAGGTTAAGCCTGCTGGTTTAGGTGCACGCGACACGCTACGTTTAGAAGCAGGTATGAACCTTTACGGCCTAGATATGGACGAAAGCGTATCACCACTTGCAGCTAACATGGCATGGACCATTGCATGGGAACCAGAAGATCGCGACTTTATTGGTCGTGACGTACTTGTTAAGCAACGCGCAGAAAAAAGCACTGACAAACTAGTTGGCTTAGTGTTTGAAGAAAAAGGCGTGTTGCGTAGCGGTTCTAAAGTAATTGTTGACGGTGGGGAGGGTGTTATTACCTCAGGTACTTTCTCACCAACACTTGGTTTTAGTGTAGCCCTTGCACGTGTACCACGTTCAACAGGGGATACAGCTCAAGTAGAAATGCGTAAAAAATTAGTAAACGTTAAAGTAGTAAAGCCTAGCTTTGTACGTAACGGTAAATCAATAATTTAAATAATTTGGTTATACCAATCACAATAATTATTGCGATTGGTATCCTCCCAATATAAACCAAAGGACAAATAAAATGAGCAACATTCCTAGCGAGTTAAAATACGCACCTTCACACGAGTGGGTTCGCAACGAAGGTGACGGTACATTTACTGTTGGTATTTCTGAGCATGCACAAGAACTTCTTGGCGACATGGTATTTGTTGAATTACCAGAAGTTGGCGACGAAGTAGACGCTGGCGAAGACTGTGCAGTAGCAGAGTCGGTTAAAGCAGCATCAGACATTTACGCACCTATCAGTGGCGAAATTGTTGCTATTAACGAAGAGCTTGAAGATTCACCTGAAACAGTAAACAACGACGCTTACGGCGACGGTTGGTTATTCCGTATTAAAGCATCTGACGAGTCTGAGCTAGACAACTTATTAGACGCTGAAGGTTACTCGCACACTATCGACGAAGAATAATAATTTTTTGAAGATAACTAAAAGCCCCGTTTAATGTATAAAAATGGGGCTTTTATGATTTTACAGCGCACAACCCCATACTGAGTGAGCTGTTAAATCGTCAAATATTTTAATTAATGCTAGTTACCCATTAGCATTTAGGATCATAGGAATCTGGATTCATGTCAAACGCCAAATCTCTTGAAGAACTAGAGCAAAAGCAAGATTTTATTCGCCGCCATATTGGGCCAAGCCCAGCACAAGTAAGCGATATGCTAAGTGCTTTAGAAGTATCGAGTGTGCAAGAGCTCATTGACCAAACTGTACCGGCTAGCATTCGTCTAGAACAACCGTTAACAGTTGGACAAAGCCGTACTGAAGTTGAAACACTAAGCTACCTAAAATCAGTAGCAAGCAAAAATAAAGTTTTCAAATCGTACATTGGCCAAGGCTACCACCCAACTAACGTACCGCACGTAATTTTACGTAACGTACTAGAAAATCCAGGTTGGTATACAGCGTACACACCGTATCAGCCAGAGATTGCACAAGGGCGTTTAGAATCATTATTAAACTTCCAAACTATGACCCTAGATTTAACCGGTCTTGATTTAGCAAGCGCGTCACTCCTTGACGAATCAACAGCCGCTGCAGAGGCTATGGGCCTTGCAAAACGTGTATCAAAAGCTAAAAAAGCCAATGCCTTTTTTATCGCTGACGACGTACACACACAAACAATCGACGTAGTAACAACGCGTGCCGAGCAGTTTGGTTTTGAAATAATTGTAGGTAAAGCAGAAGATGCCGTTAACTTTGATATTTTTGGCGCATTGTTCCAATACCCAACTACATCAGGCGAAGTAGTAGACATAACTGACCTAATTGCTGGCGTACAAAGCAAAAAGGCGATTGCCTGTGTTGCTGCCGACATAATGAGTTTATTACTATTAAAAGCACCGGGTAAACTAGGCGCAGACGTAGTACTTGGTTCGGCTCAGCGCTTTGGCGTACCTATGGGTTACGGCGGTCCTCACGCTGCATTTTTCGCAACACGTGACGCATACAAACGTTCATTACCAGGTCGTATTATTGGTGTATCTAAAGACCGTTTAGGTAACGACGCACTACGTATGGCAATGCAAACGCGCGAACAACACATTCGCCGCGACAAAGCCAATTCAAACATTTGTACAGCGCAGGTATTACTTGCCAACATGGCAGCGTTTTACGCGGTGTACCACGGCCCACAAGGCTTAAAAACTATCGCGCAGCGTATACATCGCTTTGCTGATATTTTAGCTACTGGCCTTAAAGCTAAAGGCATCGCACTTAAGCACAGCACTTGGTTTGATACGCTAACAATTGCAGGTGAAAACAAAGACGACGTAATAGCGCGTGCAATTGCAAAAGGCGTAAACTTTGCAACAAACCACGAAGGCGAGTACTCAATTTCTGTATCAGAGACAACAACACGTGCCGATATCGCTGAGTTATTCGATATTATTTTAGGCGAAGGTCATGGCCTAAGTGTTGACGCTATTGCAGCCGACGTTGAAGCAAATGGCAGCGAGTCAATTCCTGCAAGTTTAGTACGTGACGACGAAGTACTAACGCATCCAAACTTTAACAGCTACCACAGCGAAACAGACATGCTTCGCTACATTAAGCGACTAGAAAGCAAAGACTTATCGCTTAATCACTCAATGATCTCGTTAGGCTCATGTACCATGAAACTAAACGCGACTGCTGAGATGATCCCAATTACGTGGCCTGAGTTTGCAAACCTTCACCCATTCTGCCCGCTAGATCAAGCAGAAGGTTACCAAATAATGATTGGCGAGCTACACGACTGGCTAGTAAACATTACCGGTTACGATGCAGTATCACTACAGCCAAACTCTGGCGCGCAAGGTGAATACGCAGGCTTAATCGCGATTCGTAAATACCACGAATCACGCGGCGATGCACACCGCAATGTATGTTTAATCCCAAGCTCTGCGCACGGTACTAACCCTGCATCAGCGCAAATGGCGAGCATGAAAATTGTGGTAGTTAACTGCGACAAAAACGGTAACGTAGACATGGCCGATTTAAAAGCGAAAGCTGAGGAAGTGTCTGAAAACCTATCGTGTATCATGATCACATACCCGTCTACGCACGGCGTATACGAAGAAACAATTCGCGAGATTTGTGACATTATTCATGAGCACGGCGGCCAAGTTTACATGGACGGCGCAAACATGAACGCGCAAGTTGGTGTAACAAGCCCAGGCTTTATTGGCTCAGACGTATCGCACTTAAACTTGCATAAAACGTTTTGTATTCCACACGGTGGCGGTGGTCCAGGTGTTGGCCCAATTGGTGTTAAATCGCACCTTGCGCCGTTTATGCCAAACCACAGCGTAATTAACGTACCAGGTACTAACATCGGTAACGGTGCGGTATCGGCAGCGCCTTACGGCTCAGCGGCTATTTTACCTATTTCATGGGCTTACATCACCATGATGGGGTCAGAGGGCTTAAAGCAAGCCACTGAAATGGCAATCGTTAATGCTAACTACTTAACGCATGAGCTAAGCAAGCACTTCCCAATTTTATACCGTGGTCGTAACAACCGTGTTGCTCACGAATGTATTGTTGACTTACGCCCGCTTAAAGAGCTATCAGGCATTACTGAAATGGACGTAGCTAAGCGCTTGCAAGACTACGGCTTCCATTCACCAACTATGTCGTTTCCAGTAGCTGGCACATTAATGATTGAGCCAACTGAGTCTGAATCAAAAGGTGAGATTGACCGCTTTATCGAAGCAATGGTATCGATTAAAGGCGAAATTGAAAAAGTAATTTCTGGCGAATGGTCAATCGAAAACAACCCGCTAGTGTTTGCACCGCATACACAAGGCGACGTGTTAGGTAACGAATGGGACCGTGCGTACGACCGTTTTTACGCTGCATTCCCAGTGCCTGCAGTGGCTAAAAACAAGTTCTGGCCAACCGTTACTCGTATAGACGACGTATACGGCGACCGTAACTTAGTATGTTCATGCCCAGCGGTTGAGACTTATCGCGACTAAGAACAGAGATTAATTTTTTGACCTTTAATGGATAGTAAGCTCCATTATAGTTTGGGAATTTATCAAAAATTAAAAAAGCCGTTGCAGCAATGCAACGGCTTTTTTGTGCATAGTAATTCGCCATAAATTATATGAACGTAGGTTGGGTAGAGTGAAACGAAACCCAACAAATCACAAATATACTTACTCGCTCAAAAGCCAAGAGTATGTGTTATTTATTGCAGGCGTTAAGCTTGCTGACGCGCGGGCGGTAGCCCAAAAGTTATAAATAACATTGTGCGATTGTAGCTTTTAGGCTACATTTATTTAGCAAGTTGAATAAATTAGAGTAATTATTATGGCGCTACAAACATCAGATTTTAACCCGTTTGACTATATGGAAACACAGCAAGAAATTAATACATTTTTAGAAGAGTGTTTAGCTGATGATGATCCAAATACCTTTATTGAAGCACTTGGCTTATTAGTTAAAAAGCATGGCGTGAGTGATATTGCTAAAGCAACGGGGTTAAACCGTGAAAGCTTATATAAAGCAGTTAACGGTAAAACTAAACCACGTTGGGAAACTATTTTTAAAGTGATGAAAGCACTTAACTTTCGCCTAACAACACAAATTGCATAGGCTAGGTAGAGTGAAACGAAACCCAACAAATCACAAATATACTTACTCGCTCACAAACCAAGAGTATGTGTTATTAGTTGTAGGCGTTAAGCTTGCTGACGCGCGGGCAGCAGCCCGAACAAGTATTTGAATAGGTGCTTGAAGTTATTATCACCGATAACGCGAATGCGTTTCACACTTCTAGAAATTAGAAACCTTATTCAAGGTTTTGTCGCGCTGGCGACGGCAGCCAAAGAGGGGCTGCCGCTGGTCCCTCTCTGGACACTCTCAGCGCACCCGAGCATCACGCTTAATCCTTCAATGCACAATTGATGTGAACGTAAACGGCGAAGATAGGCCATCCATGGCCTAGTTTCGCCTTATCGCGCATCCATGCGCGACATTACTCATCAATTGTTTATTTTCAGGGCGTGATGACGGGGAAGGGTGTTAAACGTGAGATTGGTGTTTGGTCTTGGCAAGAAACAAGACCTGACCTTTTCATTGATTCAGCTGCCTAGTTGAGTGGAGTTTTCAAGTAGGTAAACCATTTTTATTTTCCAGTTGTTTTATATTTCTCGAAACACGCAAGTTATCTCTTTGGGATTATTTTTCCATAAATGGTCAAAACCACTCGAAAGCATAATTTCAATATTACTTTCTGGTGAATAAACTTTTAGATAACGGTCATGAAATCCAGAGTATTCAGTATTTACCTGTACTGTCCAATTATTGTAAATATTTGAAACAAACTGAGGCGTTATTTTTAGGCTATTTTTAATTGCTTGGATATCATCTGGAGTATCGACATATTCGATTGTTAAAGCTTGTCTTGGTAAAATACTTAGAAATAGTGCTTTCGTATTAACCCAATTGCTTGCCAAATAATTATCACAAACGACTACTTTGGTCGCATTAGAACAAATTAATCGTAAATAATTTAGTAAAAAAGTTCGATCATCTTCAGGTTTTAAATGTACTGATACAGTTTTATCGATCAAACCTTCTTTATAATTAACGAATGGAAGTTGAGGATTTTCCTCGTCCGTTAGAATAACTTTATAGCTAGATAAAGTTGCTAGCTGTTCAATCTCATGTGAAGCATCACTTCTATTAGCCAATTGAGAAAGCAGTCGTTCATAATCAACAATATCTAATCCTTTGTCTTTAGCTTCAATCATTTGCTTATGATTTGTTAAATAAGGTAAGCTTATCTTTTGCATTAGTTTTTTGTATTTTTTTTGATGCTTTTCTCTGTTTTCATATGCTATTAAAAGCGATGTACTCAAGACCATTTTTCCATTAGACACAGGAATTACCTCATATCCATTAATTCATTGAGGGTTGCATCAAAAAATCCAGATGGAAAACCAATTACATTGCTATTTATATCATTAAACTTACCATTTTCATCAATAAACAAGGTTAAAAATGATTCTGAAACACTAGATTTATAGTGAATAACTACATCATTTGTATTGATTCTATCTTCGTAAATTTCATAAGCGATACGATTAATTAAGTGTTCACAATGTGTTTCTACAATTAGTTGTATTCCTTTGCTCGCAATAAATGAAAGAAATACACCAAGCAAAGCTTGAGTTTTCGGGTGAAGCTGAATCTCAGGGTTTTCTAATAAAATTAAATCCCCTTTTTTTGCTATCAAACAAATGATTAAGACTTTACTAACATAACTCATTCCTGCACCCAAATTAAAGGGAGAAATATTACTATCAAGATCCTCAACTTTAAATGCCACTTTGACTTGATCGCTTACCTTTTCTGTAACTAATTCAGAAGGGGTACACGTAATAAAACTAAGCCATTGACTTAACTGATAAGCTATTGTCTTTGAACCTTCAAAATGTACTAATTCAGCAGGTAGTGTTTGCCTTTTCATTTTTTCAAAAGTAGAAAATAGAAACTCACCTAAAATGCCCACTTTCCTTTCAGAAATAGGTACTAAATCTTGAGCACCAATCCTGTTCGCATTTAAATACAATAGTTCGGGGTTATCTTGCTCTCGCTTATTTTCATACAGATAACTTAGGCTACTGTTAACTTTAACACCATTAATAGTAATGCTAACAGTATGGCTCTCTTTATTATTGTCTATTGCTTCAATGAATACTTCTTTTGCATTTTGTTTTTTATTCCGAATAGAACTAAATTCATCTAAATAACGCACCAATTCTTCCATGCTATATTGGTTGTTAATAGAACTATGCTTTATCAATAACATTATTGCTTGAATAACAGTCGATTTACCAGACGAGTTAGCTCCCGTTAATATAGTTAACGGTGCTAACTTTAAAGAAGCTTTGTCTATACTTTTTAAATTAAAGATCTCTAGTTTATTTAGCATTATTTAACTCTTGTGACATTTGTTGGGCAATATCAAAACGTATTTTCACATGTTCACTGGTATCTATCGAACCAGAAAAAAGTTCATCATCATCCACTTTGATTTTATATTTCTCAACAAGCTCTTCAGCTTTTTCAAAAGCTATTTTATTTGGATCAATATAGCAAAAAGCAAAGACTATCATTTCGAAAAGCCCCATATTTACAGGTCTTCTATTTCCACCATTTTTAGGAGTAAAGCGAAAAGCATCATCACCTAATATTAGATACACATTTCTCATCCCAAATAGACAAGCAGCTTTTGCATGTTCAATTAATGCATCATTAGCTCTTGTATTGAGAAACTTCATTACAGAAGCTAAAAAGGAATCCACATCAGATCTATATTGAATATTTTGGAGTTGGTTTGTAGTTAATAAGTAAAAAGCAACAAACCTCAATACTAAATATCTATCGCGCATCCTATTCGATTTAACTCCACCACCAGTGGAATTTTTAAAGTCAAGACTTTCAGCTAAGTCTTCAATAAGTTTTGTTGCCTTACCTTGATAAAGCGCATGTCGCATTTCCTGTTTATTTAAATTAACGCCTCCACGATTAACTCGCTCAAAAATATTAAATTTTACTGATTCAGGCGTCGGCGGCTGAATAACATAAGAATGAAGTTGATAATCTTCAATCTTTGCCTGTAGTAATGGAGAAATATCTTTAAATTTAAGACCTTTTAAATGAGGTAACATAGACAAGTTTGAAAGAGTAAACTCATTATTTAAAAATCCTTTCAAAGATGTAATGCGTTGCTTACCATCAATAATTTGTCGTATGCCATCTTCATTTTCGAACAGGTAAATCAAAGGGATCGGAATACCCATCAATATAGACTCTATTAACTCAGACTTATGCTTTTTATCCCAAACATTTTCACGTTGAAAGTCAGGAGCAAGTACTAAATCGCCTCGCTCTTCTCTCCGAAGAATCTCGAAAATACTTGATTGTTCTTTTGCTATCCTAACTTGGGTATCTGTACCCATTTGATGAGGGGGGAAAGTCAACTCAAGTTCATCTTGACCTTCAAATTCAATTTCATCATCCGTATTTTTCATGGTCAAAACCCTGATTATTTCTAAATCGATACTTTTCTAATAAATCTTATCATTTTATGTGCCAATCTGAAAAATACAACCTTGATAAATGATTCTAAAAAGCTGCTTAAATTATTCATCTAACATTTTTAGTTTGCTCAGCGACTTGTACTGTACCATTCTTCAATGACTACTCCACTAATTAAGTAATAATTGTTTAGTCCATATTAACAGAAACCAAGAAAACTAAAGAGGTCACCCATTAGAAAGTTACGGTTAAGCAGACAGCTGTGTTTTCTTGAACTCTTTATTCGAAAAGGCCAAGTAGTAATCACGTCGATTTGTATCAATATGCACCTCTGCTTTCGCCTCGGTCATCGTTTAGTGCCAGTATCGGCCCAAACAACAAATGCCTTGAAATTATACTTATAATCTCTATTATTGACATCAACAACACCCCTCCCGCTACCCGTAAGCTCAGCGCCCTGCGAGGGGTTAATTATTTCTATAGCATGGTAAAAGGATTTAGCCTTCATGCAGATCCCCAAAACCCCATAACAACTGTGCAGCAAGTCGACTTTCTAGTGGAACCAAAGGCGCCAAATTTTGACTACATATTAAAGGTTTAGATTTATAGTTTGTCGCTCATTTAGTTAATTACTCTGTCGAGACCACGACGAGTAGAGTATAAGAATGCGTTTACCATGTGATTAACCGTGGGAGGGGGCGTGAGAAAATAAAGGGCAATATTATTGCCCTTTTTACGCGCTTAAATTGGTTGTTATAAACTATAGCGCTACTAAGCTTTGCTCTAGCATTGCCTTTATTTGTTTTACTATTTTAGCTTCTGTTTCAGGTTCGAACTGTTGTATACGTGGGGTATGAATATGCCCTGTAGGTATACTTGAATTAAGCGCATCGCGTAGGCGAATACTCCTATACGATATTTCGTTAGACAGGTAACCACCGCCGCCGCCATTTACCGCAATACTATTTTTAAGCTCGCCGTACGAACCCGCTTTATAGGTTTTTTCAAGCGTGGTGACTTCGTGATTGTCGATAACTTTATAAGGGCCTTTAGCTTGTTGCATGTAATTTACTGGCAAGCTAAATTTTACAAACTCGTTGCCCGGGAGTGGTCGGCCATTAAGCTTTGGTATCACTGGGCTTGTTTGCGTTCCGCCATACACAATATTGGCATTATCGGGGGCGGTTACACTGCGGCGTTTACCTGGGAAACGCTCTAAATCAAATTCTGTTCTGCCCATACTTACGGTTACTACCATGTCTACATTATTAAGTGCGTAGTAGGGGGCAAGTAGTGATTCTATTATGCCTTGATCAAAATCTTCGTAGCGTACAGGCACCATAACGGTATTAATTTCTGCGCTGATGCCGTTGTAATTAATAACTTGGCCGTCGAGTAATAACGCTGCAACACCTGAAGGGTTACTTTGGTTTATGTTTTTATCGAGTAAAAATGGGTCAAAGCCCGTTAGTAATATTTTTTTAGTGCTGCCTGATGAAAAAGCAAGATCGGTACGTCCTCTGCTGCCTTCCTCAAGTAGGGTTAGTAAAGTATTTAGTTGAGCCTGCGTAATTGAAAATTTAGGTGACGTTGTGCGTATTACTTTGCTTGAAAGCAGGCGTGCCCAGTAAAGTTCTCGGTCGTCGTAGTTACTGGTTTTTACAATGCGTTGTTTTGCGTTTTCCCACAGTTCAAAGCTAAAGTTTTGTATTAAAATTTTTGCACTTTTAAAGTCGTTTAATTCTTTAAATTGTTGCTCAAAACTTGATACTTGTGGGGTAAATGCATTTAAAACATTTGGCATTGCTGATTGTGCTTTGTTGATACGCTGTTCTTCAACAGTTAAAGGATTACTTAAAGCAGCGAATGAAGAGGCAATTAAGCTGGTCGCTAATAATACTTTGATCATAATACTCCTAAGATAAAGCTATTGTTTTATGTGTAATTTACTATCCTACTATTGCTAACTTAGGGCAACCAATTAACGTTGAATCGACTGATATTTGCTTTTGCCGTGCATTAGTATTGTTTAACGGCCAATTAGTATCATCGGCTAATAAAAATCCCTGAGTCAAAAATTGATCTTTATAGGTACTACTTTAAGCTCTGATAAAAGTAAAAAGCCGTTGCAGTAATGCAGCGGCTTTTCATTATAGTTTTATGCGCTTCGACGATACGAGCGAAAGGCTTTATAGTTCTTTAAAACCTCGTTTTAATCATCAGGCCCTTTTAAAGTAAACACTAAATGTTTACGCATATCTTTTAAAATAACGCCTTTTTTAAGCATTGCGCCGCTTAAACGCTTTTGCCACTTTAATAAATCTGGCTCTGCGGCGGCTAAAGCTTGCTCGTTTTCAAACTGAAAACATAGCAATAAAGAACTTGGAAATAAGTGATATTCCACATCAAACCAACATTGCAGCATACCAGGGAGCTCAGTGCGACCTTGCTCTTCTAATTTTTCAGCTGTACTAAGCACAACTGCTTGCTGCTTTATTTGCACTGCAGAGAGTTTTTTCATTATTAAAATCCAAGTTAGCGGCTAAAAAATGTAGCCGGAATACGGGCATTATACGCAAGCTTGTAGGCAGGCAACAACTTTGAAAGGGAGTTAATGTTTAATAGAGTGTATCAGCTTAAAATTTAGGAGTGCATGTCGGAAGGCGCCCTAGGTTTTGCCAAGTTGCTTGCAACAACTAGGGAGTGGTTGTCGCAAGCCGCTTTTAGAACCTCATCGCAGTACGCGCTTAATACTTATAAGAGGTATTAATTGGGTCGGTTTATTTTGACCGGCGCTTGTCTAGTACATAACGTACGGCCATTCTTGCAACGCCCGCACCAATACCTGAAACTACTGCCCATGTAACGGCCTCTTTGAGATCGGTTTCTTCGCTTGGTCTATCTTTTGGGGCTGGTTCGTTGGTAACCTTTTCCCACGATTTTTGTAAAGTTTTCCTTGTTAACATACCTGCTGATGCAGCGGCCAGACCTATACCTATCGTCGTAATTAGCTGTTTATTACTCATATTACCCTCGATTATTTAGTTGTAGCGTGAGTTATCAATATGTAACTCTTTAAGTAAGAACAGTAGTACCAGCAATTTACATACCGATAGGTTGAGGAGCTTTTAAATTAGGGCGTTTTGTATTTGTGCAAATTAGTCGTTTAAAACCACGCTCACACCACACTTACCACAAGCTAAATAACCAATGTAGAGCGTGCGCAGCTCTGCTCGAAATCTTCTTTTTAGATATTAACCCTGCAATTTAACTTACCTTCTAGCCGGCTTATCGCACTCATTGTTGTACAGATAGTAAACACTCTTGCCCTATGCTTTAATATTAAAAACAAGGGAGGGCGTTATGAGTAAAAATAGATTTTTATTTAATAAATACGTTGCGGTAATGGCTGTGTCGGGCACTTTGGCTGCGCCGCTACCAGTGCTGAGCAACGATAAGGGGCCGCTAGTTGAGCAGCTTTGTGCTAGTTGCCATAGTTTAAATAATCTTGAGCGCAGTGCGGGTTATAGCCAGCAGGACTGGCAAACACTAATAAGCTATATGGTTGATACGGGCGCAGATACCGCGCTTAGTAAAGATATAAGCGCTTATTTAGCTGAGCATTATCCTGTTAATACAAAGCGCGAGTCTAAGGTTGTTGCGGGCGATTTAAAGCTTAGCTTTAAGTACTGGCAAGTGCCTACGCTTGGGCAGCGCGCTCGCGATCCGGTGCAAGGTAAAAACGGACTTATTTGGTGGGTTGGCCAGTGGGGTAATATTTTAGGCAGGTTAGACCCTAAAACCGGCGATATGAAAGAGTACACACTGCCAAGTGATACCTATGCGCACAGTGTGTCGCTTGATAAAAATCAAACTCCTTGGTTTTTAGGTAATAAAAATGGCACGGTTGGATATTTAGATTTAAAAACCGAAAAATTTAAAGTATATAAAATGCCCGATAAAAACGCCCGCGACCCGCATACCGGTGTATTTGATGAAGCCGGCATATTTTGGTTTACCCTCCAACATAGTAATATGATTGGCAAGCTAGACCCTACAACTGGCGATATTAAACTCGCTACTTTACCCACTAAAGGCTCACGGCCATATGGTATTAAGCTTGATTCAAACGGGTCACCGTGGGTCTCGTGTAATGGTAGTAACTGTTTGGTTAAAGTTGATAAAAGCTCTATGGAGCTTAGTGAGATTAAACTCCCAGGCGCTAAAACGCATGCAAGGCGACTTGCCATTACGCCTGACGATATGGTTTTTTATGTGAACTCTGGCATGGGTAAACTTGGCCGCTATAACCCAAAAACCACGAAGATCACTCAGTGGGATAACCCCAGCGGTGAAAACAGCCACCCGTATGCAATTGAATATGCAGATAACGCTATTTGGTTTAACGAGTCAGCTAAACGCCCTGAAACCTTAGTACGGTTCGACCTTAATACCGAAACCATGCAAAGCTGGCAAATTCCGAGCAAAGAGGGTGTTTACTCTGGCTTAATTAGGCATATGCGCATGGGGAATAATGGGCTGATTATTCACCAAACAGCGACTAACCAATTAGCTGAAATTACATGGTCTAAGTAATAATTTTAATTAATATATTTATATTAAAAACGGCATACCGCTTGTTAGTAAGTTTGTTTATGTAGATAGGAGTTTTTTACAAAATTTAGCAATTTTTACTCTAATAATAAGAGTGTTAGCACGGGGTTTTGTTTTATATTATTGATTTTAAATAATAATTTACTTGGTTTAAGTTTTGCTTGGTAGTAAGTGTATTTTCTTAAATAAATAAAGGAGTTATTATGAGTACCGTTATTACTGGGTTATTCGAAAGTGCATCACAAGCAACACTCGCAATTTATAGATTAGAAGCTTTAGGTATTAATGAAGCTGATATAAGTATTGTAGCCAACGACTCATACGCAAAGGAAGATTTTGCTGTAGACGAAGGTACTAAAGCTTCTGAAGGCGGCCTTATTGGCGCGGCTTCGGGTGGTATTCTTGCTGCAATTATTGGTGGTTTCACTGCCGTAGGGACTGTAGCAACAGGTGGTACAGGCTTATTAGTTGCCGGACCATTAGTCGCTGCATTTGCTGCTGGTGGCGCAGGCGCTGCAGTAGGTGGTACTTTAGGTGCCGCAATTGGTGCGTTTATCCCCGAGCACGAAATTAAGTATTATGAAGATGCCATTGAAAAAGGCTCTATATTAATTGGTATTAAGTACGATAGTGACAACAAAAACGCTATTGAAGAAATACTTAACAATGCAGGCGCAAGTAACGTATCTACAGCGTAATGCTAGCTAATTAATTAAAAAGGTGAAACTTGGTTTCACCTTTTTTTGTGCTCGCTTTTTAGCGCCGAGCAACAATACTTAATTGATTTTAAGGATTAAATCTGACGCTAACTGCGTTAAAAATTCTGATATAGAACAACTAAATAACGTAATTTTTGTCATTAAATGGACCCATTTATAAGCGGGTTGGTTTTAAACATACTTTGATTAATAAATACCCCTTATAAATATAATGCGTGAAGAGTCTCTGTAAAAGACTTATTTAGATTGGCGCTTCTTTATTTTATAACGTACGGCCATTCAACCAACACCAACCCTCGAGACTACCGCCTAAGTAATAACAGCCTCTTTAATATCGTCTTTTTCACTTGGGTTGTCTTTTTTGGTAGGGACGTTGGTAATCTTTTCTCACGAGCTTTGTAAAGTTGCCATTTTCTTTGTAAATATGCCTCGGTTTTTACTTAATCTTTGAGTAAAAGTTAGCTCATTAATTAAATGGATGTTTAGTTAAAGTTATTTTAATCAATAAATTGCGACTAAAAAATACATAAATGTATGTTTGAACATAGGACTGGTATAGACATTGAAACTACTTATTTAATAGTCGCTTAATTTAGCGATATTGTTTTATTAATTTGATACTAAATCAGGAGATGATGATGAATTGTTTGCAGTTTGATTCAAAAGCTAAAAGAAGTTTAAACCGCGTTTTAAAACCTGCTTTTGCAATATTATTTACCAGCGTGTTACTACAAAATAGTGCACTGGCTAATGTAAACGTTGAAATGCACCAAGTTACTAAGTCGGGCCAGGGGCAATTACTAGGCACTATTACACTAACAGAAAATGATCATGGCGTTGTTTTTTCACCAAACTTAAAAGGTTTAACGCCGGGGCAACACGGCTTTCATGTTCATCAATTTGCTAGTTGTGAACCCAAGAAAAAAGGCGATAAGGTAGTGCCAGGTGGTGCCGCTGGTGGGCATTTCGATCCAAAAGCTAGCGAGCATCATGATGCTCCTTGGGCTAACGGCCATTTAGGCGATTTACCGGCGTTGTATGTAAATGAAAGTGGCCAAGCTAAATCGCCTGTTTTAGCGCCAAGGCTCACGCTTGAAAAACTTAAACAACATGCAGTGATGATCCACGAAGGAAGTGATAACTATGCAGATGAGCCAAAGCCATTAGGTGGCGGTGGTAGCCGTGTTGCTTGTGGCGTAATTGAGTAAATATAAGGAGAAAGTTATGCCATATAAAAACCGTTATGAATTACCTGAGTCGGTAAAAAGTAACTTACCTAAACATGCTCAAGACATATATCAAGAGGCGTTTAATAGTGCATGGGAAACCTACAAGGACCCAAGCGATAGAAAAAACGACGACGACCGCGAAACCACAGCGCATAAAGTTGCTTGGTCTGCGGTTAAAAATAGCTACAGTAAAAATGACAATGGAAATTGGGTTAAGTCGAGTAACTAGTTTTGATCAAACTAACAACAAGGCTAAAGCATTAAAAAGCCGCCATAGCTGATATAGCGGCTTTTTATATACTCGTTTTATATTTGCGCTGTTTATACAATACTTTGCAGTATGTTTGAGTAAAATTGGTAAGCAAAACCATAAGTACTGCTTTAAACACGAATGTGAGTTTAGTTTAAATTTACGTTATTATTTGTTTGTATTAGCCAAGCCCGAGAACACTTTGAATTATTTAGCTCATCTTTATTTAGCGCAGCCCACAGCCGATTCTCACTTTGGGAACTTATTGGGCGACTTTGGTGGTAAAAGGCATGTAGAGTACTTACCAAATACGGTTAAAAACGGGCTCGATAACCACTATTTAGTCGATAAATTTACCGACTCCCACCGCGCAGTTAAACACGCTAAACAGTACTTTTCACCTGAGCGTAAACGTTTTGCTGGTGTGGCTATTGATGTGGTGTTTGATCATTTTTTAATTGTGCATTGGCAGCGATTTAGCAAGCAACCTTTAAGTGATTTTAAGTACACCAGCTATCAGCTTTTGAATAATCGCATACCTGTTATGCCGCCGCGCATGCAGCATGTTGTAACAAGTATGACTAAAAACGATTGGTTTAAAGAGTACGAAACCGTTGAGGGAATAGGAGTAGCACTTGATAATATTGCTAACCGCATCCGTTTTACTAATAACTTTGCGGGGGCGGCTGATGATATAACGCGTAACTACGACGAATTAGAAGCCGTGTTTTTAGCGTTCTTCCCGGAGCTAATTAAGCATGTAAGTGAGTTTGACCTTGAAAGCACCCCAAAAAATGACATAAAGCGCATTATTTAAAGTTTTCATCAATTGTTAACCTTTTGTGATAATTTAAGGTGAAAAAAACGCTACTCTAATACAAATTAATTTTTGAGTGTTTTTAATGAATCGCAATTACTTGGTTATTGTGAGCTTTGCTGTTTTAGCGGCATTTCAATCTGGTGCTGTATTGGCTTTCGACTTTGACTTAAAGTCGGTACGAACCACTATTTCAAACCCTAACACTAGTCACGCGTTAATATACGACGACTTGGCTGGGAGTAATCAAAAAACACTGTTTTCGTTAGAGCCCATAAACAATCAACGTGTGGGTGTGTTTTTTGATATTAACGACATTGAAATTGGTTATTCAGCCGATATTTTCGAAGATGATGTTGAAACAAAAACACAAGATATACTGCTTTCTTATAGAAAATTTAAAAATTCTAAAATCACATTTAACTATCAAACGCTTGAAGGGCTGCAAAGCACGGCTAGCAATTTAAGCGGCAATCAAACGGATCAAATTTTCTCGCAAAATACACGTTCAACCAAGTTTGAGCTATCTGGCCAACACAACTTCTATACCTTCAATAATAAAGAGTCTTTGTTTGAGCATTTTTTTCTTAATAGGCCAAAGCTAAGCAGCAAATTTGATTTGTCGTTAAGTATTGTTGGCGCGTGGTCTTTTAAGCATGTATCTCTTGAGAATAAAGATAATATTGTGTTTCAGGCTGATTTTTTAAATTCGTCTGCACCACAGGTCACTAAGTTAATTTCTAATTCGTATGGGGCGAGTATTGGCTCGCTTTTATCATTTTCGTTACCGCATAATGTTCACGTATTTGCTGAATACAAAGTAGGTAAGGGAAATATTCGAAATACAGACCCAGGACTGGGATTAAAAGATTCGGGCGGCGAAAAAGTAGCAGCATACGGCGGTGGAATTTCTTGGACTTCTGACAATAAAAAACTTATGGTTGTACTACGTGCATGGGAGCAAACAGGCCGGCATATAGATACTTCTTTTGGTGATTTGTCAGTAATTAAGTTTTTTTAGTATTGAGCACCGAAATAGTGAATTTACCAGGAATATTATGAGTAAGAATAACGATGTACCTCAGGCTTATGTTAAGCAAGAGGAAGGTTATAGAATAAAAGCCTTAAGATTATATCCTTGGGTATGCGGGCGTTGTGCTCGTGAGTTTGAGTACTCTAATTTACGTGAGTTAACGGTGCATCATGTTGATCATAACCACAGTAATAATCCTGAAGACGGAAGTAACTGGGAGTTATTGTGTATTTATTGCCACGACAATGAGCACAATAAATACCACGAACATATTATGTATGGCGGGTCGACTACAGAGCGAAAGATAGAGGCTGCAACGCATTCTCCGTTTGCCGATTTAAAAGCGCTGTTAAATAAATCAAAGTAATATTTGAGCCACGTTAATGGTCAAATAAACAGGTTAAAATTTTATAACAGCGATTATTGGTTTAATAGTTATTGCAAAATATAAGCTTTAGCGACTATTTTCCATTCATTATCTAGTTTAGCTAATGTTAGTGCATCGTAAAAGCGGTTAGTAGAGCGAAATAAAACAACAGCTAAACGATCGTCAACTATGTTCATACTAATAATTTCACCATCGAGGTTTCCACCCGCTGGGTTTTTATTTGATGCCCATTGGTTAAGCACACTGGTCATATCTTTATAAGACTTAATAACTTTTTTACCGTTGTCGTTTTTTACTACACCCACCATTGTTGCGTGCTCTGCTGCAAATGCGCGAAATAAACGTTCTTTACTCGCCTCCCTTTGACCTTGAAAGTAGTCGTTTACTGCGGCTTTTATCGCTACTTTATCAGAGGCTTGATCAGCCAATGTACTAAACGATAAAAAGGTAACACTTATAATAACTAACAACGATTTCAACATAAAACTCTCTACTGCTAATAATGAACAACGCACTAAATTTAAGGCTGCTGGTGTAAGCTAAAGCAGCCTCACAATATTATATTTAAATGAAACTTTGTTTATTAAAGCTCTTTTGCTGTTTTGTCTTTTATGTCAAACCAGTTTGAGTCGGCTGAATTAATAAAGCCAGGTACGTCTTTTAGCCATTGTTTTTGAACTGATTTATCAAGATTTAAATAAAGTTTGTTATCAACAATTTTGAACGCTTCTGGATCTACGTCAAATTTTTTCTCCATTGATACACCAAACGCACAAAAGCCACCAAATTGTGGTGCGTACTTTTCTGGATTCGCTCTAAATAAGTCGCGGTGCTTAGCTGAGGTGAATTTATAAATGGCATTTTTATGTGTTGCAGTATATTCAGAGCTGCCTGTTACTGCTTTGTTTTGGGTAAAGTAAGCAACGGTATCGTAACCACTAATTGCAATGTCGTTAACGTCGGCATTTGCGTCTATGTCTGCTGCAAAGCTTAGTGAACTTGCAAGGACTGATGCTGCAAAAAAAGCTGATTTAGTGAGTGTCGAAAATTTCATGTGTATCTCCAAAGGGTAATTTAATTAGTGTGTTTGTTTAAAACTCAACTGTACTTTATCGTTATTGTTTGGTTAATATGCGTCTATTAGTCTGTATTTTCATACCAATAATCCAAAGAGGCGTTTATGGACGTACTTTCGAGTGTACTGAGTCACTTTTCGCTTAATGCCAATGTGTTTTTTAGTGGGAACATGTGCGGTACGAGTGACTTTAGTGACGATCAAGGTGTTGGGCATTTACATTTATTACGCTCAGGTACGTTAAAAGTGCGTAGTAATAGTGGCTTTGAAGTTGTTTTATCTACGCCTTCGGTTATATTTTTTCCTCACTCTACAGGGCACTGTTTATTTTCGGATAAGGGTGACGGTGCTGATTTAGTGTGTGCACAAATTAGCTATCAAAGTGGAGGGCATAGCCCTTTATTGCAGGCGCTGCCTTTTTGCTTAAATTACGAATTAACGGGTGATGGATTATTAGCGCAGAGTGCTTTTTGGATTTTTGAAGAGGCATTTAAAGACGCCAGCGGTAAGCATTTAATTATAGATCGCTTATGCGATGTATTTTTAATTAGTGTGCTTCGTAAAGTACTAGAAGAAGGCACAATTAAAAGCGGGATGATGGCAGGGCTTGCCCATCCTCAGTTGGCTAAGGTATTAATAAAAATACACCAAACCCCAGAACAAAGCTGGTCGCTCAGCACTATGGCTGAGGAATGTGGTATGTCGCGCTCTAAATTTGCCGATACCTTTAAGCGAGTAATTGAGCAAACACCGGCTGACTATTTGGCTGATTGGCGTTTATCGGTTGCTAAAAAGCTTATTTTAAAAAATCAAAATATGGATTTAGTGGCTAATCAGGTTGGGTACGAAAATGGCTCTGCACTTGCCCGTGTATTTAGAAAAAAAACAGGGCAAGCGCCAAAAGAGTGGTTATTGAGTCAGCAGTAAGCTTTATTTTTTGTGTGCTAACTACTATTCGTTTTTGATTAAGTAATTTGAATCGAGCGACCAGAAGTTGTTTTCGAGCTTTTGTAGAGGTCGTTTTTTAGAGCCTGGCGATGCTTTATGTAATATCAAATTAATGAGATCAGAACTTACCGCCGGATCACTATGAAAGTAATCATGACCTATTAAGCTGCCAGATTTAGGCACTTTAATTAGGCTTACGTTACCTACTGAGGTAAATATGTCTTGCTCGTTTATGTTTACATCTTTTGTGTTTAACCTACCAAAACTTAAGCTGTTTGTTAGCCATTGTGAAATACCCAATGCGCTATCTTCTTGAGAGGTGTAAATAGTGATTTTTCCAAATGCGGGCCCAAATTGCTCAGCCATTAGCCTTTGCTTAATAATACCAAAATCAAGATCGGGAGCAGCTAAAATTAAGTTTTCAATACGCAGGTCTTCTCGGGGATTTCCGCCACTGGCTCTTTTTTCAATTATAAGTTCTCTAAGTGTTGTGGTTACTACATCTGTGCCACGGCTATGCGCAATAATATGAATATTTTCTATTTCAGGATTTTTAAAAAGTAGTCGTAAGGTTTCTTTTAAATGAAAAATAGTAAATTGACCAGACTCTTTATCTTCAAAATAGCCGGTTAATCCTGTGGCGGCAGCAGGCCAAGAGTAAACAATAGGTACGCCTTGTCGGTTTAAAAAATGCCAAATACCAGCAAGAGTAAATACCGATTCGTTAAAGGTATTATTAAAGCCATGCACAAACAAAATAACATCTTTATTATTACTGTTTTTTAAACGCTGATTAATATTTTTGTTTAATTGGGTTTCGTGAAAAATTTTGCGTTCTAAAATATCTTCGTCAATTTGGAGTTTGTTTTTTACGCGTCTAAATTTATAAGGCGATAAAGGGAAGCGACCTAATTCATCCGCTTTTTCCATTACGTAAGTCAAATTTCCGGAGCGATTTTTAAGGCTACTTTGCTTTAATAGCTCACTCCACTGCAAAGATTTATCGCCAAAATTTATTTTTGCTACACCGTACGCAATTGATGGCGAGCGACTTGCGTTATACATAACCCCCTCTTTTTCAGAAACTGCTCGGTCTGTAACATAGAGTAATTCCATACTTGTAGTATGTAGGTTTTTAGGTACTTGGGCTTCTGAATAAGGCGTACTTACATATAAATTGGGTGTAGGCATTAAAGCTGGGTTTGAAGTACAAGCAGATAGCAAAATAATGAGCAAAGGGGCGAAAATATAGGATTTACCGTGAGGGTGAAAAAGCATGCTTATTCCTTATTTTCGGTTTGTAAATTATTTTAAAGAGGTTAAGTATAAAATTAGCATATAAAAAGTAACATATTTATTACCTTTTACACATCACATACTAATTTTATAATTTATTGTTGCGTTAACGAGGATTCAAAATAAAAATACCCGAGCTTATAAGTAGAGAAAGCTGCGGGCATTGTTTTTTGGGAGGCTTATAAAGCTAAATCTTAATCGCCTCAGTAGGCGTTGTTGATAATCCACTAAAATACTTCATTACTAATTGGCCTTGGCTGTTTTTTTCTATTACTAAGTAATTGTTTGAATTAGGGTAGTAAAAGCTATTTTTAGACATGGTAATAAGTTTTGTTTTATCGCCACCAGTGCGCTTTGAATACAAAACGTCATTTTCAAAAATTAGGCTGCGTAAGGTGTTTTCATCAATACGGTAATCACCCAATACGGGCGCTAATTGCAGCTCTGTTACCTCTGCTTTTTTAAACTCGGGGAGTGCAATACCCAGTGCTTTGGCTGTGAGTTTTTCGTTGATAAAAATAGGGTTTATGTGGTTTGAATTAGCCAGTACGGCTACATATAGCTTTTGCTCTGGAATATAGCGTGCATGGGCTAAAAAACCATTTATTCCGCCAGTGTGTTTAATTACGGTGTATTCATTCAAAGGCTTAATAATTAATCCGTAACCATAGGATGAAAAGCTGCCGTCATTGAGTTTAAAAGGGCTGACCATCTTCTCATAACTTGCTTTACTAATAAGCTTGCCAGACGCTAGTGCACTAAACCAAATGTTTAAGTCAGTCGGAGTAGATATAAGCGCACCTGCGGCATAGGGCCAATCCATATTAATGTAGCTGGTGTTGATAAATCCTTGCTCTGTTTGCTCATACCCAGAGGCGCGATGAGCAACAATTTCTTGCCCTTCATAACTACTCTGGTTCATTTTTAGTTTTTTAAATATGTGTTGTTCAATAAAGTCTTTGTAAGACTGGCCACTTGCTACTTCAATTATTTTCCCAAGCAGTGAATAACCGGTATTTGAATAAGCCATCGCTTCGCCGGGTTTAAACACCATTGGGTGTTTGGCAAATCGCGCTAGTGCATCGTCAACGCTGGTGGGGACTTGTATTTCTTTATCAAAGAGATCGTCGTCATCTGTGTAGTTGGCGATGCCTGAGGTGTGGGTTAATAAGTTTTCGATTGTGACGAGGTTGCCCTCTGTTGGAAAGCTTGCAACATACTTATGAATATCATCGGTAACCGCTAGCTTACCTTGCTCTTGCAACATCATAATTGCAGCTGCAGTAAATTGTTTTGAAATAGAACCTAAACGTAAAACGCTTTGCTCATTAAGTGCAATGTTATGCTCAAGGTTGGCAAGCCCGCGCACTCCTTTAAAAAGTACTTTGCCATTTTTGCTTATAATTACCGATACCCCAGGCTCGTTTTCAGCAAGGTTATCGTTAAGAATTTCCTGATATTGCGAGGCTGTCGGGTTGGCTTTTACAAGGCTGGGTGTTAATAGCGAGAGGGCTAACAAACAGCTAGCGTAAAATGGCTTAATCATATTCATCCTTTTTTAGTTTTTATACCAAACCTCTAGATAGGCTTAGCGATCCTTGTGTTTTATAGTGAGTTAATATTGCACAGCTAAAAAGTAAACACAATTATCGGATTTTATAGGGGCTCAGTAATAGGTATAATCGCTGCGTTTATTGGTTTTTATTATATTTTTACAAGGAAGTTGTTGATATGCCTGATGTAACAGCTCTATTTTATATTGCCATAATGGCCTTTTATTTATTGCGCTCAAATGATGGAAGTAAGTTAATTATAACTACGATCGTTTTAGCTGCTATTCCTCTATTTACGGGCGACTATTGGCAGTGGTTGCAACTAAGTGGGCTGTTAAGTGTCATTATTTTAATTATAGAAAAAGAGAAAGCAGGGGCTACCGCAGGCGGTGCAATTGCGGTGTTAGTCGCTCTATTTATTGGGGCTTTTATTGTAAGTGTAATTATTAATACAGGATTGACCTTTTCGAGTAATTTTAAGTTTTCTACTTTTGAAGTTAAAGCTCCCTTAAGTTACGGATGGTCTACTCATATTATTTGGTTGTATTGTCTTACTTTTGTTATACCGCTATTTGCCATTTTACGCGGTATTAAAAAGCCCGTAGCATTCTTTGGCACTAATTTAACCGCACTCGCTTTAGCTGTATTACCACACTATTGCGGCTCATTTATTTATGGGCTTATGCTAAGCGTAGCTATTATTACTTCTCTTTATTTAGTCGCTTTCGTGTTTAAAACAGATTCTGAACAACGCTTTATGTTTACGTATATGGGTATGAGTGGACTACTAACAAGCTGTATAGTTAAAAGTGTAATGGTGGCCTATTTTTAAACTTCAGCTGTTTATTTTATCCATATTAAAACCAATCTGCTGCAACTTGTAGTGGGGTAGGGTCGCTTTTTTCAGATACCCAAAATACTAAGGCTTGCTTTGTTGGCGATACATTATTAGCGCGAGGCAGGGGTAAGTCAGTTAATGATAATTGCTGCTTGGTCTGCATGTCACTTTGCTCGTAGCCAATAACAACAAAGTCGTGTTTTAACTTATGGCCTGCGTTTTCGCCGCTGTGTATTTGTGTTTCTATGCCAAAGCCTAACAGAGCTACATGGGCTATTAAGTTTTGGTTAGTATTATCTTCGGTATTAACAGTATCGTATTCGAGATTAATTTTACTGTTGTTTATAGTCGCTTTTAAATTACCTAAATAAGGGGCTTTAGCTACAGGAATAGCTTGCTTATAAAACCAACCTTGCCACCCGCTGCCGTTAACCATAAATCCCGGGGTTGCTACAATCCTACTTTTACCGAGTGCCTTATAAGTACGTTGTCTTTTACTAAAAACAGCAGAGGCAAACGGGTCTTTCCATCCTAAATAATCCCAATAAGTAACATGAAAATTAATAGGGATTAAATCAGTCCATAGTTTTTCATCATCTGTAAACGTTGAAATCCAGCGCTCTGCTGGTGGGCAACTACTGCAGCCTTGCGATGTATAAAGCTCTAAAAAGGTAGTCGGATTAGCTGTACTGGAAATAGTCACTTGCTCAGCAGCTTGGCTTTGAAAGCAAAAAATTATTAACCCAAAAAATGCGATAAGGAATGGACGATATAATGTTTTAGAAAGCATGCTGTGGCTCATAAAGGCTAATATTCACCTTAGCATAAGTGATTTTTAATATTGAAGTATCACGAAATACTCACAATTGAATCACGTTTTAACTGTGCATTTTATTTAGCTTCTCAATTATTGAAATACTTTACATGACTAAATTTTATTTTTAGGAAATATTATACTTAATCTGATGGTTTGTTAGTTAAAAGCATCAACCTTTAGTGTGTAAGTGTTTTTTTATATAGAGGTTATCAAATTTTGAGTTTTTATTTGGTTATTAGCAATAAAGATTACGATATTTATCAGGGTTATATTTACCTAATAAATATTATGCTAATTAGTTTTCTAGCCTTTTTTATCTAGAAATAAGGGGATAGTGAGTTGTTTTAGGAAGTATCGCTTCGTTTTATTATTTTAATTAAGTTAATTATTTGTGTTTTAGTTTTTTATTGTTCTGATAAGTGGTACGGTGTTATGTTGCCTAAGTTGCTATCCTGTTGTTTTATTTGACTTTTAATTGTTGCCTTTAAGTGTCATTTAGTTAAAATAAGGTTTCAATATAACTTTTTATTGGGTCAAAACACTCGATTTTAGTTTTAAACGGATGTTTGATTTACTAAAAATCAGTAAATTTCAAAAGGATTTATTAAATGAAAAAGACAAAGTGCTTTGCATTGTGTTTAATCGCAACCTCTATTTTAACTGCGTGTGGCAGTGATAAAGACCCATCTAGTACTAGTGAAACACCTAAAGTAATAGCCAACACAGCACCTTCAGTAAATGCAGAAGCTGACCTTATCGTAGATGAAAATCAATCTATTTCATTTACAGGAACTGCTGAAGACTCAACCGGTACAATAGCAAGCTATGCATGGCAGCAAACCTCAGGGATTGATTTAGAGCTTAGCGGCTTAGATACAAGCACCCTTTCTTTTACAGCGCCAGAAGTAGATGAAGAGCAAGTTGTTGTATTTGAATTAGTTGCTACTGATGATGGTGGTTTAACTGCATCTGACTCTATTTCAATTACTATTAAAAATGTACTAGTAGAACCAACATTGAGCTTAAACGAAAGAGTCACTGTTGAAGAAAATACAGAAGTAGAAATTACAAGCATAGCAGAAGATTCTAATGGCTCAATAGTTTCGTATGCTTGGCAACAAACTGACGGCATTATCATTGAAATTGATAACTTAACTAATGATTCTTTAAAATTTATTGCTCCAGAAGTTGATTTTGATACAACGTTAACTTTTGACTTAACAGTGACTGATAATGATGGTCAAACAGCTACAAGTAGTGTTTTTGTTGATGTGACTAATGTTGCCGCAAGTGTTATGTCTATACCTGGTGGTAGTGAAAATATTGTTATAGATGGGCAAACCGTTGAAGCAGCGCTGAATGAAGTATTAGTACATTTAAACGATGATGTTACAGAAGCTGAATTAGAAGCTGTTTTTGATGAGATTAGTAATAATGATGCTGGAATCGCAAGTTTTGATGATGCATTAAAAGTATTACAGATAAGAGTTAGAGAAGGCGCTTCTGAAAATAGCTTGATAACAAAAATTGGTGAAATGGGCGGCGTTAGGCATGCAGGTTTAAATACTGTTATAGAGTCAAAAAACTTAAGTCTGATTAGTAATTACAATCATGTAATCAAAAATAAAAACACTGTAATACAATATATTGCAGAGGAAAGCACTGATGAGCCTCTTTTTTCTGGAGATTATTGGGTTAAAGCTGTAGCCGCAGATAAAGCATGGGATGCATTACAAGAACGTACTTTAGCGCCAGTGACATTAGGTGTTGTTGATACCGGTATAGGTGCAGGACAAAATAGCATTGAAAGCTCTCGCTTAACTCGTCTACGCGCACAAGAGAATGGCCAATTTGGTGTTGTTGAAGGTGATGATACAGAAACTGATAGTTCTCATGGGTTGTGGGTATCTAGTTTTATTGCAGGACATAACACGAGCGAAGGCAGTGCAGTGTATGGTGTTGATCACAGTGCCAACTTAATACATACCGATATTTATGTTAAGCGTTGCAAGGATGGATCAACTACTGAAGAGTGTTCATCTGAATCTCCTATTAAAACTTATATAACTGATTTAATAGCAGGAACTAAGGCGACTATAGATAACGGTGCGAGCATTGTAAATATATCTTGGGGTGATACAAGCACTTGTGCTGACGACTCACAAGTTAGATTAAAAAGTAATAGAAATTGGCGTCTACAACAAACTAACTTAGTGGAATACGCAAAAGAAAAAGATGTATTACTAGTTTATTCGGCTGGTAATAACTGTGAAAAAAATGATGATCAACTTTTAGTTGATATCAATGATATTGCCCAAGATGCTTGGCAAACAAATACATTGATTGTAGCGGCAACAGATGCAGATGATAAAGAAACTGATTTTACACGTATGGGTAACGTCGTAAATATTGCAGCTCCTGGTGATCAAATGGGGTGGGGGAATACTGATGGTAGCTTAGGCGTAGGTACATCATTTTCAGCTGCTTTAGTAACAGGCTCTGCAGGGATTGTGAAAGGAATTAATAGTTCATTAAAAGCAGCGGAGATTAAAGATATTTTAGTTGCTACATCTTCTAATTTAACGCTTTCTGAAGAGTCAAAAGCGCTAGGCACAACCGGTCCTACGCAGTTACTAAATATTCATTCTGCAATACAAACAGCCGATTTAACTGTTGATTCTGTTTTAGAAGTTAAGGCTCCAATTGCTTTATCTAAAGGGGATAAAACTACTTCGCAATTAAGTTTTACCTTACCTGCAACTACTGTGACAGCAATTGATGTTATGTTTTTAATTGATGTTAGCGGTAGTTATGCTGATGATATAGCCAGTTTAAAAGAGCAAGCTGACAAAATATTAGAAAACTTATCTGGCCGTGGAATTAATGTTGCTTTTGGAGTTTCTGCTTTTTCAGATTTCCCTATTGATGGATATGGCAGTGAATACGATGGTGATGAAGCGTTCTATTTATTACAGTCGATGACAACGGATATAGATGCCGCAAAAATAGGTATTAACAATTTAACTATTTATTCAGGTAATGATTATCAAGAGTCACAGTTAGAAGGTTTGTACCAAGCTGTAACTGGGGCTGGTAGAGATATAGACAACGATGGAAATTATACTAGTTTGGGTGATATTGAACCTATGAATATTGGTTGGCGTGAAGGTGCTTTAAAAGTTATTTTATTAGCGACAGACGCGCCATTTCATGATTCAGATATAGATGATAATTACCCAGGTGCGGGCAAAACTGAGGTCATCAATATATTACAAGAAAAAGGTGTGACTGTATTTGGATTGCAAAGCGGCTCTATTGACCTAGCTACAGATGATTTAGATTCAATTGTGTTAGCTACTAAGGGACAAACATTTTTATTGTCGTATGATAGTAGCGAAATTGCAGCGACTATTTCTTCAGCTCTTGATGAGGCTTTAAAAGAAATCGATCTCTCAATTGAAGTGATTTCAGGGGAACAGTGGGTTGAAACCATTACACCAGTCTTAATTGAGAACGTTAAACCAAATGAAGAAGTGACCTTTGAAATTAATTTGAAAGGGATTAAAAATGCCTCTCTTGAGGAATTAAATTACGAAGTGATACTTTGGATAAGAGGTGATGGTAGCGCAGTTGTAAGAAGGGTTGTAATTCCTATTACAGTTCCAACTTTAGCCGATTAATTTAGACAAAATTAAATGATTAATAAAGCCGATATTGAGCGTTGCTCAATATCGGCTTTTTATTTAATGGGCCAAATATGAGTAGTGCTAATACTTGCCATGCTTTTAGTTTGTTGTTTATATAATTGATTTTTAAGTGTATTACTTCTTACAAAAGTTTATTTTTTCTTTAGCATAAGTGATTTTTAAGATTGAAGTATCACGCAATACTCACAATTAAATCACGTTTTAACTGTATATTTTGCTTAGTTAAAACTTAATTTGAACACCCGCTCAAGTTGTGCTTTAATCGTTGCTCAATTATTGAGGAACTTTACATGATTAAATTTTATTTTCACCATACTCCTAACCCAATGAAGGTTGCACTCTTTTTAGAAGAAACAGGCTTACCGTTTGAACTTGTTCCTCTTGATACTTTAAAAGGTGAGCAACATACACCTGAATTTAAAGCAATTAATCCAAACGCTAAGGCGCCAGCAATTGTTGATGGTGAAACTCGTGTGTTCGATTCGAATGCTATTTTAATGTACCTTTCTGAAAAATATGGAAAGCTAGAAGGCAAGGGCGATGACCGCGCTGAAATGCTGTCATGGTTAATGTTTATCGCATCTGGTTTAGGTCCGTATTCAGGGCAAAGTGTACACTTTAGACACATGGCGCCAGAAGGGCTTGATTACGCGGCTAATCGTTATTTACGTGAAGCGCAGCGCCATTACGAAGTGCTTGATACGCACCTTGAGGGCCGCGACTTTATTGTGGGTGATACGTATACCATTGCTGATGTATCTGCATGGGGTTGGATTGATAAAGCACCGGTTGTACTAGGTGAAGAGGGCTTAGCACCGTACCCAAATCTTAAGCGTTGGTTTGAAAGCATTGATAGCCGCCCAGCGGTTGCACGTGCACGCGTAATTGGTACTGATGTAGCATTTAAAAAAGAGTTTGATGAAGACGCTAAAAAATCGTTTTTCCCTTCAAATTACCCAAAAGTATAAAAAGTACTTAATACAAACAGCAGAGCCAGCTAGCTGATCTGCTGTTTAGTATTTTATGGATGTGTGAGCGCCTCTTTATTTTCATCTGCCACGAATAAATTAACTTCCTCTGTATGCTGGCTTACGCTATTTCTTTTTAGGGCGATGTATAGGTCTGAGTGAATGTATATGCCCTCTGTTCCTGACTTCATACCGGCAATTTCAAACCATGAGAGCAGCTGGCGTTTTCTGCCTGCAAGTTCAAGCCTTATATCGCGCTTTTTAAATATAACGTCGAGGTCGGCAAGCATTGCCATTACGCTTAAATCCAAGTGAGTAAAGCAGGGCACAGCATCAATTATTACACAGTGGGTGTCGTCTTTTTGCCTTGCGTATTGCTCAAGTAATCTGCGTTTAAAGTAGCTGGCATTAAAGTAAGTTAAAGGTGAATTAAAGCGGTAGATAAACACGCCTTGCACTGCTTTTGCTTTATCTGTGGCGTCTAAACTTCTTACTACACCGTTAACATCTACGCCGAGTATATTGTCAGTTGGGCGCATAACAGTGCGAATAAATTGAAATAACCCCAGTAATACAGCAAGTGTGATCCCTGGTATAACGCCAATAAATAACACCGCAAGTAAGGTGGCTGAGGCGAGATAAAATGCCTGTTTATCTTTTCGTTTTAATTGCCAAACCGCTTTTAAATCGAGTAAATGAACAGAGGCAATAATAAGTACAACACCTAGCGCTGCGCTTGGAATAAATTCAAGTGGGGCTGTTAAAAACACGGCTATGACCGCAATAATGGCCGCTGCTATTATTGATACTAACTGCGTTTTACCACCCGTTGCATCGTTAACAGCGGTGCGTGAGTCGGCGCCACTGACTGCAAAACCTTGCGAAAGAGCTGACGCTATATTGGCAATACCTAGCGCTCTAAATTCTCTATCGGCGTCTATGTCGTAGCCATTTTTAGCGGCAAAGCTGCGGGCAGTTAGCATCATACTTACAAAGCTCACGATGGCTAAGTTAAGTGCGGGTACCACTAACTCACGAATAATCCCTAAATCAAAAACAGGGGTATTAAAAACGGGAAGCCCGCCAGTTACGGTACCAATGGTTTTTATATCAAGTTGTTTTAAATCAAAAATCCATACCAAAAGCGCACCAAAAGCTATGGCGAACATAGACGCAGGCCACGTGGGCCTTATGCGCTTCATGGCAAAGTAAACCGCCAGTGTAAACAAAGCCATTAGTAAGGTGGGAACATGTGTTTGCGCTAGATATGTGGGTACACCACCTAGGCGTTCAAGTAGGTAGCGTTCGTCAAAGGTAAAACCGAATACTTTAGAAAATTGACCCACAATAATAGTGATAGCCACGCCGTTTAGTAAGCCCATTAAAATAGGTTTAGATAAAAAGTCGGCTAATACACCTAACTTAAATTTACTGGCTATAAAGCACCAAAAGCCGGTCATAGCGGTCATTGTGACAACAAGTTGCCAATGCTTAAAGCTGTCACCTGCAGCAAGAGGTGTTACTACTGCTGCAATAACGGCGCAGGTGGCGGCATCAGGGCCGACTATTAATTGCTTAGAAGTGCCAAAAAGCGCATATAGCATCATTGGCAGTATGCAAGAATATAAACCGACGGCGGCGTTAACACCGGTTAGTTGTGCGTAAGCAATGGCAACAGGTAAAGCTACCGCAGCTACCGATAGCGCCGCTCTTACATCATCAGCAAACCATTGTCGCTCGTAGTGCAGCAATGTATCTAAACCCGGCATAAAATTATATAAACGCGACAGCACTTCAGTATCCTTGCTAATAGTTACAACGTTTTGATAGTAAATTTAATATTCAAATAAGTATAGCTAGGAGGGAGTGTTTTTTACGTAATATAAAGCCACTTTTTTATAGACGTAAAAAAGCCTGCATAAAAGCAGGCTTTAGTGTCCAGGGAAAATTAAAATTTAGCGCGAATACCAAAGCTGTAACGGCGATCCGCTTCAGTGTACTTCCAAGCACCACCTAGTTCAGATAGGTAGATTGAAGGCTCACCCGTTAAGTTGGTCGCATTACCTACTAAGGTCACGTTTTCGTTAATATCCCAGCTTGCAGAGAAATCTAACTGGCCTCTGTCGTCACGGTAGTTATTACCGTAAACAGTGCCTTCTGCTGAAATGCTGCCGTCTGAGTTAATATTTTCTACGCGTTTCTCGTTTTCTGTATCTAAGAAACTGTCACGGTAGTTATAAGCGATACGAGTAGAGAACCCTTCGTATTCCCAAAATACTTGTAAGTTGTACGTATTTTTAGAAATATCTAATAATGGGTTGCCGTTTGGTTGTTCGCTGTCTGCATACGTGTAGTTTGCATTAACACCTAAGCCAGAAAATGCACCAGGTAAGCTTGTGAAGAACTGTTGGTAACCAACTTCAAAACCTTGTACTGAGCCGTTTTCACCGTTTACATTTTTAACTGTATCAATACCCGTTAGTCCTGCGTCACGCAAGCCTGCAACATGGTTAAAGCCATCTATATCTACAGGGTAGTCAGTCGCATCTGAGTAAACTAGGTTGTCTTGAGATACACCTGCAACGTCAAGCTGACATACTTGGTTCCACTGAGTTACGTTTTGACCTGTTGAAGTGCTTGATGCTGCTACACAGCTACTTTCGTTACTTAAGAAAGACTCAACATCTTTATAAAATACTGCGAAAGATAGTACGTTACCTTCATCAAAGTAATGCTCTACAGATAAGTCGTATTGCGTTGCACGGTATGGTTCTAAATCAATAGAGCCTTGCGTTGCACCTGTAATGTCGTTATTAACGTCAAATGCAGGGCTTAGCTCGCTAAAGTCAGCGCGGCGCATAACTTTTGCAGCAGCAAAGCGGAATAATGTTTCGTCTGAGTAGTTATACGTAACGTTTAAGCTTGGTAAAAAGTCGCTGTAGTCATTGTCGCCAGTTACTTTTTCGCCATTAAGAAATACGCTTGATTCTAAATCTGTAGTCACATAACGACCACCCACAATCGCAGTGATGTTATCAAAGTCTAAGTACGCTGATATGTACACAGCAGCTGTATCTTCAACTACGTTACGGTATGCGCTTTCTTGGAACTCTTGGTTATCTGAAAGACTACCTGTTGACGCTAGGTTAGTACCTGCAAGTAACTGCTGAAGTTGAGCGTAAGTATTTGCAGGGTTAGATAAACCGTTGTAGCTTAAAAACGTTAGTAGGTCATTTTGTCCTGAATGACCTAATTGGTCAAAAGAGTTGTCGTGGCTAACTGTTGTGAAGCTATTTGAAAAAGCAGCGTTGTAGTCATCAACCCATAAAGTAGCTAATGAACCATCTGAGTCGTTAAATGCATTTTTGTAAATGTCTTTAATTTCTACTTTGTATTGCTCATATTCGTAATCGCGGTTAGTAACACGTACACCTGCTTTTACTTTAGATACCCAGCTTAAGCTGCTGAGAGGTTCAAACATTTCAACGTCAAAACGAATAGCTGTTTCGTCATTGTCTGTTCTTCTATCTTCACTTTTAAACGTACGTAGTGCTAAGTTTTGTGGGTCAGTAAATGCATTTGGATCTGAATGAATGATGCTTGGTAATTTATTACCGTCTTGAGAAAATGCACCATCATATAAATGATTTGTTAGCTGAGTTCCGCCACTTGCTTCAAATGTTGATTTTTCGATTGGGCGAAGTGTAAATTCAGAATCAGGTCTTACGCTTTCTGATGATGCTACTGCAATTTCGCCAGAGATTTTTATACTGTCAGTAAGGTTCCACTCTGCACCAAGTGCATTTGAAAACGAGTCAGTTTCACGAAAGTCACTGTATGTTTTAGGGATACCAAATTCGTTTGTTAGCGTGTAATTATTTACGCCGTTAGCATCTTGAGTTGTATTTGCATCTGTCGATAACGAACCCGCAACACCTAATATAGAGTTACCACTTTGCTCACCAGAGCGTTTAGTGCCACTTAAATCTAGATACACCATGCCATTACCAGATTGCGGTGCCCATTGAAGTGATAAATTTACAGCAGTACGTTTACGTTGTTCTACATATTGTTCAACACTGTGCTCGTCTCGTACGATAGCGTTGCCACTTGGTGTATTACCTTCTTGGCCATTAATATCAATGTCTTGAGGTTTAACACGGCTAGACGTTTCATCTTGACGAATTTCACGATCTTGATATGAAAACATAGCAATGGCACCAAAGGTACCCATTTCGTCAAAGTCCCAGTTGTTACCAAGTGAACCACTAAAAATAGGTGCTACTTTTTCTGTTTTATCAGCGTACTCACCATCTAATGAAACAGCACCAGTTAGTTTATCTAGCTCTAATGGGCGAACTGTTTTTAAGCTAACTGTTCCGCCTAATGCACCTTCAATCATATCGGCAGTAGGAGACTTAACGACTTCTACTGTTTTTAAGAAACTTGATGGGTAATCTTGTAAGCTAATACCGTCACGAGAGTCACCAATAGTAGAGCGACCGTTTAATTCAACACGGTTTTGAGGTAAGCCACGAATCGAAACACTGTCACCCACACCAAAATCGGTATTAATAGATACACCAGTAATACGTTGCAGTGCTTCTGCAATATTATTATCAGGTAACTTACCAATGTCTTCAGCAACAATCGCATCTACAATACGTCCGTCAGTACGCTTAAGCATAGCGGCGGCTTTCATACTACCTAGCATGCCTTTTACTTCAATAACTTCAATATCTGCAGCTGCCGTTTCTGAAGCTGCCGGAGCCTCTTGCGCTGCAATATTTGAAGAAGCCATTAGTAAAAGGGCTGCTGCACTGATTGTTGTAGAGCTACTTCTTTTATGTTTATTAATTAATGTTGAAGTAATTTGATTGAGTTTCATGTATCTCTCCCGTTTGGGTACGACTTACGTCATTGTGTGTGTTGTTACTTGGTTTGGTTAACCAATTTAACTGCTATTTCCCTGTAGTGTGTCATACAGGTGGTATGGTTGAAATTAGTCCAATTCAGCTTTTATTACAACCTTTGTTTACCAAAAATTCACAAGGTGTATTACAAAGTGTTCTTTTATTTTGCTTATATTTAATAAATTTAATAGCTTATGGTGTATTTTTATTTTTTATATTTTGAGTGAATTTTATTGAAGTATGTTTACCAAAGGCGTTTTTTATATTATTTGTACTATTAAATACATTTTTTAGTACTATTTTTAAATTTTATGTCGTACTTTTATACGTATTTAGTTTGTTTTTTAAGTGATGTTAAAATAATGAGATGTTCATTAAAGGTTGGGTATGGCTTATAAATTTGCGAAATAGTAAGGAGTATAAAATCATTCAATTTTATTTTGGTTATTTGTTTTGGTAATACCAATTTTCTATTGTTTTTATATGAATTTTGTATTAGAGCTTACTGATACATATCTATATATTATTATAAATAGAGTGATTTTTACGCAAAAAAAAGCCCAGCATATTAATGCTGGGCTTTCTTAGATTAAATATATTAGCTTTTTAGCTCGCCTGTAGATGATTCTAAATGTGCTCTAATAAACCACTGAAATTGCTCTAGGTCAGCTAGTTGGCTGGTGATCATATCTTCAGACACCGGATCTAATTCAGAAAGAGTCTCAATTGCTTTGCGGTGATCGCCATTAACGCCGTTGTATACTTTATCAAGTGCGGCTAAATGCTCGGTTACTAACCCTTTACCTACTGAGTATTCGTTCCATGTACGACGATCTACAATTGATTTTGGCGTACCAACGGGCACTCCACCAAGAGTCGCAATTCGCTCTGCAATTGTATCTGTCATTTCGCGCACAATGTCTACTTGTGGGTCTATCATTTCATGTACGCCAATAAAGTTAGGTCCCACTACGTTCCAGTGAATATGCTTTAAAGTAAGCTGTAAATCTATCAATGCAACCATGCGGTTATCTAGCGTAGCTATTGTTTTTTGAGCTGATTCGTCACTCATACCTGGCGCGGTAAATTTAGTTGTTTTGTTTGATTCGTTATTGTTACTCATAATTTCTCCTACATTAAGTAATGTGTTGCTCATATAATATGTTGCGTTATGAGCATGACTTAAACTTAATGAAGCAACTGTTATGCCGTAAGCTGATTGTTTTTAAAAGTTATTTAAAAACATGTGGTTATGTTTTTATTTAAGATTTTAGAGGCTGGAGGGGGGATTGAATTTTTGAAAAGCCTGCATACATTTGTAAAATCTGCAGACTTTAATTTAATAACGCTTAAGTGTATTTAAACTTTGGCTATATATTCGTGCGCTTTTAAAACATCGAGCGGCACTATTTCTAATGATTTTTTATTTGTAGCTTCAAGTACCACTGGTGGCGCAACGTTTGCTGAAATAGCATGAAGCCATCTTACTGCACACAAGCACCATTTATCACCGGCTTTTAAACCTTCAAAATCGTAAAGAGGGTTTGGGCTTATTAAGTCGTTACCTTGTGATTTTGAAAATTGTAAAAACTCGTCAGTCATAATTGCACACACACTGTGATTGCCAAGATCTGATTCTGGTACATAACAAAATCCTTCTCGTGTGTAGCCACCATTACCGCAACATAGTTTTAAACGTGTGCCAAGTACATTAAATTGATTCGCCATGAAATACCTTAGTTTGTGGTGTTTAATAAATTTACTCTATCAGGAGTAACTCGCTTGAGATAGCTATAAAACTTAAAAGAGGGAAGGGGGTCTACACAAACTTAAGCCCGCAGCAAAATTGCGGGCTTAGTATTATTTATTTAATACGCAGTGCCATACAATCGCTATGGCCGTTTATGATCATGCTTTTATCAACACGTACGCCACCACCAGAGTATTTTCCGGCGGCTGTAAAACTACATATTTGTACAAAGTAATCATCTACTTTGGGCAGTGCAAATAGTTGTTGGTATATTTGGTCTTGCTCGGCAAAGTGCCCCATTGTTTTTTCTATAACTTGCTGCTGTTCATCAACAAGTTGAATATTAGCACCACAACGTCCTACTATTGGTTTAACTACATAACCGGTTTGTAATAACTCGTCGTTAAGCTCAAACGCGGTATTAAGTAAATATTTATGATTAGGGAATAAACTCCACAGTATTGGTAAAATAGCCTTGTTACTTGGGATCAATGTCCACAGCGGTTCAAATACCATCACGTTTTTACGCAGCAGTACATCGACTAAGCGTGGCGTTTCACCAATTTTGAATTGTGGTTCAAAGTTATCACCTAATGATTGGTCGGCTTCACATTCTTCACGAATTTGATCAAGTGCGGTTTCCCACGACCACGTTTTCCACACGTAACTCAGTTGTGCGCCATCTGCATCTACTATGTTGCCTGATTCATTCCAGCGAAGTGTGCTTAAGCCAATTACTAACTTACACTCAAAGCCCGCAGCTTCAATGGCTTCTTTCATAAATAATGCGTGATAATGCTCTTCTGGTTCATCATCTTGCAGAATATGAACAAGACCTTTTACTTCACTTTTACGCCATGCTTTTACGAGATCTTTAAATAAATTTTGGCCTGCATCTACACCTATTTTAACACCAAAGTGTTTTGCCCATTTACCCTGAACTTTGCCGCTCTCCATATAACACGATGCCGAATCGCAATTGTATTCGTAAACTTTTAAACCTGCTGCTGTTAAAGCAAAGTCAAACCGACTGGTAATTAATTGGTTTAAGCGGTTATCCCACGATTGGCGAATTTTATTAATCACAACATCGGGTAAATTAAACTTTTTTAATAACTCAGGGTGCTGCAGTACATAGTCGGTTGCATGCATAAATAAGCCATGCAGCTCATTTGTTGCATGCTCAATGCTTTGCTGCGCCGTTTGAGATATCGCAAAGTAATTATGTTGATCCTCAGCTACTGATGTAAGTTTATGGCCTTGCATCATTTCTACGTAGGCAGCTTCATCGTCATTCGCAATATTTAACCATGACTTGTTTGCTTGGCCTGTATCTACTGCTTTATGGGCTTCTATAATAAATAAATCAGTATTTAGCTCAGACGTTGGCTCAGCATATTCTGTTTCATCAGTTTGTGTCATCCAGCCTAAAATAGTGGCGTCGCTGTAAGAGCACTCAATCCAATAGTCGCCATCTTTAGTTACTTTTGCTTTTAGTTCACGGCACCAGCTTTGATCTTTTGGCCATATTTGATGTCCTACATTTTGCTCAGCAAGGCGTATTTTATCTTCGTGCACTTCAACAACGACAGCAACATGCCCTGTTTCTTCAAACTCGCCGCCTTCCTCCCAAATAAGTAAACTACCTACTTGAGGGTGATGTTTAGCACCATTTTTAAACGCGTTTAGTGGCAATCTGTTTTGGCTATTTACATCGCGCACTGAACGCAGCTCAAAAATATCGTAAGCCATAGCAATATCATCAAAAATATAGCTATGGTTGAGATACATCCATCGACGTGCAAATTCAACGCATTGCCATTTATAGCCCATGTAAATGCCATCAAGGTAACTACGATAGGCGCTACGATTAGGATAAATGCTTTCGTCAGCCGTATCATAATCAGATGAATACACAGCAACATTACCAGGTGCATAACCTAATAAGGTACCAAAATCACTAGCAGGAGCAGAAGATTTCATAAACAAAGATGTTCAAAATAAAGGTGTGATAATTTGCTGACTATATGAGCGAAACTGCGTTATAGCAAGATATAAAATATGTTTTTACGAAGGGGGATAAGTAAAAAATCACTCATTCATTAAAGAGTGAAAATACGGGAGAGTACTTTTACTAATAGTGTTAGGTTTGGTGCTTTTTTGACTTGTAACTGGTTGAAAATTATTAATATTTTTTGAAGTGATTGTTGTTGTTTAAATCTCAACTAAAAAATGGAGAAACTATAGGTAACTTCTCCACTTTTATTATTCATATTTAGTGATTTTTATAATATGTAAAGCAGGTTAACGCGCCGCTAAATCATTTCAGCATCTATATGGCGTATTAGGTTTGATACCCAATTAACATATTGGCGGTGAATTTTTTTGCCGTTGTAGTTTAAGTTAATAGAGTCTTTATAGTTGATTGAGTATTCCGTTTTGTCGTACGCAATATCGATAGTTAATTGGTGTGTGCGAATATCCAGTACACCTTTTATTTTACCTTCACTCATAGGCGTACACTTCCAACCAAGCTGAATACATGCCTTTAGAATACCTTTTTCTACGTCAGCTTCACTGTTGGTAATTGTTGATGTTTGTGGAATAGGGTTTTGTTCAAAGTCTCTTATTGCAACAGATGTTGAACAACCAGCAAGTACAGTAAGTGCTGCCGCTGTAAGTAAAATTGAGTACTTTTTCATAATAATCCTTTGTTTTAATTTCATCCAATTGTGTTGTCTCGCCAATATATGCGCGCTTAGGTGAGATTATCGGTAAATTTATAGATGAGTGCCAGCAATAATTAGAAAATTAAAAGAGTTAACTGAGATTTATATTGGGCATTAACTTTATTTATGAACTAGTTAAAGTTTAATTATTTAAGCTATAAACCAAGGGGTAAAGCAAAATTATGTGTTGAAAGATTTACGTGAGCGATGACATGTTTTAAGGGAACGCTCTTTCTTTATGTTTTAAATTACTCCTATAGTCGTACTTTAGTTAATTTTTTGTTAAACTATTGCGCTTAGTATGGATTGAAGTCAGTTAAAAGTTTTTAAAACAGGAAAAACAATGGAAGACATAATAAACAACATTGATATTAATCAATATTTACCCGCTGCAATTACGTGGGCAACCAACATATTACTGGCGATTGCAATTTTACTTGCGGGCTTATGGCTGGCAGGCAAAGTACGCAATTTAATTATTGGCTTGTGTCATAAATACACTCATCTTGATGACACGCTTTTTCGCTTTTTAGGCAGCATGGCTCGCTACATCATATTAGCGTTCGTTATTATTGCTGTGTTAAATCGCTTTGGTGTACAAACAGCCTCTATTATTGCTTTGCTAGGTGCTGCGGGGCTTGCTATAGGCTTGGCGTTACAAGGTGCAATGTCGAACCTTGCAGCGGGCGTTATGTTGCTTGTTTTCAGACCTTATAAAGTGAATGACTTTATTGAGGCAGCAGGGCGTTTTGGTAAAGTAACAGAAGTAGATATGTTTACTACTATTTTACAAACGTTCGATAACCAACAGGTTATTATTCCAAATAGTCAAATTTGGGGCGCGCAAATTATAAACCATTCACATCATCCAATTCGTGGTGTGGATATGCATTTTGGTGTTGCTTACGGTGAAGATACAACGGCTGTACGTAAAGTTATAGATGCCGTACTTGCAGCGCACCCACACATACTAAAAGATCCAGCTCCTTTTGTTGAAGTAGAAACTCTTAACAACAGCTCAGTAGACTTTTTAGTAAGACCTTTTTGTAAGGGCGAGCATTACTTCGATATTCTTTACACGGTGCCAGAGTTAATTAAAAAAGCACTTGATGAAAACAACATTGAAATACCTTTCCCACATCGTAAAGTTATTTTAGTTAACGAGAATAAAGATTAATTAAATTTAAAAATGCATAAACCTAAGAGCACTTTTAAGTGCTCTTTTTTTGTGTGAAAAAGTTACATACCTGTGTAACCTTTTCTTTTATAAACCACTTCAAATACTACATTGTTATCTGTACAGCCCTTTTTTACTAGGTTGGATGGCTGGTCTTTATTTTGCATTTGCATAGTCGCTTTTAGCTTTTAAGCTCATAAAAACTATTGACCCATTAAATCAAACTGTATGAAGGACTAAACATGGCTGAATCATTTAAATACGCAGGTAATAAAGGGCATGGCGGTGAATTGCATCAAAAAGCGTCGGATGAACACCCTACCATGACCACCGCGCAGGGCTGCCCTGTAAGTGACGATCAAAATTCATTACGTGCTGGAAAGCGTGGCCCAGGATTATTAGAAGATCACATAATGCGCGAGAAGATCTTTCACTTTGATCACGAGCGCATTCCTGAGCGTGTAGTGCACGCTAGAGGCTATGGTGCACACGGATATTTTGAAACTTACGACACGCTTGAAGATTTAACCTGTGCAGATATTTTTCAGCGAAAAGGTGAAAAAACCCCAGTATTTACTCGTTTCTCTACGGTTGCAGGTAATAAAGGGTCTCCAGATTTAGCACGTGATGTACGTGGTTTTGCGGTGAAATTTTATACCCAAGAAGGAAACTGGGATTTAGTGGGTAACAATATACCGGTATTCTTTATTCAAGATGCGATGAAGTTTCCAGACTTAGTTCATTCAGCTAAAGCCGAGCCAGATCGTGGTTTCCCCCAAGCGCAAACAGCACATGATAACTTTTGGGACTTTGTGAGCTTATCGCCTGAGTCAATGCACATGGTTATGTGGGCAATGTCTGATAGAGCTATTCCGCGTTCATTGCGATTTATGGAAGGTTTTGGCGTTCATACCTTTAAATTCATTAATGCCAAAGGTGAAGAGAAATTCGTTAAATTTCATTGGAAACCAAAAGGCGGCATGCAATCTGTAGTATGGAACGAAGCACTTAAGCTAAACGGCGCGGACCCTGATTTTCATCGCAGAGATATGTGGGAATCTATTGGTAATGGCGACTTCCCTGAGTGGGAGCTAGGTGTACAGGTGTTTGATCAGCAATTTGCTGATGAATTTGAATTTGATGTATTCGATGCCACTAAGCTTATACCTGAAGAGCAAGTACCAGTGCAAATTGTTGGCCGTATGGTGCTTGACCGTGTTGTAGACAACTTTTTTGCAGAAACAGAGCAAGTAGCATTTTGTACTCAAAACATTGTACCGGGGCTCGACTTTACACCCGACCCGCTACTGCAAGGTCGTAACTTTTCATACTTAGATACTCAAACTAAGCGTTTAGGTGGTCCTAACTTTACGCATATTCCGGTCAATGCGCCTAAATGTCCAATGCGTCATTTTCAGCAAGATGGCCACATGGCAATGCATAATCCAAAAGGGCGTGTTAATTACGAACCAAACTCATGGAGCGGCGACGAAAACAACCCGCGCGAATGCCCAGTACACGGCTTTAAAAGCTCAAGCGAGCCTGAGGTAAGCGGCGGTGATAAACTGCGTTATCGCTCAGAAACATTCAGCGATCATTACAGTCAAGCTCGTCAGTTTTATTTAAGCCAAACAGAGGTAGAGCAGGCGCATATTCAATCTGCGTACGTGTTCGAGCTTTCTAAAGTTGAGCATTTGCCAATACGAGAACGTTTGGTATCGCACTTGTTAAATATTGACAAAACCCTCGCAAATAAAGTTGCCGAAGGACTTGGCTTGCAAGAAATGCCAGAGCCAGCTGAAGCTGCTATGCCAACACGTAAAGACTTACCTGTATCTGATGCGCTTAGCATTTTAAAAAATGCGCCCAACACCTTCAAAGGCCGTAAATTAGGTATTTTAGTAAGTGATGGCTTTAATGCAGAAATTTTTGAATCGGTTACCAATGCACTTAAAAGTGAAGGCGCAAACTTTGAAATTATTGCCCCACAAGTTGGCGGTGCTAAATGCAGTAAAGGTAAGCACTTTAAAGCTGATCAGGTTATTAATGGTGGTCCATCGGTTTTATACGATGCGGTACTTGTACTCACCACTGAAGAGGGAGCTGAAAAACTAGCTGCCATAGCAGAAGCTAAAGACTTTGTAAGTGATGCGTACGCACATATGAAATTTATAGGCTTTACAAATGAGGCTAAGCCTTTATTTAAAGCGGCAGGCCTTGATGGAAAAGTAGATAATGGTTGGATAGATTTAGAGGCACATTCAGGCGATAAATTTATAAATACATTACGTAATTTAAGATTCTGGAAACGTTAGTAAGCTCAATAATTAAAAAACCACAGCATGTAATTGTTGTGGTTTTTTTTAGCTCACCTAGTTAAGGTATTAGTTCAAGCCAACAATAAAAATTAGATATATTATGAAGCTTAATGGCGCTTGTCACTGTGGCAAAGTGGTATTTACGGTCAACTCAAAACACCCTTATCCTTACAATTTATGCTATTGCTCTGTATGTCGTAAAACCGCAGGGAGCGGCGGGTTTGTTATTAATTTAAACGCGCAATACAGCACGCTTGAGGTTACAGGGCGTGAACACATAACTATTTATCATGCAAAAATAGGCGATAAAATCAGCCCTGCAGAGCGTCATTTTTGTAAGCATTGTAGTGCTAACTTGTGGTTATACGATGCACGTTGGCCTGAGCAAGTTCACCCCTTTGCTGGTGCAATAGATAGTGAGTTACCCATACCGCCAGAGCGCACTCATTTAATGCTTGGTAGTAAAGCAAATTGGGTAAATGCACCCATTAATGAAGGTGACAAGCAATTTGAAGAGTACCCTGATGAAAGTATTGCTGCTTGGCATAAGCGTTTAAACCTCGAAAAGTAACGCAATTTTTTGTATGAGCTAAGCTTAAATTTAGGGGCAATTAAGCGCATATTTAGTTAATTAAATATTAAAAATCACCGCGTAAGTAAAGGAGAATATTATGGCAGTCTCAGCAATACCAAAAGGGTTTCATTCAGTTACACCTTATTTAATTATGAATGACGCACAAAAAGCGATAGATTTTTATTGTGATGCATTTAGTGCTGAACACGTAATGCAAATGCCTTTACCTGATGGTGGAATAGCCCATGCAGAAATAATAATTGGTGATTCGCATATTATGCTTTCAGATATTGGTTCTGAAGAATATTTAAAAAGCCCAAAAGAACTCGGTGGTACAGCGCTAAGCCTTATGCTTTATGTTGAAGATGTTGATACCGTATTTAAAAAAGCAATTGAGCTTGGTGCAACACTAATAAGACCCGTACATGACCAATTTTATGGTGATAGGACCGGCACACTACAAGACCCATTTGGTCATATATGGATCATTGGTACACACAAAGAAGATGTTAATGACGAAGAGTTAAATAATCGAATTGGGGATATAACAAATCAAGAGCAAGACGCATAATTAGCGCGTGTTTGCTCTTTGTGCCTTTTTATCGCCTATTTATGGGGAATAACCCCACTAAATAGGATCTGCTTTGCCTAAAAACCAAATACACGGCTGTAAATAGTTAATACCCAAAATCTGTTATAGACCAGTATTCTCATTAAATTTATTACCAAACTAAAAGCCGCTGTATTGCTACAGCGGCTTTTTGTTTAGAGCGAATAAGCTTTAAATTTGTTGATCTATTAAGCTTCTTATTTCATTTAGCGTGGTTTCTTTTGTTATTTTACCATCTTCAAAAACAACTTCTAATAGGCCTTGTGCTTCTTCTTGCTCGGTTACGTCATCAAATAAAGTTAACTCGCCGTTTACGCGTTCAACCTTTAAAAGCCCTTTAGCTGACTTTTTCTTTGAATCAGTTTTTGGGTCTTTAAATATAGCAACACGCTTACCATTTTTTACTATGCTAGTTGCTTTTACTGCTGAGCCGTGAGTATCACGTGTAACATATTGATAGCTGTATGAACCCATACCTAAAACCACTTTTGATGCAAAACCCTTATCCATAAGTCTTTGTAAAATTTGGCGTTGGCGCGTTAAAGTAATTGCATCACCGTAAATAGCACCAATATGCTCATCAAGTAACTTGTAACCTTTAGGTGTTGTTGTACCACCAAATATGTCCCATAGACATTCAATAAGCCCTTTAACTTCGCATTCCATGAGTTCGATAGTGTTGTTGTCTTCAAACCCAAAATATTGACCGTTAAAGTAATACGCTTCATAGCCTTTATTAACAACTTCAGCTTCAGCTTCGTTTTGAGTTGTAAATAACTCACTGTAATCAGATACAGGCGAAACATTATATCCGGTTAACATTTTAACAGGATCCCCTGAGTCGGGGCGAATAACTAGCGTGCCATCACGTGCCATTATTTCGCTTTTTAACTGCGGTAAATAATCAGTTACTAGAGTCCAAAAATCCCACGTATCAGATACAACACTTAAAATTCCTTTAGGTGACTGCTCTTGCATTAAGTATTTAAAAAACTCAATTTCGCCTTCCAATATCCAAGAACACGTAACCGAGTGCTCTGTTGCATCTACTGAGCAACCAACAAGTTCGTTATCTACATTTGCACCGTAATATTTTTCAGCAAATAAAACCGCAGTAATAACATCGGTACCAACAAGTCCCGATGCTAAGTGACCAAAGCCACTCATTGCTGCAGCATGTTTACCAAACATGCCTCTAAAGCTAAAGTCATGACCTTGAAATGGTACAAAATCCATATCTAAGCCAGTTTTAATTGCAAATTCTTTAAATACTTTTAAATAAGCGACAGCCGTTGTAGTGCTTGTCTGAATTGGCCAGTTTTCACAGCTTAATACCGTTTCAATCATATTAGTGAGCCATTGAAAACCCGCTTTTGTATTCACTATAGTCACTGGCGGTACTAAGTAAGGAACCAATGTCCCCTCAGGCAATGCTTTTATTTTTAATGGTAAGTAACCTAAGTCATGTAAATCTTCTAAGTACTTTACATCAACAGTATAGCCAAGCATTGAGCTCATAATACGTTTATGGTTAGCAACAGCCGTCGCTTTATCTACTTTAAAAAACTCATCCCATTCTTCTTGAAGGTAACTTTTAATAAAGTATTGAAGACCAACAAACGCGACTTTATCGTTATTTTCTATGTTACTTAGTTTGCCACTACGAGAGGTGTAATTTGCATATACCTCTGTTACGTCAGGGTGATAAGCGCGGCTATGAAATTCTTTATAAACGTCTTTTTGCATACTTGCAGCTGTAATAGTCATGGTGTTTTCCTTACATCTCAATTATTTGTAAACTAATGTTGTTACTATTTTTAAACTCATTAGCCGGTTTAAACGAATCTGTTGTGTAAATTTTATCAATTAGACCTTCAAAAACATCAAGCCCTTTTGAAAAAATGCCATGAGTTATAAAAAGAGAAATTTCAACAGCGCCATTACTTTTTAGTACCTTGGCTAGTTCGATAAAGGTTCTGCCTCCGTCACAAATATCATCAGCAATAAGTACGCTTTTACCTTTAACATCGCCAATAATTTCTGTTTTTACTATTTCGCCTGTTTTTAAGTTTCTTACTTTTTGAGCTTGAATAACTTCAGGTACACCATTGAATTTTTCTGAAATTTTAATGGTTTTTTTACTCGCCCCAGCATCTGGAGAAATAAGAGTTAGTTCGCCTTTTGCTAAGCGTTGGCTTAGCTCTTCGCAGCGTGCAAGTAACGAAATTTGTTCAATATTGGTGACTCTATTAATTAAAGCAGGGGATACATCGCTATGCGCATCCCAAATAGTCACTTTTGAGAAGTTTAAGCTATTAATGAAATTTGCCATAACAGCTGCGCCTAACGCTTCTCCTTCAACACATACTCGGTCTTGGCGTGCATAAGGAAAATAAGGAATAACAAGTTCGATAGGCGCATTTTCATTTGTTAATCTTTTTAAGGCATCGACAGCAATCATTAATCTAACCATTTTTGATGAATTGGTTAGGCGTTCAAAAATCTCTATTTTTATAGAGTCTGAAAAATTAGCGGCGTTAAACCTGATATGCTCTTCACCACCTGAAAAAGTAAAATTTTCATAATCAACTAACGATTTACTTCCTGTTGAGTCATAGCTAAATACTTTCATTTTTTGCCCTTTAAATGTTTGTGTCCTAGCGACACAATTAAATTATCAAATGTTCCTATAGTAATCAAGTTATTTTTTAAACTAACTAGCTGAACTTATAAATTGTCTGTAATTTTACTGTAGGTTGAAATTGAGATGTGTTTAATTTATTGTGTCACTAAGACCTTAACTTAATATGAGCATGCTGTGATTAACCATTACGATATTACTGAATACAAAAACCCATTATTTACAGTCGACAGTGTGTTATTTACTGTTAAGAACGATGCTCTAAAAGTACTCATGGTTAAGCGTGCGAGTGAACCATTTGTAGGTCGATGGGGTTTGCCAGGTGGGTTTGTTGATGTAGATATTGACGATAGTGTAAGTATGACGGCGCTTAGAAAGCTTAAAGAAAAAACCAGTGTAGCGCCTCAATATTTAGAGCAGTTGCAAACATACTCTGGTATTAATCGCGATCCTAGAGGGTTTAGTGTAACTTTGGTGTACTTTGCATTAATTGCAGAGGCGCAAGTATCAACCCATATAGAAACGGTTGAGGATGCAAAGTGGATAGATATAGATGAAGTAAATAATTTACCTGTGGCTTTTGATCATAAGTATATTATTGAACAAGCTAAAGCGCGTTTAAAACAAAAAGCGTTGTACTCAATGGCGCCGGTTTATTGTTTGCCAGAGCATTTTACCGTAGGGCAATTTAAGTCCGTAATTGAAACCATTATAGGCAAGCCTGTTCAGCGTAAAAGTATTATAAGGCGCATTGAAGCTGCTGATATGTTTGAAACACTAGATGAAAAAGTTAAATCGGGCGGACGCTTAGCGCAGTTATACAAAGTAAAAGCAGGCGTTGATATTGTAAACTTTGAGCGTAATTTAAGTGTTTAATAAATTAAGTAAGCGCTCTTAAAGTAACTATAAGAGCGTTTATTTAAGGGGAGGTGCTATAAGGTAAATACTTTAGTTGTTAGAGTTATTTAGTTATTAGAATTATTCAGAGCTATCTGCAGTAATAAAGCCTTTTAGAAACTCACTTAATGTTTTAGCTTCGTAAATGGCACTTTGTTCATCCGCGCCAAATGATATTACTTGCCCAGCTGTGCCTTGGCTGTTTGGTGCAAAATCTAGCGCTATAAAATTACCACCTCCCAAATTAAAAAATGGCACCCAATACGGAGTAACGTACATAGGTACGGTTTTTATATTACTTTCATTATCGGTGTCGAATAACTCTTCTTGAGTCCATTCATTATAAATAGACTGCCAGTCTCGCCATTCTTTTAAAATACGTTGAACGCCCATAAATGCTGTATTTTCGACACCATTATGAAGTGTTAAAAACGATTTTATTATAGCTGGGAATGCAAAGCCGGCTTCGTTTTCAAATTCAGCATAAATAGCATCGTTGTTTTTGGGCTCAATAACATTGAGGTTATTTTGTTTTACCAACGCTTTAAAATACTGTTCAATTAATTCAAAGTTATCAGATGCATTGAGCTGTATAAAAGGCGTTAAAAAGTCAGCTTTTTCTTTAGTTAACTTTTCAGCAATAAAGCTATTTGGAACTTGGCTACAAATAAACTCTCCCATACCTTTATGAGTGAGCTCTTTTTCGTTGTTAAAAAGTGAGCGACTTGAGCTGCTATTACTTGTAAACGTATATACTTTAGGTGTTGAGGCATCGTCATTAATTGAGCTAAACCACTGATTAAATAGAGGCGTTGCTTCTACTTCCATGGTTAAAATTTCTTTGTCCTGTAAAAAAGCAATACCATACGCTTTTTCAGACGTTGTATCTGGAGTAATAATGAGTAACTTTAACGTACTCTTTGCTGTTAGATTATATATTTCTTTAAAAATAGATTCGCTAAAAATATCCATAGCATCAAAGCCATCTAAACTTTCAAACTCAGGCAGTGTATTTATTTTTATTAAATCAAAGTGAAAATCACCCCACTTATTTTCTTTTAAATTTTCAGTGTAAGTTATTATGTTTTTCATTTTATAAAATCCATTTTAAAGGTTATATATTCACCGCTACATAATATATCTTTTATTATGAAACAGAGGTAGTGAAGCATAGTGATTAGAGGTAAAGATATTTACCTGAAACGTCCGCATATTTTAACATTGTATTTAGGCTTTATTTAGTCCTGAGCTTCAAATAATTATGCATTCTTTCAAATGTTAATAATTGTCTAATTGTCTAATTGTTAAGCGGTTGATCACGCTAATGTCATAAAACGCTTGCCGCTAACTCTATTGTTTGTATAATGCTTGGCATAGAGACGAGGGCACATAAATAATCCTTAGCTCTAAAGTGGTTTTTCTTTATCTTCTTGTATTTAGAAGGTTAAAGAAAAATTATGCCAGCGTGATGAAATTGGTAGACATGGGGGATTCAAAATCCCCTTCCGAAAGGAGTGCCGGTTCGAGTCCGGCCGCTGGTACCACTTTTTATAACCCTAACCAAATTGGTTAGGGTTTTTTTATGCCTAAGATTAATGGTCATAGTTATATTTTTGGGTATCAAGCTACTAAATTTAGAAGTCGCCCAAGTGTTGGGTAGTAAATATGAAGCAAAGGAAGAGTAATGAAAAAAGTAATTGGTTTGTTGGTTGGTGCAATGGCTTTATCTGGTTGTACTCACCGTATTGGCGATTTTACAGTTGCCTCTACAAAAAATATGAATCATACAAACAGCAATCACAAAGTTGATTATGACACACGCGTGATTGGTAAGGATGTTAAACATACTGTTTTAATTTTTCCAACGGGAAGATCTAACATGAAAGAGGCCATGGATAATGCTATCGAGCAAACACCTTCGGCGGTAGGTCTTTCAAACGTTACCGTTAAAGTTGTTCAGTGGTATATCCCATTAATTTATGGACAGTCTTACTTTGAAGTTGAAGGCAATCCAATTTATGAAGTTGATAATACGAAAACTAAGTAGTATTTAGTTTTAAATAGCTGCCAACGGTAGCTATTTAACTATCAATTTCTAACATACATTTGATTAAGGTATGATAGTAATTAATAGACTACTCTGAAATAAATAATAATCATGACTCAATTAAGTGCCAAACAGAACATTCAATCGATTGTTAAAGCAATTAAGGCAGAGGAAGCATCACTTCGTCAAAAGCACCCGTTACTTGCACATCAAAATACCTTAGGGTTAATTATTTTATTGCTATCGCTTAGCGCACTAATTGGTGTTGGTGTTTTATATTATTTAGCCATCATACCTGCTTGGGTATGCATAGTACTTGCGGCTATTGCTGCATCTATTTCCCATGAGTTAGAACACGACCTTATACATAAACAATACTTTAGTAACCAGCCATTTATGCATAATTTTATGATGCTAACAGTATGGTTAATGCGGCCAAATACTATTAGCCCGTGGTACCGACGTAAAATGCATTTACACCATCACAAAACCTCAGGCACACAACAAGACCTAGAAGAACGCTTGGTGGGCAACGGTATTAAAAACCCATTCTTACGTGCGTTAGTTATTATGGATGGGTTATTAGGGTTAGTTATTTCTACTAAACGTTTTAGAAAAGAAATTAATGGCTTTAGTTTTTCGAGTGTTTTTAATGCGGGATTTCCGATAGCGACTGCGTATTTTGCTGTTTTATACAGCGTTATTGTATTTCATATTGTTGATTTATTTATACCACTTTCGCTAAATTCGCCTAGCTGGTTGTTAAGTACAATGAATGTGTTCGAATTTTTAATGGTTGTGCTCATTGTTCCTAATATTATTCGCTCAAGCTCGCTTAATTTTGTTACCTCAAGCATGCATTACTATGGCGGCGTTAATAACATGCTTGAGCAAACTCATGTACTAACGAGTCGTTTATTTATGCCGTTTCACTTGTTTTGTTTTAACTTTGGTAAAACGCATACCATCCACCATTTTGTGCCAAATCAGCCGTTTTATTTACGTCAAATGCTAAGTGAAAAAATACTTAAAGTAATGGCGCAACACAACGTGCGCTTTAACGATTTTGACAGCATAAAAAATGCTAACGCATTTAAATAATTACCCCCAACATAAGGGGAGGTTCTACATTGCTATTCTTATTTTATGATCTAAACACATATAAAAAATAATTTAGACGCACCACGTTACGCTATTAGCTTAACGTGGTATTGCTGTTTTATTTAAAACATCGGATCATGTTTGTAGCACTTGCTCAACTTTTAAAAATCACTTTCAAAAATTAAAAACCTAACCGAATATACAAATGAACCGGCGAGCAGTTTTTTTATATTTTAAAAATAATGAATCGATATTGCCGGTCTTATATCTCGATTCAATCTTCATAAGCATTAAGGATTTAAATAATGGAAATTACTGGAAGCTGTTACTGTGGTGAAATTAAATACCAAGCAAAGTCTCAAAATAACAACGCACTTGTTTGCCATTGTAGTGATTGCCAACGTATGTCGAGCGGCCCATTTAGAGCCGTTATAATTGCAGAGCCAAATTCGGTCGTGTTTACCCAAGGTGAGCCAAAAGAGTTTGTTAAAACAGCGCAAAGCGGTAACAAGCGTGCGCAAGGTTTTTGTGGCACATGTGGTACAACACTATATGCAACTAACGAAGCTAAAGCTGACCGTGTATATGGCTTGCGTATTGGTGCGGTTGATCAGCGTGATCAGTTTACGCCAACAGCACAAATTTGGTCTAAATCAACATTGAGCTGGTTGAGCGGCTTACATGAAGTACCTGCGTTTGATACAACCCCACAAAATTAGTAATACTGATAAAAAATCACTTTTTTAGTAAGCGGTTTGAAATTTATTTTACCAAATGACTGTCTACTTATAAGTCAGTCATTTGGAGAATAACATGTGTAGTTCACCTAAAAGCAGCCGAGCAGTTAAAAAAACAGCCATTAGTTTTAATGATGAGCTTACTCAAGAGCAGCGCTTGCGTTTTGCTGCAAAAGCTAATTTAGCACAAGAGCGCCGTGAACAGCGTGAAGCAACTAATAAACGCTATGAGCAAAAACACACGAGCAACAAAACTTCGTCTGGTTTATTTTCGTGGTTACAGCAGCTAGTTAGCTGATTTAGCTAAAGTGGTGTTTTTACCACTGCCCAAACCACATAATGCACACAGCACTCCGGCAATAGCGCACAGCCATAATGGCGCACTCCAACTTCCCGTAGTCGTGTGTAATGCACCAGCGAGCATAGGACCAATAGCCGCGAGTAAATACCCTACACTTTGCGACATACCTGAAAGCGACGCTGCTTGTTGCGAATCATCGGTTCGTAAACTAATAAACGACAGCCCCAATATAAAACACGCTCCAGAGCAAAAGCCCAGCATTAGGGTCCAAACAAAAGCAAAGCTAGGCATGTAAAGCAGCCCCAAAGCACTGAGTGCACTCAACATGGCTAAAATAAAGCTAAGCGCGCTTTGATCTTTTAATTTGGCAAGTAACGGAATTAATATTAAACCCGGTAATGCAGTCGCTATTTGAAAAGCACCATGATAAGCACCTGCTTGCGTGGCACTTTGGCCTGTTTCGATTAATATGCTAGGTAACCACGTGATAATTATATAATTTAAGAATGAGTTTAAGCCCAGCAGTAGGGTAATTTGCCATGCTAGTAAATAGCGCCATACACTTTTTGACGTGTCAGCGTGTTGAGCAATACTCGCGGGTTTTGTGTGCTTACTTAATTGCGAGATCCATACAATAATACTCGCCAGAGTAATAAGAGCTGATGAGCCCAGAGCAAGTTGCCATCCTAATCCGTTTAATTGACTAAGCGGAAATACTAAAGTAGAAAACCCACCCGATACCACGCCCATAGTAAGCACGTAGGCTGAGGTCATTAACGCAACCTTAGCAGGGAAGTCGCGCTTAATTAAACTTGGTAATAATACGTTTGCGATGGCAATGCCCACACCAATAATAGCGGTGCCTACAAAAAGCATGGCTGAGGTGTTTATTACCCGCGCTGCAACCCCTGCAAGTATAAATAACAAAGCCACAAACAAGGTGCGCTCTAGCCCCTGCTTTTTAGCAAGAGTTGCGGCCATTGGCGATACAACCGCAAAGGCAATGAGTGGCAATGTTGTTAAAAACCCAGCTTGCGATGCGCTAAGCCCAAAGTGATTAATAATTTGTTCAAGCACAGGTGCAATACCTGTAAATGTGGCGCGTAAATTTGCGGCAATAAGTAATATGCCAAGCACAAGTAATATGCCAGCAAAGCGTGATTTAGGTGTGTTATTTAACAAAAGGGAAGACCATTAAAGCTAATACTTAATGGGCGCTAGTATAAAGGCTTAGCAAAAACTATAATTTAGAGATAATGACATTAAATAACTAAAAACAGACAAAACTATGTTTGATGCAATTGGTTGGGACGACATTAAAAATTTTGAAACTATGGCGCAGCCCATAATAGCCAAAATAGAGCACGCCCATGCAAGTCACGAAATACCACTACATACCCATCCTAAAGGGCAGTTAATTTTAGCGCTACATGGTTATGTAACGTGTGAAGTGTCAGCCAAAATGTGGATGGTGCCCACGCACAGTGCAATTTGGATCCCAGCACAAAAGGTGCATAGCAATAGGGCGTCTGATAACGCGCAGCTTTGTCATTTATTTATTGATAGTAGTAAAAACGGTATGCCGCTAAATACCTGTACGTTAGCTATTACGCCGTTAGTTAAAGAGCTAATGTGCGAGTTGGCTGCGCATAATCAGCACTATACTTTAAATAGTAAAACAGCACGTTTAGCGCAGGTGTTATTTGATCAACTTATTGAAATGCCAGTACAACCACTCGATTTTGTATTATCTAAAAATGAGGTAATTCAAACTATGAGCGATCAGCTCATAAACAAGCCAAACAATCGAAAAACACTACCACAATGGGCTAAGCAGTTTGCATTAACTGAGCGCACATTAGCGCGGTTAATTAAAAAAGAAACCGGTATGACATTTGGAAAGTGGCGTACGCAATTGCATATAATTACAGCCTTAAAGGCGCTTTCTGATAAGCAAAGTGTGCAGCAGGTGTCGGAGTTATTAGGGTATGAGTCGGTGAGTGCATTTATTACTATGTTTAAAAAGGTAATGAAAAAGTCGCCCATGAAATACATGAGCGACTTAAATCAGCTTAGCCCTTAAATAAGCATTACCACGTATAAGTTGCCGAAAGCATCGCGTTACGAGGTCTACCCGGGAAGTATCTGTCGCCGGTAAAACTCGTGTAATCGGCGCGCTCCGCATAAGCCTCATTAGTTAAATTAATAATACGGGCAAGCACTTCAAGGTTATTAGTAACTTGCCACTGAGCGCGCAGGCTTAAAACATCATGCCCTTGGTATTTATTTAAGTTTTCTGGGTCGGTGTAGTAGTTACCAACGCGATGCCACTGCAAAGCAAATTGTGTATTACTGAGTGCTTGCCATGTTAAATCGAGATTAGCAATATTACGCGGCGCGGTGTCTATGTCGTTGCCGTTTATATTTAAACCGTTAAGTATTTGGTTGTTAGTATAAGTATGCTTTGCGTGTGTGCCTGCAAAGTTAAGTGCAAGCGACTTAGTGAGCTGGTAGTCAAGTTCAAGCTCAATACCACGATGGCGAGAGCTGCCATTATTTACCGTAAAAAAGTCACTATCGCGGTAAATCGTATTGTGTTTACTCATAGCGTAAACAGACACGCCATAACGTAGCTTTTCGTAAATCCCTTTAATACCTAGTTCTGCGTTATTGGCTATTTCGGCGCTTAAATTTGCAGTGGTTTGCTCGCGTTGTAATTGGTAGAGCTCAGCCGCTTGTGGCGCTCTGTAACCGCGAGAAAAGTTTGCATAAAGCGTGTTATTTGTATTGTACTGATAACTAACCCCAAGCTTTGGCGATAGATTACTAAAACTATTTTTAGCGCTTGCTGGGCGGCTGTATCGGCAACCACCAAAGCCACATTCTGTGCCATCGTCTTTTGTTCTACCAGCTAGCATATTATTGGTGTAGTCGTACTGCATATGCTCGTAGCGCACACCTGCGGTAAGTAACCACTTATTTAATTGCCAATCAACCGATGCAAAAGGGGCATAAAGCGTGGCGTTTACATCGTAATCGTAATGCTTACCTTGGGGTACTGTAGCAACTAAAAATGCAGAACCTTGAGTGGGCTTGTTTTGGCTTTGAGTAAAGTCGGCTTGCGTGTATTCGCCATCAAGCCCTAGGTTTATTTTTATATTACTTTGTAAATTATGTTGATAAAGCGATTGTACGCCAAAACCAGTTTGACTGTTTTTTTCAAGCGGTGTGCCGGGCAAAAAGTGCTTAAAAAAGTCCATGCTTTGGTCGCGAAAATATAACGTAGTAGAGAGCACATCATTGTTATTTAATTGCCATGTTGCATTGCTCCATGCTCTAAATGCGCGTGCTTTTCTAAATGCGTCTGGGTCAAAGTTTTTTTGCGCTAGGTCTTCGTTTTTATAGCTTTCAAAGCCCGTAATAAATCCCGCAGTTTGCTGATCTAGGTTTGTGTAAGTAAGGCCTGAGGTAAGTAATAAATTATTATTTGAATAGCGATGGCGAATATTTACTTTTTGTTGTTCTACGCTTTCGTCGTCGCGGTAACCGCTATCGTCGGTAACACTTGCGTTAATGCCTATACCGCTGTTGCCATAATCTTGTCCTGCACGTAATTTGTAGCGAGTATAACCGTACGAGCCATAATCTAAACCAACTAAACCACCGCCTTGAGTAGTGTCGGGCGTTATTACATTAATAACACCATGCACAGCATTTGAGCCATAAAGTGCAGAGCCAGGGCCTTTTAATACTTCAATGCGCTGCGCCATTTCGCTGTGCGCCTCAAATAGCTCGTTTATATTACAAAACCCAGCGGCTCTAAGTGGTATGCCATCCTCCAAAGTCAATATGCCACCACAAGCGCCTGCGCCCGAAAGTACCGGAGAGCGCAGTGCGGGTAAATACTCTTGGCCATTTCCGCGTTGAATATTAGCACCCGCTACACGTTGCAGAGCTTCTTCAATATGGGTAGGCGCTATGCTATTTAGCTGCGCTTGCGTTAGTGTGCTTATTGATAAAGGGAGTGGGGTCGATAGCGCTTCGATACGTGATGCCGTAGTTGTTATGGTTTCTATTGCATCATTATTTTGATTATCGGCAAACGCAGCGTGGCTAAAGGGTAATATCAGCGGCAAAAAATAAGGTTTCATACATTCCTTGAAAGTAATCTATATTGCATTGCCTCTATAATATGCGGTTTTAATATGCATTTAAACTTGTTGCGTTAAAGCGTACGTAACCTATAAACCCGATACGTAATTGATAAAACAAAACAAGCCACAGCAGGAAACACCAAAGCCAGCACTAAGTAATGCTTAAATAAAACGAAGCCGGTTATACCGCCTAGTAAAAAGCCTGCAATAATGAGTAAAAACATAACGCCTTTACGGATATCAAATTGCTCACCTTTAAGCGCTTTACCTAGCATTAAACCAAGGTCAGTAAAAATACCGGTTAAATGTGTGGTACGTATAACAGCACCACTGTAATTAGTGGCTAGCGCATTTTGTAACCCACACGCAGCAGACGTTAAAACAATGCCGTAAACGAATGTGTTTTTGAGTAAATAAGCACTCGCAAGTAGTAGCAATCCTTCAATAAAAAGCAAAGTGTCGTAATGACGACCAAGTTTTAATGAGCCACCAGAGAGTAAAAATCCCGACAGTGCCGAACCCAACATAAAGCTAATAATTATTGAAAGTAGCAATAAGGCAGTGCTGGGGTTAGTTATTACTTTAATACCAAGTAATGTAACAGAGCCAGATACATGCGAAATAGCCTGGTGCTCAAATCCTAATAAGCCTACAGCGTTTACTACGCCCGCTATAAATGCGAGCGTAAACGCGCCATATTCAACCCATTTTGGTAGTTTTGTAAACATTGGTTATCTCTTAACGTGTGCAGTGTTAATTATTGAGTTTGTGCTTTAAAACGTTTTATTTGCTCATCAACTAATTTTGTATCAATTACGCCACGCTTAAAAGCAATGTAAGTAGGAAACGTAAACTCATTTAATTGCCGAGCATAAATGTTTTTATATTCTTTTGAGTACCACAAACCTGCTTGATAGTTAGTTATTGCGTATTCAACACGTTTTTTTTCTAGTAGCTCAAAAGTGTCTTTAGTTGAAAGTGAGCGAAGCAGATTATTCTCATCAAGGTTATACTTTTTAGCAATAACCTCAGGCAAAGCAACGCCGCGCAGCATCGCTATTGGGGTATTTGATAAATCGTCAGTGAGTAGCTTATCTTTGTTTAAAGTAAATAAGCCATACTTAGTAGTGTGCAAGGGCACGCTTGTAAAATCTAAATACTTTGCACGTTCCTCTGTATTGGCCAAAGAGAAATAGCAGTCGTAATAACCCAGCGCCATTTCTTTTTTAACGCGCGCCCATGGCAGATGAATTACGTCAATTTTAAGATTTAAATTACGCTCAATAAACGTTAAATATTCAATATCTAAACCCGTGAACGTATCGTTTTTTTCATCAAATATAGTAAAAGGCGGGTAGTGGGTTGTTACGCAGCGCAGGGTTTTACTTGGCGCTGCAAGTAATAATGAGGGTAAAGTTAAAGCTAAAAACAGAAATATTGCGCGCATAAATATAAATTCGATATCTTTTAAAGTACATAACTTGAACGCCAATTATACAGTTACTGAGCTTAATTGCATTGATCTAAGTATTTTTACCTAGCGTATAAGTTAAATTTTGTGAGATATACCATGTTTAACGCAGAGCAACAGTCACGCATTATCGAAATGGCGTGGGAAGATAGAACCCCCTACGAGGCTATAGAGCAGCTATACGGATTAAAGTATCCGCAGCTGGTGGTTTTTATGCGAGACAATGTTTCAAAAGGCAGTTTTAAAGTGTGGCGTAAGCGCCATGCAGGTCGTAAAACAAAACATTTAAAATTACGCGATCCCGCTATTATGCGAAGCCACTGTAAAACACAATATAAACAACGTTAAATAGGTGTTAGTTGTTTCATATGATGTTCATCCGTGTTTGTTAATCTTTAGCTATTAATTATGCTAGAGATTATTTATGAGAGTACTAACATACACAGCACTAATAGCATTGGCTTTATGTTCAATAAGCGCAGACGCAAAACCGCATAAAGATAAGCATGGTCATAAACACAGCCATAAAAAGCATCATTCACATAAGCACAACGACAATGACTACCTTTCTAAAAAAGAGGCAAAGCAGTTAATTCGCGCAGGTTGGACGCCACCAGGGCTAAGTAAAAGCTATCATCGAGGCGACTTTTTAGAACGCGATTTATACAAAAGAGGTAGAGTGATTGAACGCTCTAGAGATAATGGTACAGTGAGTATTGAAATAGACCGTACAGTTATCCATATGGTGCACGATACCCGAGAAATACTTTCAATTTTAAGTCGCTAAATTAACTTTATAAGGATATTAAAATGCTCATTGCGCTGGCTATAATTATTGGCTTTTTTTTACTGGTTACCTTATTACCTATGTCGTACAGCCAGCATTACTTAGTGCGTAGCTGCGACTTTGTTCGTTTGCAGGTATTTTATATTGCCAGTTTTGTAGCTGTTACTTCGTTGTTTTTATTATGGCAAAGTAGCGCAATAGGTTACGTTTTTATAGCCTTGACCTCATTACTTATAATGATTTTACAAGGTAAATGGATTTACCCGTATACGTGGCTTGCTAAAAAAGAAGTGCAAAGCGCACCTAAGCATATAGATCATAGTATAAGAATTATGTCGGCAAATGTACTTATGTCGAACCATAAAAGTGAGCAGTTAATTAGCCTTGTTGATGAGCATCAACCCGACCTACTTATTACGCTTGAGAGTGATAGCTGGTGGGAAAATAAATTATCAGTCATTAAAAAAAATTACCCGTATTACATAGAATGCCCTAAAGATAATCGTTACGGCATGCACTTATACAGCAAGTTTAAAATACTCGATGCACAAATATGTGAGCTAATAGAAGAAGATATTCCCTCAATTCATATTCTGTTTGAAAACGATGAAGGCCTACAAATGCAAGGGCACTTTATTCACCCCGCACCACCAAGCCCAACGGAGGAAGACTCATCACGTCCGCGCGACTCAGAGCTAATAATGGTGGCTAAAGCACTTAAAAACCCAACACGACCTACCATAGTTGCCGGAGATTTAAACGACGTAGCGTGGTCGCGCAGCACGCGTTTGTTTATGCAAATAAGTGGCTTTTTAGACCCTCGAAAAGGCCGTGGTTTTTATAACACCTTTCATGCAGGCTACTTTTTTATGCGCTGGCCGCTCGATCATTTATTTCACAGCGAAGGCTTTAAAGTAAAGCGTATTAAGCGCTTAGCTAAATATGGCTCTGATCACTTTGCGCTACTCACTGAGCTTTCTTACGAAAACGCTAATCAGCAATCATTAGAAACTAAATCGGCGCAGCACAAGCAAGAAGAAATTCAAGAGCTTGCTATGAGTAAGGCCGACAAGCGAAAAGTGCCGAGGTTTGATTAGTAACGTTAGATATAGCGGTATTTATATAAAGCATTGAGTTATTAATAGCTGAAGCCTGACTTGTGTTGAATTGTTACTGTGTTATTTGGTTTATACTTTATTTTTAATATATATACTTGTTTTCTTAGAAGTAAAGAGTGGTAAAGCTCTCAAAATAAGCGCTGGCAATTAACTTACCTTGTTTGTACTTTTTAGTCATTGAGAATAGCGTTAATACGTTCAAAACGTTGGATGTTCGATTATATGTTTGAGTTTTTTCGGCTTACTTTATTGGTTTTAGGTGCTATTCCTTTACTTGTATACCCATTTGCAGTTATCGCTAGTCTTATGGGCTTAGGAAGCAAGCCTAGTATTAATATTCCATTGTTTAATAGAATCATGAATAAATTTTTTCTATGGGGCGTTTTAATATATCCCATGGTGTTTTTTGGATGCTATTGGCTTAGCGATAATTTTGTAGAATATGACCTTATATTGGCTTCTCTGCCCATGTTTTTTTTACTATTACTCTGGGGCAGTTTTCACTTTATGGATGCTCCAGCAAAATACGAAACGTAAAATGGGCACAAAGTTTATTGAAGTTGAAAAATATAAATCAGATAAACGAATTAACTCGATTATTATGCAATTTAGTTTATTCACTAAGCGTTCGATAGCTTTTCTAATACTAGGGCTTGAGAAAAAGCGCTTTGAGTACCTAGCTAAATATTACCTAATCATTCTCCATTCCTCATCAAACTTTCTCGTAAAATACCAAGAGCCAGCTATAAGTAACGCTAGTAAGCGAAAAATAGTAATTGATGTAACACATCATGTAGGTTGGTTAGGTTTAAATGCTAGACAGTTCTCCCGTGCACTTAGAGGGTTCCGAAATCTAATACATCCTTATGAGCAAATGGCTAGTAAAATGTACCCTGATGTCGATACATGTGATATTTCTTGGCTAGTTGTTCAGGCCGCAGTAAATTATTTAGCTAGAGCATTGAAAAACGACTAAACACTTAAGTGATATAAGTGTCTACGATTAAATATAGAATTAGACCACGATATTTATTCCCCATTAAAGGCTATGTTTGCAGTCTTTGACTCCTCAGATTAAAAGCGCGATGTAAAATCGCACCTACGAATATATCCAAAACACGGTACTATCTCTTACTAAAAACTAAGTATTGTCTCCTGAAAACTACTTTCTAAAAGTCATAAAAAAGCCTAAAAGTGGTTACCCACTTTTAGGCTTAGTAATTTTTGTGTTTTAAACACATATTAAGAATCTGTGTTTAAAACACTTGTTTCATTTATGCAGCTAAATTAGCTGGCGATCATAATGCTTTTAACATTAACAAATTCGCGCATACCAAAACCGCCGTGTTCTCTGCCGTAGCCACTGCCTTTAACGCCACCAAATGGTAGGTTAGGTTGTGCTAAACCGTAGCCGTTAATGTTGATCATGCCGGTGTCGAAGTACTTTTTAGCAAGCTCAATGGCTTTTTTCTCATCTTTTGAGAAAATACCACCGCCTAAACCGTAGCGAGAATCGTTGGCGATGCGCATAGCATCGTCGTTATCTTTGGCTTTAATAAGCGAAGCGACAGGGCCAAATAATTCGTCATCGTAGGCCGGCATGCCAGGTGATAGGTTATCAAGTAGCGTTGGTGGGTAGTAGTAACCTGTTTGCGATGGTATTTCGCCACCCGTTACTATGTTTGCACCTGCTTTAACTGATTCCATTACTTGGTCGTGAATGCCGTCGCGTAAATCTTCACGAGCCATTGGGCCTAAGTCTGTGCCATCAGCCATTGGGTCGCCCATTTTCATGGCTTCAAACTGCTCTTTAATTTGTGCTTTAAAGTCATCGTAAAGTGACTCAACAACAACATAACGTTTAGCTGAAACACACGTTTCGCCGTTATTGATCATGCGACCTGTTACACAGGTTTTAACTGCAAGCTCTAAATCAGCGTCATCGAGTACTAAGTATGCATCGTTGCTACCCAGTTCTAACACTGTTTTTTTAGCGTGTTTACCCGCTTCTGCAGCTACTTTTTTACCTGTGGCATCACTACCCGTAAAGGTTACGCCGCTAATTGCTTTGTGCGCAATGAGTGAGCTGGCGGTTTTACCGTCGATGAGTAAGTTGCTGAAACAGTACTCTGGGAAACCGGCTTGTTTAAATAGCTCTTCAATTTTTTCAGCCATGCCAAATACGTTACCAGCATGTTTTAATACGGTTGTGTTACCCGCCATTATGTTGGCAGCACTGTAGCGAATTACCTGATAAAGCGGGAAGTTCCACGGTTGAATACCTAACAGTACACCTGTTGGTTGGTAGCTGATAATTGCACGGCCGCCGTCCATATCACGTTCTTCGTCAGCAAGTACTTGTGGGCCTTGTTCGGCTGTGTAACGACAAATTCCTGCACATAGTTCAACTTCTTGAAAGCCTTGCTCGTATACTTTACCCATTTCTTCGGTCATGAGTTTTGCGATAGATTCTTTTTGCTCTTCGAAAAGTGAGGCTAACTTATTAAGATATCTCGCACGTTCAGTGAACGACGTTAAGCGCCATTTTAAATATGTTTCGTGAGATTTTTCGATTACCTGTTCTGCTTCTTTTTGAGAAAGTAGCGTGTAGGTTTCAATGGTTTGCTCAGTTGCCGGATTAATCGTTTTAACTGTGTTACTCATTTCTATCTCCTTACAAATTATGTAATGGTGATAGTGCAAAACGAAAGCCAATATCAAAAAAACAGTATTAATTAATCTCAAGCTATTGAAATGTAGTATTTATTTTTAATTTTTTATTCTGCTAATAACTTTTTACTACTATGAATATATTACCCAAAGCAGTAAAAAGTTCTGATTGATGCAAAATTTACAAGATTGACTGCTCATGCTAATTCAACTTATAGAAGTTCTTTAGCAATGCGCTTTAGTAGGTAGGTTTCTCGTAAAATGGAGAGTCCTTGTTTTTCACTGTTAGCAAGTGTGCGCTCGTTATGAGCAATTGCATCGTTAATATCAACCCATTTAGCAGTCATGCCATTTTGCTGCTCGTAATGCTCTAACTGTGCTTTGCCAAACTCGTCGGCAATATTACATACAAAGCAATACGATTTGATATGAATAATATCAAAGTCTTCTTTATACCAAGGGCGATACTCTTCATAGAGTCCAAAGGCTTTAACTACACTTATTTGTTGTGCACCGGTTTCTTCGCTTAGTTCGCGAATTAAGCCTTGTTCAATACTTTCGCCTTCATCTACTCCGCCACCAGGTAAGCTGTAATCTTCATAGCGGTTTGTATACATTAAAAGTATTTTATTATTTTTAATAACAATGGCGCGAGCTGTTAAGCGCGTAAACTGACTACCGTGGTCAATATTAATACCTGAATGAATTAAGGTTTTTAATTGCTGCATTTCGTCTCCTCTTTTAGGTTTTTGATAATAACAGTTGCTACCATTCTATAAATAGAAATGATTTTAATTATTTTTATATTTTATGATCGATTTTTTTAAGCATACGTAAATATAAGGTTGTTAAAATAAATAGCATTGGATTAATTAGCTATTTAAGTAATTAGATTCTAGGCGTGCCTTTAAATTAATATTTAGGATGCGTAGAATAAGAAAAAAAGCATAGGGATTTATCATGTTAGACATACTTTTAGTAGACGATGACGTTGAATTTAGTGACGTTGTTTGCCACATAGTCGAATTCCTCGGCCACAACATAAGCACCGCCACCAGTTTAAAAGAAGCACATCAATGGTTTGAAAATAATACCTTTGACCATGTGCTACTTGATTTTATGTTACCTGATGGTAGCGGTTTGCACTTACTTGATCATTTAAAAACGATTGGGCAATCTCCAAAAATTACACTTATATCGGGTCATCCTTCAGTTAAAGGCATTTTAGCTGAAATGTGTGAGCCAAATGTAGGGCATTTATTAAAACCATTACAACGCGAAGATTTAGAACTCGTTTTAAATGGCCCTAAAAAAACAGTTAAAAAAGCCAAGTCGAGCGGTATTACACGTCACTTTGGTGGGTTAATTGGTGAGTCTGAGCCAATGCAAAAACTATACAACATGATTGAACGCGTAGCTAAAACAAACGCTAACGTGATGCTTATGGGTGAAAGTGGTGCAGGTAAAGAAGTAGTGGCTCAAGCTATTCATAACGCAAGCCAGTGCGAAGGCCCATTAGTTGCTAGCAACTGTGGCGCACTTTCAAAAGAGTTAATTGGTAGTGAGTTATTTGGCCACGAAAAAGGCGCATTTACAGGCGCAATAGCACGTAAAGAAGGTGTGTTTGAGCAATCAAATAACGGTACTTTGTTTTTAGATGAAGTAACCGAAATGCCAATTGATATGCAGCCAAATTTACTGCGAGTACTTGAAACTAAAAAAGTAACACGCGTAGGTGGTAACAGAGAAATACCAACCAATTGTCGTGTTATTTCAGCCACTAACCGCTCGCTTACCGATTTAGCGCAAAATAATATTATTCGTGAAGATATTTACTTTAGGTTGGCTGTTTTTCCTATTGATATACCGCCACTTCGCGATAGAAAAGAAGATATTCCTTTATTAGCTAAAGCATTTTTAGATCAACTTAATGATGAAAACGGTACCCCATTTAGTTGGACGCCAACGCAGCTCAAAGAACTGCAAAGCTATGAATGGCCCGGTAATGTGCGAGAGCTTCGCCACGCTATACACCGTGCATTTATTATGAGCGATCCGCAAACCAGCGACATTACTCTACCTGATAATTTAGAGTCGCCTTTTTCGCGCGTTAATAACCAAGCGGCCGAAAAGCCAGTATCAGCAGGACAAACCATTGAAGAAGTTGAAAAAGAACTTATTCATGCAACGCTTGATAAGGTGCAAGGTAATAAAACGCTTGCTGCACAAATGCTGGGTATTAGCACCAAAACACTTTATAACCGCCTTAATGCATATGGCGGTATTGGCGAATATAAATAGATTTGAGGAAGGGCATGACATCCGATAACCAAACAGAGCAACTAAACAAATTAGTACACGATGCAAGAGCGCCGCTTAATCGTATATCGATGAATGCAGAGCTTATTAAGTTGGTACTTGAAAACGATATGCCAAAAGAAAAAGCGCTAGATGCACTTGATAAAATTATTAACAATTGCCAACAGTGTAGTGAAAGTTTACAAAAAATAACTGACTCTCAATAAATAGTAAGTGTTGTACAAACTCTAATTCGGGAAGCTAAATGAGCAAGCAAAAACAGCAAGGTAAAGCGAATGTTACTTGGGCAGCTTTAATAGTTGTTGTGTTAAGTATTATTGTAGGTAACGCAGTTTTAGCATTGAATACGATTCAAGGTTTAACGCAAACCCAAAAGAGTTTAGACAATACTAATATGCTGACAACGGGAATTGAGCAACTGCATTTATCAGTAGTTCAGGCTGAGTCGGGTCAGCGCGGTTATTTATTAACAGAAGAGACTGATTATTTAACGCCTTATTACGATGCTATTGGACAAATTGAAGCGCAAACAGATCATGTTAAGTCACTACACTCTGAGATTGACGGCCAAGCTGAGCGTATTGCTCAGTTGTTAGTACTAGTTGATAGCAAAATTAAAGAGCTAAAACAAACGGTTAATCTTGCTTTAGATGACAAAGAGCGACGTGCAATTTATGTGTTAAATACACATAAAGGTCGGGAGCTTTATAAGCAAATTAGAGAGTATGTTAATGAAATTCAAGACCGTGAATTACTCTTTAAAGTGAGCCATTTTTCAAAGTTAGCGCAAATTAAGAATGAAGCTAAAATCACGTTTGCTATTACAGCAATCACAAGCTTATTACTTATTATTGGTATGTTTGTAATGACACGTCTTAATTTGAGAAATGCAGCTAAGTATCGTTTTGAGCTTGAGAAACAAAACGAGACTTTAGCAACTAAAGTGTCTGAGCGTACGCAAGAATTAACGTTGTATTCTGACGAACTGAGCCGAAGTAACCGAGAGCTTGAAGAATTTGCTTTTGTAGCAAGTCATGACTTACAAGAACCGCTTAGAAAAATTCAAGCCTTTAGTGACCGCCTAGAAACAATGTTTAAAGATGAGCTGGGTGAAAAAGGGATTGATTACATTGGCCGCATGAAAAATGCAGCGCAACGCATGTCTAACTTAATTAATGACCTATTAGAGTTCTCGCGTATTACAACACGCGGTAAAGACTTCGATGATACAAATTTAAACGAAGTAGTAACCGATATATTAAGTGATTTAGAAATTGCGATAAAAGAGTCAGATGCACAAATTGATGTAGAAGACTTACCGGTTATTCAGGCTGATAAAAGCCAAATGCAGCAGCTGTTTTTAAACTTGTTGTCGAACGCTGTTAAATTTAGGCGCCCAGGTGTAAGTCCACATATAAAAATCAGCTACCAAGATAAAGATATTTTTAGTGAGGATCATAATACCAATTTGAGCTTTCAAGTTATTACTATAGAAGATAACGGTATTGGTTTTTCACAGGACTATGCCGATAAAATATTTGTACCGTTTCAACGTTTGCACGGTCGCTCACAATATAAAGGCACAGGTATTGGTCTTTCTGTATGTAGGCGTATTGTGGAGCGCCACGGCGGAACAATTACAGCAATAAGTAAAGACGGTGAAGGTGCAACCTTCATTATAAAACTACCTGTGGAAGCTGCGCTTTTCACATTGCAAGGAGAGGCTTAAATGCCCTATTCAAAAGTAAAACCTATTACTATTTTAATGGCAGACGATGATGAAGATGATCGTTTGTTAACACAAGATGCCCTTGCCGAAAGCCGTGTACTTAACGAGCTTCATTTTGTTGAAGATGGCGTTGAGTTACTTGAATATTTAGAACGTAAAGGTAAGTTTGAAGACAAAACAGTGTCGCCACGACCAGGATTGATATTACTTGATTTAAACATGCCAAGAATGGATGGTCGTGAAGCGCTTGAAGCTATAAAAGGGAACCCTAACTTAAAGGGAATTCCGGTTGTTATTTTAACTACGTCTAAGCAAGAAGAAGACATGGTTAAAGGGTATAACTTAGGTGCTGCATCTTATATTACAAAGCCTGTGACGTTTGATGGTTTAGTTGATTTGATGAAAACGCTAGGAAAATACTGGGTAGAGTTTGTAGAGCTACCGACAACATTTAACGATTAATGGAGATTGTATGTTAGATAAAGTGACTCAGTTGCTGCTTGTAGAAGATGATGAAGATGATTACATACTCACCTGCGACTATCTGGACCAATTGGATTCACACACGTTTAACATTCAATGGATAAGTTCCCCAGAGCAGGCAATTGCAACGCTTAGCAAAAATGAGCACGACATTTGCCTGCTTGATTACCGCTTGGGTGCATCTAATGGTTTAGATGTACTAAAAGAAGCCATTGCTAATGGCTTTAGCGGCCCAATTATTATGCTTACCGGGCAGTCAAACGACGAGTTAGACTCGGCGGCGCTTGATGCCGGTGCAGTAGATTATTTAATAAAAACAGAAATGAGTTCGAGCCGCTTTGCGCGCGCTATTCGCTATGCACTTGCTCGTAAAGATGTTGAAGGTGAGCGAGTAGAGCGTTTAAAAGCCGAAGCCGAAAATCGCTCAAAAGACCGCTTTCTAGCTCATCTAAGCCACGAATTACGTACTCCTCTATCGTCTATTTTAGGTTACACCGAACTGTTAATGCAGAGCGACTTCAGTCAGCAAGCAGAAAATGAACTAGGTGTTATTTATCGAAACGGTAAACATTTATTGAGCCTGTTAAACGATGTGCTCGACTTATCTAAAATAGCCGCCGATAAACTGGAGCTGACCCTAAGCGAAGTTAACCTTGATAGCATGCTTGCCGATGTATACACGCTAATGCGCGTATCGGTGCTAGATAAGGGCCTTACGCTGCGCTTTGAATCTCATCAGCCATTGCCTTTGGTTGCACGACTGGATGCAACAAGAGTTCGCCAAATTTTAATAAACCTAATAAACAATGCAGTTAAATTTACCGATAAAGGCGAAATTGTTGTTAATGCGTGGACGCAATGGGTTGATGATACCGAAATGCTGTTTTTTAGCATTAAAGACTCAGGCATGGGCATTGCCCCTGAAAAACAAGAACTGATATTTAAGCCATTTGAACAAATAGCTGATGTAGAATCACGCTCTGTAGGCGGCGCAGGCTTAGGCTTGGCAATATGTGCTGAATTGTTAGCACGTATGCACGGTGATATTAGTTTGCATTCTGAAATTGGCAAAGGCTCTACGTTTACTATTTCGGTTTACCCAGGTGATATTAGCGAAGTAGAACGACAGGTACTTAATTTTAGTAGTGCGCCGCAACTACAAAGTAAATCGGCTCCATGCAAAGTGCATGGGCGAGTATTAGTAGTTGATGATTTACGTGATTTACGCATGCTAGTTGGTCATATGATCAGTACTTGTGGTGCGCGCGTCGATTATGCCGAACATGGCCAACAAGCGCTTGAAAAAGTGCGTATTGCAGATGCGTATAAAGCGCCTTACGATATTATTTTTATTGATATTCATATGCCTGTAATGGGCGGCAAGGAAGCTACCATAGAGCTTAGAAAAATGGGTTACAAAGGCCCAATAATCGCGCTCACTGCCGCTACTATGAAAGGCATACATGAGGAGCTTGCTGCACTAGGCTTTAACGATGTAATACCAAAACCTGTTGATAGCGCGGCTTTATACCAAAGTTTGCAAGATTATTTGGTAGCGCCAGAGCATGCACCGCAAGCTAAAGATATAAATTGTAGCAATGGCTTAACCGAGAAAAAGCAGCGCTTTTTACTTGTTGAGGACGATCACGATGCAGCGCAAATTACGCAGCTACTTTTAGAAAGCTTAGGTGTTGAAACCGTCATTGCGTCTAGCTGCGCACAATGTTTGCAAATACTTAATCACGACCAGCAATTTAATAAGGTATTGCTAGATATGCATTTACCCGATGGGCGTGGCATTGATTTAGGCCAGCAAATTAATGAGCGATATCCAGAGCTACGCTTGGTGATTGTAAGTGGCGCAGAGCCAGACCCTAGAGAAATAAAAGATTTAAATATTGACCGAGTTTTACTTAAACCTATTAATTTGAGCTTACTTGAAACGCTTATTAGCTAGGGCCTGTTTATCTTTCGAGGTTAAATTTGCAGCAGTATGTTTGGTATTTAGGCAAGGCAGAGCCTGTGTAGTGTGGTTATTCCCCATAAATAGGCGATAACGTAGCACAAATGCCAAACATGCGCTGCCCGAGGGTTCTGCCCAGGGGCTATTTACTCTTTGTTGCTCGGTTTTTACTTAGCCCACTAGGTTACAAACCTCGCGCCGCGATTAAATAGCCCCTAGATTGAACGAATTTTAATCCTGAAAGGTCAACAGGTCCAATAACTGAGACATTATTTATATGTATTCAATAAAGTTAGTATCTGAAGAATTAACACCATCAAAAGTAGTCTGTGTTGGTCGAAACTATACCGCACATATTGCAGAGCTAAACAACGAAACACCAGATCAAATGGTTTTATTTAACAAACCAAATAGCGCGATTACAAATACGTTATTTGCGGCTCATAACGGCGATACACTGCATTATGAAACCGAGCTATGTTTTGTAGTTAAAAATAAAAAATTTGTAGGGGTTGGACTCGGCCTTGATTTAACTAAGCGTACTGTGCAAAGTAAATTAAAAAATAAAGGACTTCCATGGGAGCGCGCTAAAGCGTTCGACGGCTCTGTAATTTTAACTGATTTTGTAGCGCTAACTGATGCAATGAAACACTTTACGTTTGAACTTAAAATTAATAATGAAGTGATTCAGCGAGGTGATACTCATTTTATGCTACATAATCCTGACTCGATTTTACAAGAGGTTAGTGAATTTATGAGCCTCGAGGACGGTGATGTAGTAATGACAGGCACACCTTCGGGCGTAGGTGAGGTAACGGCTAAAAGTATTTTTGCTGTTGCACTTTATGCTAACGATCAGTGTTTACTTGAGCATCAGTGGAAAGTAAGTAAAAATTAATGACTTGCTGTTGGTAGTGTTTATCAAAGTCGGTAAAGGTAGTTTTAAGCCAAGCATGCTGACTTTGTTGGTACTCAGGTGATTGTAGTACGTTGTTTTTTAGTGAACGGTTAATTTTTTTAAGCGCTTGCTCTGCAAAATTATTGGGGGCGTTAGCCGCACAGCCTATTGCTCCTCTTATAAATTGAACATCATTTTCTTCTATTGGTACACTCTCTATATTCGTATATTCTCCTTGTTTATTAAAGTAATCGGCCATAAACGGGTAATCAATTGAGTAGTCTAAAAAGCCGTGACTCAAGCGTGCTATAACAGCCTGACTTTCGTTCTCACTGCTCCAACTTAACGACGACTCTTTATCTCGTTTTGTATTTTCAATAATTGTATTAATTTTAGTTGTAAATTTACGTGCAGCAGCTTGCCCGTATACGTATTGCGGGTCGGTTAATAAATTAATAAGGTGAATAGGCGAGCCGTGCTTTTCTTCTAATTTGGGCTTTAGCTCTTTAGTCGTGATAATTGAAAATGGGGGATATACCGTTGTTGGATTTGAGTAGTTAAGTAGTTGGTTATTATGTTTTTTATAAATAACACACGGGAAGCATACGTTTTTTCCTTCACTTAAATATTTATTTATACGCTGCTGAGGGACAATTAAGCGGGTATGTTTTACATCTGTTATGGTTCTAATGAGTTGCTCGGTTAGGTTGTCGCAAATACCGCCTTGTGGTGCACTTTCGCTTTTAGCTATATGAAAAGGGGGCGTGTAACTTTGCAGCCAAATAATTTCTTCTAGAGGCTGTAATTTTTGTTCAACAGCATGCGCGTTAAATACAATTAATAGACAAAATGCATAGTATCCGTTTCTCAGCATTGATAAGTGTTCGTTGAATTAAGAAAACTTAATTAAAGTATAGTGTTGGTTGTAGTAGGGTCAAATATTTTAGTTAAAAGCAGCCTTGTTCAAGGCTGCTTTTAACTGGTACATGCTTAATAAGGCATAGGATAGTTTTTAAATATAGTGTTAATCTCACTAAGAATTTCGTCGTTTAACGTGATGTTAAATGCATCAATATCTTCTTTTAATTGGGCTATGCTTGTTGCACCAATAATTGAAGAGGTTACGCCATCTACTTGGTTACACCATGCGAGTGCTAGTTGTGCTGGAGTAATATTGTTTGCATGAGCCAGCTCAACATACTGCTTAGTGGCTTGCTCTGCATTTGGTGTATCTCTAAAAATACCGTTGCGCTGCATGAAGGTCCAACGAGAACCTTCTGGGCGAGCACCGTTTAGGTATTTACCCGTTAATAAACCAGCCGCTAAAGGCGACCACGGTAAGTAGGCAATATCTTCGTGTACACATTGCTCTATTAAATACGGCCAGTCTTTAGCGTGCGCTAAACTAAACTCATTTTGAATAGATACCATACGCGGTAAGTTATGCTCTTTGGCCAAACTTAAAAACTGGCTTATACCCCATGGCGTATCGTCAGATAAACCGCAGTGCTTAATTTTACCTGCTTTAACACATTCATTAAGGCCCTCTAGAATATCAAGCATACTAGCTTGCTGCTCTTGTGTATTTACGTCGGTAAATTTAAGAGTGCCGGGCCATTGTCTGCCAAAGTGCGGGGTAGAGCGGTTTGGCCAATGCAGCTGATATAAATCAATATAGTCGGTTTTAAGGCGCTTAAGTGAATCGTCTACGGCTTCTATTACCGTTTGGCGCGTAATATTGCCACCATCACGTACCCACGATAATCCATTGCCTGCAATTTTTGTAGCAAGTACCACATCGCTGCGCTTTTGCTGATTACGCGATAGCCAATCGCCAATAATTTCCTCAGTTTTACCATAGGTCTCTGGAGAGGGCGGTACTGCATACATTTCGGCTGTATCAATAAAGTTTACGCCTTGCTCTAACGCGTAGGCTATTTGTTCATCAGCATCGCTTTGAGTATTTTGTTTACCCCAAGTCATACTGCCTAAACATACTCTTGAAACGTTAATACCACTGCTGCCAAGTGGGCTGTATTGCATGAGAATTCCTTATTGCTCGTCTTGAGAGTAGCTAACTAACGCCGATAAAAGAGGCTCTGCAATGAGGGCTTTTTGGCCTGTTTCAAAATCAAACATAACCACTTTTGAAGTGCCTGTTGTTGTTATAGCGTTTTGTGCGTGACTAAATACGGTGTAATTCATAACAAATCGGTCTGTTTTTATATCAGAAATAGTAACACCGACTGTAAGCGTATCTGGGAATGTAACTGGGCGTTTATAACGAATGTTATTTTCGCTTATTACCGGGCCCACGCCATTAGGGCTTATTGTATCGAACAGATTTATTTTATTTAAGAAGTCGATTCGGGCTATTTCAAAGTAACGTAAATACACTACATTATTTACGTGTTGTAGTGCATCCATATCAGCCCACGCTACGGTGATGTCGGTATGGATAGGGTGCTGATCTTTAAACGTTTGCATTATTTATTGGCCCTTAATTTTAAAGTACTTAGATTATCAACATGGGGTTACGAGCTCAAGGTAATTAATGGCATGTTTTTTTATAAGATGATTGTACCTGTTTAATTTTAGGTCTACAGTTAAATAACACAGACAAACACAGACAAACACAAACACACACAAAGGTAAAAATATGCAGAATATAATTAATTGGTCCTTAGCTTGTTTGGTTTTTATAGCCTCTTTTACCTGTTACGCGATGGGGAATGAATCTGGCGCTATCATTTTAATGTTGGCAGGATTTTTATTTGAGGTTATGTATTGGCTACGTGGTTATAAGAGATCAGAGGACAATAAACACTTTTTTTAATCGTTAACTAGGGCCTGTTGACCTTTCAGGATTAAAATTTGTTCAATCTAGGGGCTATTTAATCGCGGCGCGAGGTTTGTGACCTAGTGGGCTAAGTAAAAACCGAGCAACAAAGAGTAAATTGCCCCTAGGCAGAACCCTTCGGGCAGCGTATGTTTGGCATTTTTGCTACGTTATCGCCTATTTATGGGGAATAACCACACTACATAGGCTCTGCCTTGCCTAAATACCAAACATACTGCTGCAAATTTAACCTCGAAAGATAAACAGGCCCTAGGCTTGCTTATCACATTTGATTCTATAATAATGACTGTATAAATAACCAGTTATTGTTGTTGTGGTGATGAAGAAGTTTATTCACATAGACATGGATTGCTTTTATGCAGCAGTAGAAATGCGAGATAATCCAAAACTTGCATGTGTACCGCTTGCTATTGGAGGCAATAGCCGACGAGGCGTGCTCTCAACCGCTAACTATATAGCTAGAGAATATGGCGTGCGATCGGCTATGTCGAACTATCATGCTAAACAATTATGCCCCGATTTAGTTATTGTCCCAGGGCGCATGGCTGTATACAAAGAAGCTTCAAATAAAATACGTGAAGTATTTAGCCGCTACACAGATTTAGTTGAACCTCTTTCTTTAGACGAAGCCTACCTAGATGTAACAGACAGCACCGCTTGTAAAGGCAGTGCTACACTTATTGCACAGCAAATAAGAGCCGATATTTACAATGCCACCGGGCTCACTGCATCAGCAGGCATTGCACCGATTAAATTTATTGCCAAAATAGCCAGCGACGAAAAAAAACCGAATGGTCAATTTGTCGTTTTGCCTCATGAGGTTGATGACTTTTTAGCGCAATTACCGCTGGGGAAAATTCCGGGGGTGGGTAAAGTAACGCTCGAAAAGCTAAATTTAAAAGGCTTATATACCGGCAAGGATGTACGTGAAAAAGGCGTTAACTGGATGCAGCAACATGTGGGTAATTTTGGTGTGTCGCTTTATCAAAAATGTGCAGGTGAATATGTTGGTAAAGTATCAACAGATCGCATCAGAAAGTCGCTGAGTGTTGAGCATACCTACGAATACAACAAAACAAGTTTGCAAGAGTGCTTAGATGAGCTGCCAAAATTGTTAGACGAATTAGTTTTAAGGCTTAATAAACAGCAATTACAAAACCGTATTAATAAGCTGAGTGTTAAAGTGAAGTTTGCAAATTTTGTAGTGACCTCAGCCGATCAGGCATACCACGAGCTAAACACAGAAATATTTATTCAACTCCTTACTAAGGCCTACCAACGAGGGCTACAACAACCTGTAAGATTACTTGGCATAGGCGTTGGTATTAAAAGCGAGCCAGAACAAAACTTTCAACTTAGTATTCTCGATTAAGCTGTAAAGCCTGTAACTCCAAGTTGCCATTTATTGGCAGGTTGTATAATTAGCCCATCGCACCTTGCTGGTCTTCAATATTTAAATCGACGATAATAGGGGCTTATGTTTTCTAACAGGACTTTATTTATGGCATACCCTCAAGCGGCTAGTGCAAGCCTTGAATGCACATCTCATGATGCGCTTATTATTATTAGTGATGACTTTTCTCTATTACCAAATAACTCATTACGTGATGCTATTTTAGACCAAGCAAAAGTTGATTCTCGTATTGGTAAACAAGTTACTTTATTATTGATTGAAAACAAACGCGTTGTACTTGCGCCAACGGGTCCGTTAAATAGAGATTACGACGATGTTCGCCGTTATTTTGATGCTGCTAAATTAGCGATTAACGAAGCAAAAGCGTCGGGTAGTGTTAACCCTGCATTATTTTTACCAAATTTAAATGGCGATAGCCGTTATCAGCATGCTTTAGAAGTTGCTTATTTAGGCGCTTGCCAAGCCTTATGGCAGCCATTAGAAGCGCGTGAATATCACGGTGAAAGTATTGAACCTATTACTCAAATTGGTTTAGTTGGCGCAAGCGAGCAAACAATTAAAGCTGTTAATGCAATTGCTGCGGGCCAATATGCCGCGCGTGACTTATGTGGCACCGAACCTGAGCGTATGGCTCCACCACGTTTTGCTGATTACTGCGTTGATTTATTTAAAGGCTCAAACATTGCGGTTGACGTAATTGATGATATTGCAGCTATTGATAAAAACTACCCAATGCTAAGCACTGTTGCTCGTGCATCGTATGCAGTTGAGCGCCATCACCCACGTATTGTTAAGCTTGAATATGTACCAGAGGGCGAAATTACTCGTACACTTATGTTTGTAGGTAAGGGTCTTGTATACGATACAGGCGGTGCAGATTTAAAAGTAGGTGGTCATATGGCAGGCATGAGTCGCGATAAAGGTGGCGCAGCTTCTGTTGCGGGCTTTATGAAAGCCGTTGCGGATTATCAGCCTAAAGGCGTTAAAGTAGTATCGTACTTGGCTGTTGTTCGTAACTCTATTGGCTCGGATTGTTTTGTGCCAGATGAAATTATTACTAGCCGCGAAGGTATCCGTGTACGCATTGGTAATACCGATGCAGAAGGGCGCTTAGCAATGGGCGACCTGCTTAGCGAAATGAAAGATTTAGCTAAAGGCGAAATAAACCCAACGTTATTTACTGTAGCTACATTAACGGGTCACGCGGCACGTGCAATGGGTCCTTACGGTGCGTATGTTGAAAATGGTCCAGCTCGTAGCGCTGGTGTTTCACGTCAAATAGCTGACCTTGGAGATTTGTGGGCCGATGGCGCAGAAGTATCGCGTTCTCGCCGTGAAGATTACGACTTTATTAAACCACGCACGCTAGCAGACGACGTACTCTCGAGCAATAACGCAGCATCTGCAGTTACTGCGCGTGGACATCAGTTCCCTATGGCGTTTATGGCTATTGTTGGTGGGCTTGATAAGCACGGTAACGACTCTGCACAACCTTTGCCTTATGTGCATATGGACATTGCAGGAAGCGGTGTTGAAGGTGGTGATTGGCAGCATGGCAAGCCAACGGCTGCATCAGTAACGAGCTTGTTTGCACGTTACTGTTTGTAAGCTAAAAACTTACATGCAATAAAAAAGCCCTGTTAATTCAGGGCTTTTTGCATTTTATGAGAACGGTATCGATTAATCTAATTTAAAACGATTAACTACGCTCGAAAGCTCTTGGCTACTTTGTTTAAGATTATCGCTGGCATCGGTAAGCTGTTTAGTATTATTTAATGATTGCTCAGTTGATTGAGATAGCTCATTAATACGCAAATTAACCTCGTCGGCAGCTTGAGTTTGCTGCTCTGTGGCGCGTGCGATTTGGCTGTTCATTTCGGTAATAATTGAAACAAGTCGTTCTATTTCATTAAGTGAAGTATTGGCTGATGACGCCTGATCTACGGTAGAAACTGAAAGTGCTTGGCTTGATTTAACTGCTTCTACTGCTGCTTTTGCACCTTCTTGAAGTTTAGTGATCATGGTTTGAATTTCGTCGGTACTTTGGCCTGTACGACTGGCCAGTGTTCTTACTTCATCTGCAACAACAGCAAATCCTCGGCCATGCTCTCCTGCGCGAGCAGCCTCAATGGCAGCATTTAATGCCAGTAAGTTTGTTTGCTCCGAGATGCTTCTTATTACATCAAGTACAGAGCCTATATTATGGCTCTCGTTGGCTAAATCTTCTGTTACACGACTGACTGTTTCTATGTTGCTTGAGAGTGTTTCTATTGCTGTAATTGTTTGCGCAACCACATTTTTACCCGTTGATGCGTTTTGTGCTGCATCTTTAGCTGCTTGCTCTGCGGCTTCGGCGTTACGGCTTACATCATGTATTTGGTGAGTCATTTGCTCCATGGCAGCTGCAACTTGGGTTGAGCTATCGTTTTGAAGCTCAATAAACGAGTGGCTTGTTCTACTTGAATCATCAACTGTATGCGCATGTTCGCTTACATCGTTTGCACTTTGTGATACATGAACAAGAGACTCTCGCATTTTTAAAACAAATAAATTAAATGAGTGTGATAGTTCAGATATTTCATCGTTACCGGATTCATTTAATGTACGAGTTAAATCGCCTTCACCTTGTGAAATATCTTTCATCATATCGGCTGCTAAACGAGTAGGTATTAAAATGCTCTTGCCTATAAAGTAGCTAAGTAAAATAACAGCAATAATCATAATTGTTGCACTGACGACTATTAGATTACGTTGCTCGCTAAATGCTTCGTCAATTGAATCAAGATAAACACCTGAGCCAATAATCCATTGCCATTGATTAAAACCTTTAACAAATGCGATTTTTTCAACTGGTTTTTCTTTACCTGGTTTTGGCCATTTATAAGGAATAAATCCCTCGCCAGAGCGTTTAACTATATTAACCATATCAACAAACAATGCTTTGCCGTCAGGGTCTTTATTATTGGTTAAATCTTTTCCTTCAAGCGCAGGTTTTATAGGATGCATAACCATTTTTGGCTGGTAATTGTTAATCCAAAAGTAATTGGTTTTGTCGTAGCGCAGAGCTCTTATTGCATTAAGTGCTTGCGATTGAGCTTGTTGTTGAGTAAGTGAATTACTTTGCTCAAGGTCATAAAAGTGCTCGATTATACTGTACGCAGTTTCTACTACATTTTGTGTTTTAAGGTACTGCTCGTTTTTAAGAGAGCTATATTGGTGAGTTAGGCTGGCTACACTAAGCGCTATAAGCCCAAATACAACAATAGCTATGAGCAGCGAGAAACGTTGGAATATACTAAAACTACGTAGACTAGGCATACATTTATCCTCAAAAAGTGTGCGCTTTAGCGCATAGAATAAGCGTAGCTAAAAAAAGAGTTTAATCTAGGCTTAACGCCCATTAATGCAAAAAAAAGGCTGATTTATCAATCAGCCTTTAGTCTGTTATTACTTTACTTGCTTATTTAACATCAAAATGACGATTAAAGAAGTTTGTAATTGTTTGATGTAAGTGTGTTTGCACTTGTTTACCACGTAGGCTGTGCTTAGAGCCTGGGTAGGTCATCATTTCAAACTGTTTTTCGTTATCTTGCAGTTGTTTAAACAATTTAGTTGAATGAGTAAACAGCACGTTGTCGTCAGCCATTCCATGGTAAATCATTAATGGGCCTTTTAAGCCATCAGCATATGGAAATACTGCGCTGTCTTCATACCCTTTAGCATTCGTATCAGGGTGACCTAAATAACGCTCTGTGTAATGCGTATCGTATAGAGCCCAATCGGTTACAGGAGCACCCGATACGCCGGCTTGAAAGTAATCGCCTGCTTTAAACATAGTCATAAGTGCCATGTAGCCGCCGTAGCTGTGGCCATAAACACCGATGCGTTGTGGGTCTACGTAATCAAGTGTACGTAAAAACTCTACGCCTTTAATTTGATCGGCAACTTCAACCACGCCTAGGTTTTTATAAATAGCATCTTCAAACTTTTTACCACGGTTGTACGAACCACGGTTATCTAGTTGAAAAATTACGTAACCTTGTTGCGCCATGTACTGAAAGTACAAGTTTTTACTGCGCCAGCTATTCGTCACTCGTTGAGCATGCGGGCCGCCGTATACGTTAACAATAACAGGGTGCTTTTTGCCATCACTAATGTTGCTAGGCTTAAATAAACGGTAATGCATAACTTGGCCATCTTCGGCTTTAATTGTGCCGTATTCTGGTTTTGTTAAGTCGCTTAAATAAGGAGTAAGCGGATGGTTACTATCAAGCTTATTTTCTTCAAGCCATGTAATAAATTCGCCGTTTACTTTACGAAGCGCTGCTGAGTTTGGTTTATTATCAGACGAGCTATTATCGATAAAGGTTTTGCTGTCTTTTGCTAGCACAACATTATGGTACTGACCTTTTTCGGTGATACGTTTGGCATCGCCTTTTTTAAATAAAGGCGCGCTGTATAAATGGCTTTCAAGCGGTGTATCTTTTCGACCGGCAAAGTAAACAATGCCTTTTTTCTCATCAATACCTTTTAAGCTATCAACAGCCCAATCACCAGAGGTGATTTGACGAACAAGTTGACCGTTTGTGCGATACAGATATAAGTGTTTAAAACCGTCGCGCTCAGATGCCCATACAAAATGTTTTTTGTCTTTTAAAAACTCAAGATCAAAATGTAAGTTAATCCACGTTTCGCTGTTTTCGGTTAATGCTACTTTTTGGACTTTAGTTTCGCTGTTATAAAAACGAAGCTCTAATTTATGTTGCGAGCGATTTTGCCATTGGTAAGACAGTGTATTGCCGTCTTTTAGCCACTTAGCACGCGCGATATAAATGTCTTCATCTTTACCTAAATCAATCCAATCTACTTTTTGATCATTTAGCTTAACCACACCGAGTTGAATTTTTACGTTATCGGTACCTGTAAACGGGTAGCGTTGATTAAATAATTTAACTTCATCAGCGTAAATTTCGTTACGGATAGCTTCTTTTACTGGGGTTTCGTCAACGCGGGTATAGGCAATTTTAGTTTCATCACCTGACCACCAGTAACCCGTCATGCGGCTCATTTCTTCTTGAGCTACAAATTCGGCCATGCCGTTTTTAATTACGCCGCCGCCATCTTTACTAAGCTGAATCTCTTTACCTGATTCAAGCTCTAAAGCGAATAGGTTTTGCTCTCGAATAAACGATACGTAGTTACCTTTAGGTGAAAAGCGTGCATCGGTTTCAAATGTTTCAGTGTCGGTTAGTTTTTTACTTTTAGCAGAGGCTAAATCGTAATAGTAAAGGTCGCCGTTAAGTGGGAATAAAAGTGCTTTACCGTCTTTAGACCATTTGTATTCTAATATGCCTTTACCAAAAATACGTTGGCGTTCGCGGCGTGCTTTTTCTTCATCAGATAGGTTTTCTGGGCCTGAAAATAACTTTGCCGAATCAACTAGCACACGGTTGGTGTTATCTTTTAGATTGTATTCCCATAAATCGTAACGGTTGTAGTCATCGCTTTTGCCTTGTAAATAAGTTACACGGCTGCCGTCAGGCGAAAATTTAAGTTGTACAGGTGATTTACCTGAAAGGCTCGGATCGTCAAAAATACGCTCCAACGATAAAGGTTTTGCTTGAACACTAATAGCGCCAACCATTAATGGGAGGGCTAGTGAGAGGTGTTTTATTTTTTTTAGCACAAGGTTGCCTTAGCTTATTATAAATATTGCTTTGATGGTAAAGCCAAGCGTGTGCAACTGCAACTAAATGCTATAAAGTGGCGATTATTAAAGACAAAGTAGGACATAACAATGACTAACCCTGAATTTAAACTAGCGCCAGAACTTAAACGCGACTGTATAGAGCTTGCCGATTGGCCACTGTGTAAAGTACTTTTATTGAACGACAGCCAATATCCGTGGTTTGTATTAGTGCCTAGGCAGGCTAACTTAAAAGAGATAATTGATTTATCTGAGGATGATCAAGTTGTGTATTTAAAAGAGTCAGCCAAGCTAAGTAAATTATTAATGGATGTGTTTAGCCCTGATAAGTTAAATATAGCGGCTTTGGGTAATATGGTGCCGCAATTACATATTCACCATATTGCACGCTTTACTACTGATGCTGCTTGGCCTGCGCCAATTTGGGGTAAGTATCCAGCTGTGCCGTATACAGATGTACAAATTACAGCGTTAAAAAAAGCGCTGCAGTTTTAAGCTGCAACGCTTTTTTAGGGTTTAGCTAAGTTTAACTAAAACTACTTAAGCCCTAGTACTTCTTTACCCTGTTTAAACGTTACATCTACAGGGATATTTGCTTTACTTAGTTTTTCTAAGTCTTCAGCAAGTTCTTCTTTTATATCGCCATGCGTTGCAATTAGTTGATCTACTTTTTCGTAATCGCCATCACCTTGTAAGGTTAAAATTAAGCGAGAAAGCTTGGCCATTGCAATGCTCATTTTTTCCATATTAACGCGGTACAGGCCTTCTTCATTTTTAGAAAAAGCGCCTTCTTGAGCAAAAAAGTTAAAGCGGATCATATTTGCTTTACCATGCGCACTTGATGCTCCAAAACGAACTGAGCGGAATATACCCGCCATGAAGGTCGTGTAATAATCTTCAATAGTTCCTTCTGTAATTTCGCCCTTTTTAAGTAATTGCTCAATCATGTACAGGCCTAAAATGTCGGCTTTACCTTCTTCAAGCGCACTTGCGTGTTCTTGTAATGATTGACGAACAGTACCTTTACCTGTGATTGTATTTTTAATACCTAAACCGTGAGCGACTTCATGGAACATCGTATTGGCAAAAAATGCATCAAAAGTAATGTGTTTACGCTGCTCAGGTACAATTAACTGCTTTGAAATTGGTACTAAAATTTTATCAAATTTAGCACGCATCGCATTTTTAAGTTGCAGGCGACGAGTTCCTTTTTCTAGCTGTACTTGCTCATCGTTTGGTAAGTTAATTGCAATTGTTTTACTCCCCGCGTTAGAGTGACCTGCGTAATAAACAACATCATAAGCGTTTAAGTCGGCGTCAGAGCCCGGTACTTCCTGTTTATACTTAGCATCAACGGGTAAGCCTTTTTGAAGCTCTGGTAAAAATGCGGCAAACTTAGCTAAGCGTTCGCTCCATTTTAAATCTTTAATAAGTACGTAAGATTCATACGCTGCGCGGTAACCAAATAATTGATCTTCATAAGTCTCAATTGGACCAATAACCACATCTACTGGGTTGTTTTTCATATCCATCCAAGCAAAGTCAGATACTTGGAAGTCATCTTTTTGTAGGGCATCAGCACGCAAGTTTAGATAGTTAGCAAACTCTTTATCGTCAGCAAGTTTACTTGCTTGACGTAAAAGGTCAGCGGCTTTTGCAAGCTCATTAGGGTATTCTTTTGAATATGGCACGCTGTAAAGCTTACCTTGCTCATCACGCTTAATTACAGAGTAAAGGCCTGTTTTGTCTTCAACATCTGCATTGTTTAACTCTTCTTTGGTTATATCGGCAGGGTAAAACTGTGCGCCAAGAGGTTTTTCTTTATAGCTGGATAAAAACGCTTCATCGCCATTTAAACGATCCCATGGACCGTAGTTAATATCGGCAAATTTACGTACTTTTTCATCACCTAACTTTGCTAAAAACGCATCTTTATTTTCACCAAAAGATTGCTTCCAAAATAACTCGTCCATTATTTTTGAAGCATCAATAAGCTTTGCAACCATTGCTCGTTGGTTATCGCTTAAGTGCGATAAATCACTTTGTAAGCTAAAGTCGGTGTAAATATCTAAACGTTGGTTATTTGCATTAATAAGCTCAGGGCCTGATTGTGCACTGCTTTTTTGAGCAAGCTCTGTGGCTGTGTTGTCGGTAGAAGACGGCGCTTGTTCAGAACATGCACTAAGAAAAACGACACCAGAGAGCATAATTGCTTGGCTAATTTTATTTAAGATCATTATATTACCTGTTAAAAAGTAAGTTTAATAATTTGTACTGCTTTAGTTAAAAAACTAAATATGTACAAACGCTTCCTTAATTGTGAGTGCATTAAAGCAAAACTAAATAGTAAATAGCAAGTATTTGGCGTTGTAAGGCAAGCATGAGCGATAAAGCATTATAAATAAAAATAAACTTCTATAATTTTCTTAACTTTATCGGTAAGTTAGACAATACTAATTATATTACTAATACGAAAATTAACTGCCTGAGTTTGCAGTTACTTTACAGGCTGAACACAAAAGGACGGCAGCTTTATGTCTACAGAAAACGCTTTATTAACGATTCTAGTCGATAGAATAAATAACGATACGTTGGTTTTACCAACGCTACCTGAAGTAGCGATTAAGGTTCGCCAAGCTGCAGATAACCCTGATGTGAATTTAATGCAAATGTCAGATGTAATCTCACAAGACCCAGCGCTTTCAGCTCGTATGATAAAAGTAGCTAATAGTGCGATTATGGGACGTTCTGTAAAAGTATCTAATTTACAACAAGCAGTGACTCGCATTGGGTTGCGCCAAATTAAAAATATTGCAACGGCTATGGCTATGGAGCAATTATTTGTATCAAACAATGAGCTAATTAAAGGCTACATGGGCAAGGCTTGGCAAAAAACATTAACCGTTGCTAGCCATTCAATAACACTCATGGAGTTTTACTTAAAAAACAATAAACACACTTCATTAAATCGTGATTCAATTACATTAGCTGCGCTTGTTTATAATATTGGTGTATTACCAATTTTAACAGAAGCTGAGCGCCACCCTGAAGTGTTTGCCAACCCAAGCTTTTTAGCGCACGCAATTCAAAAGCTGAGTGGAAAAATTGGCTCGTCGATTATGCAAGCGTGGGAATTTCCTAAAGAGTTTGTTGATGTAGCTCTAAGCTGGGCAGATCCAAGTTACAAACCTGATAAAGTTAGTTACGTAGACTTTATTCGAGTAGGCGCTATTTTAGAGGGAACATTACAGGTTTCTGATAAGTCAGCAGCGCTGCAAACGTACATAGATAAAGGTGTAATACCGTCTATGCAATTATTCACAAGTGATGAATACAACGATATGCTAAAAGATGTGAAAAACATGTTTAGCTAAACATGTTTTATTACACAAATAAAAAGGGTTAACTTGCGTTAACCCTTTTTATTTATTTATCGATAGTATTTTCTGTTTTGGTTTTTTCGTACCGTTTTATTCCTGCTACCCATGTTTGCAGTACGTTTGTTTTGTATATCTCGTCAACAGGTACTTTAAAGTAGTCTTTATCAAGTAAAATAAAGTCGGCCCATTTACCTTTTTCTAAACTACCCACCTTAAATTCTTGATGAGCTGAATAAGCGCCACCGAGAGTAAATGCACGTAATGCATCTTCGCGGCTTAGTACTTCACTTGCGCGCCAGCCGTTTTCAGGTAGTTTGTTATGATCCATGCGTGTAATGGCTGAATACAAACCATCAAATGGATTTGCAAGCTCTACCGGGTAATCAGAGCCTGCTGCAACAACCGATCCTTGCTTTAAAAATGTTTGCCAAGCATAGGCACCGCTTAATTGTTTTTCAGTTAAGCGTTGCTCTGCCATATGCATATCAGATGTGGCATGTACTGGCTGCATTGAAGGGATTATTTTTAACGCTTTAAAGCGAGGGATATCCTCAGGCGTTACAATTTGTGCGTGCTCTATTCGGTTACGTAGTAATATACCGCCCGTTTTTTTAAACACATTTTGATAAGCATCAAGTACTACTTTATTTGCTTTATCGCCAATTGCGTGGGTATTTGCGCTAAAGCCGCTTTTAAAGCTTTGTGTAAAGAGCGCTTCGAGTTTTTCTTGTGTTTCAAGCATTAAACCATGGTGACCAGGTCTGTCTGCGTATTCTTCAATCAGAGCGGCTCCGCGAGAGCCAAGTGCGCCATCGGCGTAAACTTTAACACTGCGAATTTCCATAAAGTCATTTTTGTCGTGGTATCGGCCTGCCTTTAACATTGTATCTAAATCAGGGCTTGCAGCACTTAACATTGCCACAATACGTAGCGGTAAATTACCAAGGTCGCCGCGCTCTTTGTAAACCTCCCATGTGGCTTTATCAATACCTGCATCGTGAGTAGAGGTAATGCCTAAACTTAATAAATGCTTACCTGCTGCATCTAGTGAGTCACTTATATCTTGCTTTGAAGGGGCTGGCATATGCTGGGTAATTAGCGATTCTGCTTTATCTACAAAAATACCCGTAGGATTGCCAAATTCGTCTTTAATTATTTCACCGCCTTCAGGCGCTTTTGTTTGGGCGTTAATACCAGCAAGTTCGAGCGCTTTTGAATTAACCCAAATGGCGTGACTATCAACCCGCGAAAGAACCACAGGTCGATCGCTCACTACTTTGTCTAAATTTTTAGCTGTAGGAAAGCGTGTATCAGCCCAAAGCTCTTGGTTCCAACCTCGCCCAATAATCCAACCTTGTTTGTTATCGGCAAATACTTTTAGTTTATTTGTTACTTCATCAACCGATGTTGCGCCGCGTACGTCAAGTTGCGATAAATTGTCGCCAAGGCCAATAACGTGCCCATGAGCATCAATTAAGCCAGGTAATAAGGTATTACCGTGCGCGTCAATTAGCTTGGCATCTGGGTAGCTATCTTTAAGTGTTTCGCTACCGAGCTTAACTACCTTGCCATTTTTAATAACGAGGGTAGAAAACTGCTGTACTTCACCTTTGTATAAAGGGGTATAACCATTGGCGTTATAAATTACTTTTGTTTGTGCGAGAGTGTAACTAGAACTAGCGCAAAGGCTGGCTAGTATGAGTGGTTTGATTATTTTTTTGAGTGGCATAGTTACTTAATTTTTATTGTTAATTTACTTACATTAACAAACTTGATTTTATAATACCAATGAATTGATAGACCTCATTTTAAGGCTTTTCTCTATATTAACTGTTTACAAAATAGGTAATTGATGTGATTATTTAGTATGTAAAATAATCAATAAAGCATAAGGAAACGCTATGAAAGCCCTCTATTTATTACTCCCATTAACTTCATTACTTGCGGCATGTGGATCGACACCTACTGCAGATAAAAGTGTAGAAAAGCTAAACCATACTGATGTATCAAATGCTGAAATACGCGATTATATAGATTTATCAAGTGTTGAGCTGCGCGATAGGGTGAAAGACTATTGGAGTATTTTTACAAAAGTTGAATCACGATACCCAGTAGAGGCAGCAAAAAAAGGCTTAGCGGGCTGTGTAGAGTTAATGACTATTATTAATTCTGAGGGTAAGGCGCAGGGGTATAAAGTAATTTCCTCATATCCTAAAGGGTTATTTGATGAAGCCGCAGCGAGATCTTTAAGTGCATGGGCTTGGCTACCTACTGCCGTAAATGTAGCTAAACAACCTGTACTTACTCATATCAGAATTGATTTCATGATTGATTCAATACCAGTAGGTAAAAAATATTTAAAAAATTGTCCGGCTGGCGAAACATTTCAAGTAACAGGTAAAATTAAAAAAATCTCCTACTGATGAACATTTCAAGTAAAGTGAAAATTATAGGTCTGAAAAAAGTACTTATTTACCTCACTTTAAAGTTACCTTCAGTGTGTGTAACATTTTGGATCGAACCTTTATAAAATCTGATGGGTATGAGTTTAATACGAATATTACAAATAACTAAATAAGCATCAGAATAAGGAAATGCTATGAAAGCTCTCTATTTATTACTCCCCTTGAGCATGATACTGACAGCCTGTAGCTCAACGTCTGATAAACAAGTAAGCGATGAAATGCTGAGTATTATTGATTTATCGAGTCCTGAACTGCGAAGTAAGGCAGGTGAGTATTGGGATGTTGTTAAAAGAGTAGAGCCGCGATATCCGATAGAAGCTGCAAAAAGAAGTATTTCAGGTTGTGTTGAGCTTGCTACGTTAATTAATTCACAAGGTGAAGCCCAAGGGTATAAGGTTATCTCGTCTTACCCTGAGGGTGTGTTTGATAATAATGCGGCAGCTGCTGTGGGTTTATGGCGCTGGAAAGCGACAACTGAAAATATGAGTAAGCAATCTATTCTAACTTATCTCAAAATTGATTTTATGGTGAGCCCAAAACCTACTGATGCAGAGTATTTGGCGCATTGTTCTAAAGATAAAGCCTGAACGTAATTAATAAATATAATAAGCTAGGTGTTTTTTTACCTAGCTATAAAACTACTTACTTGCATATAAGCCATATTCATTTAATGCTAATTTACCGTCTTTGTCACTGTCGTAGCTTGAAAACCGTGACCACAAAGCCGGGTCTATAGCGGTTTCTGAACGTGATAAAAAACCGTCTTTATTCCTATCTAGCTTTTTAAATTGCTTTGCAATGTCGTTACTTGCGGCAAAACTAAATGTGCTAAAAATACTAAACGCCAGCAGCGTTATATAGCTAATACTTTTCATACAAATCACTTAGTAAAGGTTGTTAGTTAGATAACTTTTAAATTCGACTAGCGAAATTTGGTTATCTTGGTTTTTGTCCCATTTTACAAAGGTGTTTAAAAGTTGTGGTTGGGGATCAAGTTCGTCGTGTGTTAAATAGCCACTTTTGTCACTATCTAGGTGATCAAAGCGTTGCTTTACATCAAGTGCCGCGGCATCAAAACTTAATAGCATTAAAATGCTTATAACAAGGGAAAGTATCTTCATGGTTTTCCTTCCAAAAGATGTATTAAAAGTTCGTGGCTAAAATAAAGTAAAAAGGAAAAAAGCACTTGCCGTAATTTAACTCCCAACATTAAATCCTTTTACACACTCCCTCAGGGATTATGGCAAATGCTTTTAAATTCAGTTTACTTGTAACAAGCTTAAGTAAAGCTTAATCAGTAATTACTCATTAAGGCTTAAAGCTTTCAAATTCTTTTTTTGAGACTTTTTCATCACCGTCTTCATCTAAGTCGGCAAATTGTCTCATTACTTCTTTGTCTTCCTTTGCTTCTACAATTGATATTTGTCCATCCATATCTTTATCTAAATGGGCAAAGCGCACGTTTGTTGGCGATGCAATTACGGTGGCACTAATTGCTAAAAACATTAATGAAAAAGCGGCTATAAGTTGTTTCATAATCACGTTCCTTATTAAATGAGTTTATTGAATAAATTTTTTGAATTCATCTAGCGACAATTGCCCATCTTGATTAGTATCAATTTGTAAAAAATTTTCGTGTAGAACGGCATCTTCACCTGCTTCGGCTTCACTTAATGTGCCGTTACTGTCTTTATCAAGCTCGTTGAAAGTCGCGTGAACGTCCATTGCGTGTGCGTTAGCGCCTAAAAAGCCTAAAGCTAGTAATGATGAAATTACTAAAATGCGTTTGTTCATAATTATTTCCTTATTGATTAAAGTTATTACTCCTACTACAAAAATGATGCCAAAAATAATTATTGTTAATTTTCAAGTGTTTATATTTTCAACTTGAAAGAGGTGGGAAGTTTTTACGGGGTTTATTGTAATTTTTGTGTGCCTTTTGCAACACTATGTAGTGAGATTAAAGGTAGGGTTTAAAAATCAATGGTTTACGTTGTCTCTATTTGGCGACACATTGTTTTTGTAGCGCTGGCTGTTAATCGTATTAAATATAATTGCTGGTTCAGCTAGTGTATAAGGTAAGCACTTAATAATAGAACGCTTAACTTAAAAGGACTAAACGAAATGCCAGCAACCATAGCTAAAAAATACCATGCAATGCTTAACTGGCGGCCTAATTTAATTGGGCAATTTGCAATGAGTATGCTGCTTTCGTTACTCCCGCTTTCTATAGTGGTGATTGTATTTTTAAATGCGCTTAACAAGCAATTAGCAGTGACTCAAAATATCGTGAGTAACAACTACCAAGTTACCAAATCGTTTAATACTCTAAAACAAGAACTCAACAGCCTTGAGCGCGCCACTAGGCAAAACTGGGTATTAAAAAGCGAATCGTTAGATAAGCTCATTGTCGATAAATGGCAATCATCCCTGCAAAGTATTGATGAACTTAAATTTGTTAACACGGATAAAGATTACACCCACCAATGGCAACGCTTATATGTCACCTTACAAACAGCGCATGTAGAGCTTGTTGAGCAAAAACAACAGCAAGCGGAGCTATTTGTGCCAGTGAGCGATTTAGTTGCTGAGCTTACTTTATGGTTACGTGATAAAAATGAAGCGCAAATTACCAATAACCAAAATGAGCTTACAAGCCTACAAACTTCATTTATAAACTGGCTGGTGGCACTTATTCCGCTTACTTTAATTGTTGGTGGTGGTTTTTTATGGCGTATAAGTGGGCGACTAAAAGGGTTAACTACAGTTATTGATAAACTAGGGCAGGGGCATTGGCAGCAAAAAATATCTGTGAAAGGCTCCGCTGAGCTAGTTGAGCTAGGAGAAAAACTCCAATGGGTGCAAGAGCAACTTCATATGCTTGAGCAGCAAAAAGATACCTTTTTACGCCATGTTACCCATGAGCTAAAAACGCCGCTTGCTTCAATGGTCGAAGGCACTGACTTACTAACTGATGAAATAGTAGGCCCAATTACTGCTGAGCAAAAAGCAGTGCTTGAGCTTATTAGCCAATCTATGGTGCGCCTTCGCACAATGATTGACAGCCTGCTGAGTTATAATGCGATTCGCACCAGTAAAGACAGCCTAAGCGAAGTTGAGTTTAGCTATCTTATTAATAAAATTAATAGCCATTTTGAACATCGCTTAAGTGCTCGTCAGCAAGCTCTGCAATGGCAAAATAACTTACCTAATAAACAGCTTGCTTTACCTAGTGAGCTTATTGAGATGATTTTAATTCAGCTTATTTCAAATGGCTTAAAATTTTCACAAGATAAGCAAAGCGTTACTATTAATTTAGCACTTGAGCAAAACCAACTTTGCATTGGTGTGCTTGATAAAGGGTGCGGTATTAAAGAGCAAGAAAAAACTCAAATTTTCAGCGCATTTTATCAAGGTAAACACAGTAAAAATGTTACGCTGCAAGGCAGTGGGCTTGGCTTAACTATTGTGAAAGAATCTGTTGAACAGCTAAGAGGTACACTTACTGTTGAGCATAACGAGCCGCATGGTTGCCGGTTTTCAATTAAAATTCCCATAACAAAAAATCTAGGAGTTAATTAACATGCGCTTGCGTTTAATCGCTATTTTATGTGTGCTCAGTAGCAGCATGGTTATATCAGGTTGTGAAATTAATAATGGGCAAGAAGAGCGTGTTTCAATTACACCTGCACCTGTGGTCGATACCAAAATAACGAACGACAAAAACAGTAAACCTAGTCCAAAACCCAGACCAAAAATAGAACCTAGCTATCCGCCTGCAGAGCAAGTTATTGCATGGCACGCTAATCAGTGTGGCGGATTTAAATTGGTGCCAAAAAAAGATATTTTTACAGGTGAAAACGATCTTAAACGTTTTTTTAAATTTATGTGCTTAAACATAAATGATGATCCAAATACGGTAATGACTAAGTTGCTAAAACTCGATTTAGCTTACTTTTGGCCAGATGATATAAAGCAATATTTATGGCTTCAAAAGCAGCAAGTGACTATGCAAATAAATGCTAAAAAAGAGCAGCAAGCACTTAACAATAAAATGCAAGAAACCCTCTCATCGTTAGCAACTATTGAGCAGCAGCTTTTACTACGAGAAGAAACTAAGGAGCAGTAACTATGGCAGCAACTAAAGTGCAAGGTGCAAAAGTATTACTCGTTGACGACGACGCTAGCTTATTAAAACTGCTCGCTATTCGTATCGAATCAAAAGGATACGAAGTAACGACCTGTGAAAGCGGCTTAACCGCACTACAAACACTTAAAAGCCAAGTGTTTGACGCCGTAATAACCGACCTACGTATGGATGAAATGGATGGCATGGCACTGCATCGTCAGCTGCAAAGCCGCTACCCTGCATTACCTGTCATTATGATGACAGCGCATGGCTCAATTCCTGATGCCGTAGAGGCAACTAAGCAGGGCATTTTTGCATTTATAACTAAACCTGTAGATAAAGATGAGCTATTTGACAGCCTTGCTAAAGCGATAGAAATACATGGTGTTAATGCAGATGAAGCAGCACCTAAAAGTAATATAGTTACGCGCAGTGGTGCAATGCTGCACTTGTTAGAGCAAGTAAAACTACTTGGGCCAACGCAAGTTAATGTATTGATTTCGGGGGCTAGTGGTACAGGTAAAGAGCTACTCGCACAGGCGATTCATCAGCATAGTCATGTAAGCGGTGGCCCTTTCGTTGCAATTAACTGCGGCGCTGTACCGGGTGAGCTTTTAGAGTCAGAATTATTTGGTCATAAAAAAGGCTCTTTTACGGGCGCAATTAAAGATCATCAAGGTTTGTTTCAGCAAGCTGAGGGCGGCACGCTATTTTTAGACGAGATAGGCGATATGCCACTTAACTTGCAGGTTAAGTTACTGCGCGTATTACAAGAAAAAACAATTCGCCCCGTAGGCTTTCAAGAAGAAATAGCGATTGATGTACGTATTGTATCGGCAACACATAAAAATCTTCCTGAAGCTATTTTAAACCAGCAATTTAGAGAAGATTTATACTATCGCTTAAACGTAGTTAATTTAAAATTACCGCCACTGTGTGAGCGCCGCGAAGATATAAGCTTATTAGCACAGCACTTTAGTGCAAGCATTGCTAAGCGCATGAAGCAAACTGAAAAACACTTTGCCAGCGATGCTATGCATGCGCTTGTGCGTTACGACTGGCCAGGTAATATCCGCCAATTACAAAACGTAGTAGAGCAGGTTGTAGCATTAACGCCAAGCGATGTTATTTCAGAGCACTTAGTGTTAGCTGCGCTAAATAGTAATGAAACAAACGTAGAACCATTATCACTAAACGACGCTAAAAAAGAGTTTGAGCGCGACTATGTGATTAACACTTTAAAAATGGCAGGTGGTAACGTAGCCGAAGGCGCTAAGCTTGCCAAGCGCAATCGCTCAGATTTTTATAAGTTGATTAAAAAGCATAATATTGATGTTGATAATTTAGGTTAAGGAAAAGCATGCAGTTATTTATGGTGTATTTAGGTGGCCGGATTCAAGGTTGCCACATTGAAATGCATGATATTCGTTTTGTTGTAGGGCAAAACATTGAGCAAACTTATTCAAAGTTAAAAAGCCAATGGGTAGGCGACAGAAGTAGTGTTCACATGGATAGCTACATGGCAATTAATCATATTGATGGCTTTAAAGTAGAAATAGTCGATAGCTATGTGGAGCAAAATAAACAACTCTATTTTGTAAATTTAGGCGCTTACAGAAGTGATTCTATGGCTGAGCAACACGACTTTGCACTGTATGTTGCAAGCAGTAGCCATGAAGCTAAAGAGCGAGCTAAAAACGATTTGCTAGCAGGGCTTAGCCATATTCATAAAGATGATTTACATGACGTAGACGATTGCTTTGCGATTGATTTACTCGACAGCCAGCTAAACATTAAGCTCACGCCCAGCGGTATATCGCAGCCTATAAAGCCAGACTGGTTTGGCTATCACATACTTTAAATTATAATAAGTAGCTAAAACTAAGCAGGATTAAGAGTCCTGCTCGTTTTGTTCATCCTTTTCGCTTTTAGCCGCCATTTTAAACGCCACAATAACCAATCCAAACATAGCAAACGGCAGTGCTGCTAACATGTATTCAACCACATTACTGTCTTGAAAATTTGCTTGTAGTAAAAAGTGACCCGCCACACACATTAAAATAACCACTAATAAAATGGGTAGTAACATAAGTTCTTTTTTTGATGAATGGTTTTTCATTAATTGTGAGGCTATAGCTGAAAATAATGCGCCATTGTAATGAGCTTACTTAAGCTTGGCAAACACCGCAGAATTTTTTAATTAATGTTATGATTAGTATCAAACAATTTTATTAATGTTTATGGGAATAAAGTGAAAAGTAACTTAAAAAAAGTTTACCTCGTTGGTGGTGCAGTGCGCGACAAACTGCTAAATATAAAATCAAAAGATAACGATTATGTAGTGATTGGTGAAACGCCAGACACAATGCAGTCGCTCGGTTTTGTACCAATAGGTAGCGACTTTCCGGTTTACTTGCACCCAAAAACAAAAGAAGAATATGCACTTGGGCGCACAGAGCGTAAAAGCGGCAAAGGCTATACTGGCTTTGTGGTTGATGCCAGCCCAACAGTGACGCTAGAAGAAGATTTAGCAAGGCGTGATTTAACCATAAATTCAATGGCGCTTGATGAACACGGTAATATTATTGACCCGTTTAATGGCCAAACTGACTTACAAAATAAAACACTGCGCCACACCACTGAGGCATTTGTAGAAGACCCTGTTCGAGTACTGCGTATTGCCCGTTTTTTAGCGCGCTATGGCAGTGATTGGCGTATTCACCCAAGTACGTATGCATTAATGCGCGAGCTTAAAAATAAAGGTGAGCTAAATCATTTAGTACCTGAGCGCGTGTGGCTTGAAACCGAAAAAGCACTGGGTGAAAAGCACCCTGAGCTTTATTTTGAAGCATTGCAAGGTTTGGGGGTTTTTCCAGAGCTTGAGCGCATGGTTAATGTACCGCAACCAGCAAACCATCATCCTGAAGGTGATGTATTTGTGCATACTATGCTGGTACTTAGGCGTGCAGCGGATTTGAATTTTAACTTGGAAACTCGTTTTGCTGCACTAACCCATGATTTTGGAAAAGCGCTTAGTTTTAAAAAATATGGAAACCTACGTGGACACGAACGCGAAGGTGTTGCAGTTATTGAGGCGTTTTGTGAGCGCTTAAAAGTGCCTAACCGTTTTCGCGATGTTGGCGTACTCACCAGTGATAATCACACCCTTTGCCACACGATTGATCAGTTAAGGCCGCAAACCATTCACAAGCTAATAGTGACTAACTTAAATGCGTTGGTACACCCAGAACGTTTTATAGCGTTTACCCAAGCATGCCAATGCGATGCACAAGGGCGTGGTGAAACACTTGTTGATAAGCCATACCCGCAAGCAGCTAAGCTGCGAGCAATTCATACTGAACTGCAAAAAATGGATAAGAAACTGGTAGTGCAAAATGCACTTAAAAATGGCAAAAAAGGCCCTGAAATAGGCGAAGAAGTAAAACTTGCAGAAATAAACTGCATTAAAGCATTTTTAGAACATGAGAAGTCCCAAGCGTAATAAAATTAGACTAAGTAGTGCGATACGCCTTGGTTTTTAGTCGCGTCGTGCTTTCTTAGCTCTTTGTAGTTTGTACTTTTTGGTTTTACATTTTCAGACTCAGGTTTTTTAGAGGGCCTGTATAAGTCAAAAATAAAGTCTAGTTCTTCACGCTCTAGTGATGGTTTCATGAGTATTCCTTCAATTTAATACTTTAATATGATGTAGGGTATGGTCATTCGACTGAATTAAAAGTGAATAGTTACATTTGAAGTTGTACTAAATTGTAACCGGCAGGTTTTGAGGGATGAGAGGGGTTTATTTGTTAATTTATATGGAATTAAGGTAAATTAAAATAACTCTTTTTAACTAAAAATATACAGCTGAATTTAATTTATTACGTACTTACTATTTGCATATAATGCTGTGGCTATAAATATAACGGTACGAATATAACGGTATAAATACAGCCTTAACCATTAACTAACGGCAGTGTTACGGTAAACACTACACCATCACCTTGTTCGTTGTTTTGCGCTGTTACACTGCCTTTATGGTAGTCGCACACCAGCCTTACAATATAAAGACCTAACCCCAAATGTGGCTGTTGCTGCATTTGCTGGCTACGTACCGACACCATAGAGTCAAAAATATGCTCAGTTAATCCTTCGGGTAACGCGGGGCCTGTATTACGCACTGTTAATGTTGCTTTATTTTCGCTCTGCTTAAGGCCTACATTAATAGCCGTATTGGCTTCACTAAACTCCAGCGCGTTATTAATAAGTTTATCAAGCAGCTGAGCTATAAACTCCGGAGCACCTTGCATAGGTAATTTGTTTTGGCATACATCAAGCGTAAATAACTGGTTTGGGTAAGTAAGCTGATAGCCTTGCATGCAGCCATTTATTACTTTTTGTAAATCAAAAGGTTCAGGTTCGTTGCTTTGAATGCTTTGCTCAAGGCGAGTGGCTTCGCTCATGGTGGTTATTATTTTACCTAAGCGTTCAACGCCTTCGCTGGCGCGATCAAGGTATTTTTGACTCAGCTCGTTTTGTGGCAAGCTTTGTAAGTTTTCAAGTGACGAGCGCACTACGGCAACCGGCGTGCGCAGCTCATGCGACAACCGCGACGACATATTTTCTAAGTAATCGGTATAGCCGCCAAGTCGGCTTACAATGTTTGAAAAACTACGAGACAGATCGCCAATTTCATCGTTAGCATCGCTGTAATTAATACTGCCGGTAACACGCCCTTGTGCATCAATTGCTTGTTCTGCTGTATCGCGCAGCCGCCTAATTCGGTTCGATATACGTGAGGCAAAAAAGAATAAAGTCACAGTACCAATTAGCATCACAGCTAAAATAACGTTAAACAGTTTTTCGAGTGACTTATTACGCAGCGTACGTACGCCGTTTGTGGTTTCCTCTGCTATTACTGCGCCAATTACTTGGTCTTGGATCCAAATAGGATAAGCGGCCGATAAAATAACGGCTTTGCTGTCGGGGGTTAAGCGCCAAGACGATGCTGGTTGTCCTTTTAATGCTTTCGCTAAATGTGTGCCCTGCATAGAAGCTACATCGTGCAGGGTATCTAAAAACTCATTTTCGGGACGCGTTAAAATTTTATAGTAAATTGGGTGTAAGTAATTTTGCTCAAAGCGCTGCCACCAAGTTTCAGGTGCTTGGTTAGCAAGTCCATCAGCCCAAACGCCATCTGCATTTTGAATAGTACCCGACTGCGCAAGTACGCGATGATGGTTATCGACCACCCAAATGCGGCTACCACTGTGGCCCATGCCTTTTAAAATACGGCTAATTTCTGGAGAAGGGACTAATACAGAGCCTAAATCGTTTGGGTTATTTAAGTTTGAGGTCGACATTATTTTAGGCTCTAACAATGCCTCTTTACTATCAATGTCAACAATGGCAAAGCCAAGTTTGTTGCCCAGCATGTTAATAGGAAAGCGCAGCTCTACGTTATATCCTGATTTGGTACTTTCAAAATAGCCCTGAATTTTTGTAAAAGGGGCTTTGGTATTTGCATCAAACGCATTAACCCAACCATCTTGGCGCGGCGCAATAATGTAAGTATTAAACTGACCGTCTGGCGTTTTTAGGCCAATTTGTAAATAATCGTTATTGGTAATGCTTAAGCTATTTTTAGCGCGATAAATAAGGGTATTGTCGGTGACTTTAAATACGGCGTATAAGTAGTTATCAAATTTTCCCACCATATGATCAAACGATAAGTCACTGGCTTGATGTTTGTTATCTGTTTTTTGTAAGTAGCGCTTGTCGTAGTGCCAAAATAACGGCTGGTAGCTGTCCCAATCGTTAAGTTTACCGTCGAGCTGAATAGGGTTTTTAAGATTATAAGCGTATAAATCGCGGCCTTTTACTACTTGGTCTAAAAAGTTGGTTTGCTCGTCAAATAATGCGGGGCGCTCATGTAATGCAGTAGCAAGTGCTCGAGTGGTGCCTACGAGGGTTTTTTCTTGGCCTTGGCGTAAAAACTTTTCCATTTCCCACACGTACTCGTAGCCAAGCCACGGTAGCAAAAACAAAAAACATGAAAGTAATATAAATTTACTGCGCAGACCAAATCGTAGCATTAGTGTTGTTCCCACCGATAGCCCATGCCATACACGGTATCTATGCAATCAAAGGTGCTATCGAGTGCTATAAATTTTTTACGAATACGTTTTACGTGTGAAGTAATGGTGCTGTCGTCTACATAAATTTTTGCATCGCTCATTAATTCGTTACGGCTTTTAACATGGCCAGGTCGCTGGGCGAGTGAATGCAGCATCCAAAATTCGGTTACGGTTAAATCAACTAATTGTTGCTGCCAAAATACCTGCATGCGTTGTGTGTCGAGCGTTAATTGTCCGCGTGTTATGAGTGCGTTTGCATCAGCAGGTTGTTCAAGTGCTTCCATTCGGCGAAACAGCGCACCAATACGCGCAGCCAAGTGAGCCAAGCTTATGTCTTTTGTTAGGTAGTCGTCGGCGCCCATGCGCAGGCCGCATACAGTATCTATTTCGCTATCGCGGGCGGTTAAAAAAATAATAGGCAGTGTTTTAGAAAGCGATCGCAATGTTTGGCACAGTAAAAAACCGCCATCTATTTCATGGCCTAGGCCAATATCAACAATAGCTAAATCGGGCAGGGCATTTTTAAATGCAGCTTCTGCGCTAGCGCGATCGGCAAAGCCACTTACTTGGTAGCCCTGTGCGCTCAGCATTTCTATGTAGTTTTCGCGGATTGCGGTTTCATCTTCAACGATGGCTATTTTTTTCATCTCAATCATTATCCTATTGCCTCTGCTGTGCACTATAACGAAGTTTTTAAGCTAAGTACGCTTAAAAAGGCAATTGCCATTTTTTTGCCACAATTGCTCAGCAGTTTGCCATTTTTGCTCCCCTTTATTGCCACTTGAGCTTGTTTTAATAGAGCCATCAAAACAAAACATCACAAATTAAAAAGTAAGTTTAAGGATCAAATCATGAAGAAGACATTAATCGCGTTAACACTGGTTGCTAGTTTTTGTACTCCAGCAATTGCCTCAACATCTAACACGCCATCAAAAGAAGCCCATAAAGAAACGGCTATTGGGCTAGGTGCAGGCGCTATTATTGGCGGCGTAGTGGGCGGACCAATTGGTGCGTTTATTGGTGCATTTGCCGGTGGCTTAATAGGTGATTCAAAAGTAGCTGATAACAAAATTGCAGAGCAAGAGCGTGCAATTACGGTCATGAAAGAAAAAACCAGCGATTACCAACACGTGCTTAACCACAATAATATGTTAGAGCAACAGCTAGAAGTGCTTGCCAATCAAAATGAGCAGTTAACTCAAGTTCAAATTAATAACTTATTGGCGATGACGGTGCAATTTAAAACAGGTTCAAGTGTTATTGCCCCGCATTTTGCGCTGCAGTTAGATCAACTCGTTACCTTGTTAAACAACCAATCACAACTCGCACTTGATTTAAGTGGCTTTGCCGATCAACGCGGCGATGAGCAAGCTAACCTTTTACTTTCTAAAGCGCGTGTAAATGCCGTGCAAAGCTATTTAATAAAACACGGTGTGAGCCATAAACGCTTAAGCACGCAGGCATTTGGCGAGCAGCAAACATTGGCTAACAGCAACACGGTGGAAGATAACTTTTTTGATAGACGCGTAACGCTTACCACTCGCTCAATGAATAGTGTAAATGGCCAAACGGCGAGTAACTAAAACTAACTGAATCTAAGTAAAGCTAAGCGTTCGATGGAGTGATTTATGTTTAAATTGAGTAAACCAACCAAAATGCTTACTAAAGTAAGCATTTTTATATTCATAGCGATTGTGCTGTTAGCTAGCTTTAAAAGCCATGCGCAATCACCCAAGTTAGAGCTTTTTGATAGCAATGGTGCGCCAGCAGGCCCAGCAATAATATTAAAAAGCGACGCCAATATGACCTTAACTGGCCTAATTAATCATGTTGTAGTAATGCAGACTTATCAAAACGAAAACCCGTTTGCAGTTAACGCGCGCTACGTTTTTCCATTGCCTGATGAAAGCGCCGTACATGCGATGACGATGCGTATAGGGGAGCGAGTCATTAAAGGCCAAATTGATAAAAAGGTAGAGGCCGAAAAAAAATACGAGGAGGCTAAAAAAGCAGGTAAGCAAGCTGCCCTAGTACGCCAGCAACGCGCCAATATGTTTATTACGAATGTGGCAAATATTGGTCCTGGTGAGCAAGTGATTATTGAGCTTGAGTATCAAGAAATAATTGACTACAGCAGCGGCACATTTGCTATTAGATTTCCTACTACTATTACACCGCGTTATCATGCGATTAGTGGTGAAGTTGAGGTTAATACTCAAAATCAAGCGCATGTTAATCCGCTCCCAACGGGATGGTTAAGCCCTGTTTACAGCATTCAAAACATCACTCAAAATAGTACTCAAACTGATAACGTACCAAGCAGCCAATTTAGCTTAAACATTGATATAGATGTAGGCTTAGAACTGGTGGATATCAATTCTAAATTTCATAATGTTGATGTACAAAACACAGCATTTGGGCAATATAAAATAGCGTTAAATGAGACAAATGCAGTTAATCGCGACTTTGTACTTGAGTTTAAACCGCTGCAAAAAGAGCAAGCTCAAGCCGCATTTTTTACTCAGCAGTTTGAAAATGGTGACCGATACGGGCTTGCTATGCTAATGCCACCCGGGGATAACTTTACACAAACTCAGCGATTACCTCGCGAAATGGTATTTGTAGTTGATACGTCTGGCTCTATGCACGGGCAATCTATGGAGCAAGCTAAAAAAGCGTTGTTTTATGCGCTGTCATTACTTGATAGCGACGACAGTTTTAACATTATTGGTTTTGATAACATAGTGACTCCAATGAGCGATAAACCACTTATAGCCAGCGACTTTAATTTACGCCGTGCAGAGCGATTTATTTATAGCCTAGAAGCCGACGGCGGCACTGAAATACGAGGTGCGCTTAATGCCGTACTTGATGGCAGCGAGTTTGATGGTTTTGTACGCCAAGTTGTATTTTTAACTGATGGTAGCGTAAGTAATGAAGACGCATTGTTTAAAAATATTCAAAGTAAATTAGGTGATAGCCGCTTATTTACAGTGGGTATTGGCAGCGCACCTAACAGCTTTTTTATGCGCCGAGCGGCAGATATAGGCAAAGGCTCATTTACGTTTATAGGCAGCACAAGCGAAGTGCAACCTAAAATGCAGCAGTTGTTTGATAAGCTTGCACATCCTGCGATTACTAATTTGGCGCTAAGCGATGAAAGCGGTAACAGCTTAGATTTTTGGCCGTCACCACTACCTGATTTATATTTTGGCGAGCCTATCATGGTCGCTATAAAACTTAATAATGCTAAAAGTGTGGTACTTGCTGGGCAAACAGCACAAGGGCCTTTAAGTATTAAATTAAGTACACAAAATAGCTCAAGCGTTCAAGGTATAGCAAAACTGTGGGCGCGCCAAAAAATTAAGTCATTACTTTTATACAACGAGCAAAGTACCGTTAAAGATGAAGTACAGGAGCTTGCGCTTACTCATCAATTACTGAGTCCGTTTACTGCTTTTATAGCGATTGAACAAACTCAAATAAAAGAAGTGGCAGAGCAAATGGCGCAAGCTACTAATGCAGTACCACAAGGTATGGCAATGCGTTTACCACAAACAGATGGGCAAAGTAGGCTGCACATATTATTAGGCTGTATTTTATTATTGGGATTTGGCGCGCTTAAAATAAACCGATCATTTAAATTAAGCAGGGCACGTAAATGAAAAAGTGGCTAAGCGCGGGCTTACTAATCGCTGGGCTTGGATTATTTGGTCACGGTGCTTATATGCAGGCAAAAGCGTGGCTTGCTCAAGTATTAATTGAACAAGCATGGCAAGAGGCGCTTAAATCACCCGGGATTAAAGTAAGGCCGTGGTATTACGCCGACAGCTACGTTACTGCAAAGCTTGATTGGCCAAGCCATAATAAAACATTAAGCGTATTGGCTGGAGCGAGTGGTCGTAATTTAGCATTTGCGCCTAGCCAATTTTTACCCGCAGGGGAGCTTGGCGGAAAAGAATTTGGAAACGAAAAAGGCGCGCTAATAGCTGGGCATAACGACACCCACTTTGCATTTTTACAAAACGCAAAAGTGGGGGAGGCGTTTACTTTGCAGCTGCAAAGTGGGGTGATACAAAATTATAAGGTAACGGGGATTGAGGTTATTCATCAATCCCAAAACTCATTTTTACAAACACCTGGGCTGTATTTGCTTACCTGTTATCCTTTTGATTCGCTTGCCTCGGGTACTGATTTAAGGCTGCTTGTATCTGCGAAAATGTCTTCGCCCGATTCGCTAAGCGGTATATCAACCACAAGTTCTTGATGGCGCTGGCTTATCATTACGCCAATAAATACCACAAATATGCTCAGCCATTGCCAAACGTTGAGCACTTCTCCCAAAATAATAGCGGACAAAATAAGTGTAAAAATAGGAATTAAATTAGAGTATGCAGCAGCGGTTAATACCGATACTTTGCTAATAGCGTAGTTGTACATGCCGTAGCCGCCAAGGGTTACACACGAGCCTAAATACAAAATGCTCATAAGTGCGGTTAAGTCGTGTTGGTTTTCGCTTGGTAGGTCGATAAAAAATAAAAACGGTGCAAAAAACAAGCTGCCGCTAATACCTTGCAATGCAATTAAAGTCAGGGGCGAGTAGCGATTAGCTAAATGTTTAATACTTACGGTATAAAATGCAGCGCACACCATAGCCATAAGCTCTAAAAAGTTACCCAACAACGGGTTAGGTGCTTGGTCGGTACTTGGTGAAAGAAGCGTAAGTAAAATACTGCCGCCAATACACAGCGTAAAACCGACCACGATGGATTTACTTATGTATTCTTTAAGCAATAAAAAGGCAAGCAGTGCAATAATAATAGGTAAGCACGACACAATAACCCCAGCCTGTGAGGCTGACGTGTATTCCATTGCATGGCCTTCAAATAAAAAGTACAAGCAAGGCTCAGCAAGCGACATACCCACTAAATACTTCCAGTCACCTTTTAAATACTCAAACCGAATAACGTAGCGCCATAAACAAAGCGACAAAACTAACGTGGTGAGCATGCGTAAAAATATCACCAAGGCAGGGTCGTAAATGGCAATGGCATATTTGAGCGCAATAAAAGAGCTGCCCCATAAAAAGGTGGCAATAATTAGACATAAACTGGCAGGCATAGAGAGTAATTTACATAATTTAATAAAATCAGATCCTAGCATGAATATTTTTAACTTGTTCAAAAATACCGAGCTGGTATAAATTAATTCATCTTTAATTAATCAGTAGTAAAAAGCACATGCAAAGGGAACAGGTAATAGTTGTAAAGCTTGGTACAAGCGTACTTACTGGAGGCACCGATAAACTAGATAAAGCACATATGGTTGAATTAGTACGCCAATGTTGCGAGCTTAAAAAACAAGGTCATCACGTTATTTTAGTATCGAGCGGTGCAGTTGCTGCTGGGCGCGAACAACTATTAAAACCCTGTGGCAGAAGCTTAATTGATAAACAAATGCTTGCTGCAATTGGACAAGGTCAACTTATTCATATTTGGCAGAGCTTGTTTGGTTTATACGGTGTAAATGTAGGGCAAATGCTGCTAACTCGCGCTGATGTAGACGACAGAGAGCGCTACCTTAATGCCCGCGATACACTCAATGCGTTATTAAATTACGACGTTGTACCCATCATTAACGAAAATGACGCAGTCGCTACCAGCGAAATAAAAGTAGGCGACAACGATAATTTATCGGCACTTGTCGCTATTTTGGCTAATGCTAATAAGTTACTGCTACTTACCGATCAAGAAGGGCTATTTACCAGCGATCCGCGCACAAACGCCGATGCCACCCTCATTGGTGAAGTAACACATATAAACGATGAACTGCGACAACTTGCTGGTGGCAGTGGTACAAATTTAGGCACCGGCGGTATGGCGACTAAACTGCAAGCCGCCGACATTGCAAGGCGCGCAGGTGTTGAAGTTATTATTGCTAAAGGCGCAGGTAAAAACGTTATTTTAAAATGCATGAGTGACGAGTTACCAGGCACGCGTTTTTTAAAACTCACCGCTCCAAAAGATGGCCGTAAAAAATGGTTACTAGCTGGGCCTAAAAGTACCGGCCAAATTGTTATAGATGCAGGTGCTATTGGCGCCCTTCAAAATAAAGGCGCAAGCTTACTTGCTAAAGGCGTTACTAATGCATTTGGACGTTTTGAACGCGGTGATTTAATTGATTTAATAGATAATAAAAATCAAGTAATTGCACGGGGCTTAACGCGCTTTAGTAGCACCGAGGTAAATAAAATAAAGGGTGCGCATTCTAGTCAAATAGGCCAGTTACTCGATTACGATAGTGGCGCAGAAGTACTTCATAGGGATGATATGGTCTTGCTATAGAAGCACTTTTAGTAAATTAAATTACTTGAGTGTAATTCTCGCAGTATTACACTTTTTTGATTGTAAATTTGTGCTAAAATCTGGCTCCTTAAATTGTTGTAAGCAGAGCACAGAACATGAAATTAGTTCGTTGGTTTTTAGGTTGTATAATCTTATTCTTTAATTTTGTATTTACTCCTCGCAGTAAAAAGCGTGCAAGCGACGAGCAAGCACAGCTTGATCAGCAAACCTCACAATTTAAACTGTATCAATTTAAAGCATGCCCGTTTTGTGTAAAAGTACGTCGCGCCATTAAACGCGAAGGCTTAAACATAGAAACGCGTGATGCAAAAGACAATGAGCAATATCGTCAAGAGCTACTAGAACAAGGCGGCAAAGTTAAAGTGCCTTGCCTGCGTATAGAGCAAAACGGCCAAGTACAATGGCTGTACGAATCAAACGATATTATTGCTTACTTAAACAAAGTAGCTGCATAAACCACTTTTATTATCTCACTTATTTAAAGAGAATATACCATGACAATTCGCACCCGTGTTGCCCCGTCGCCAACTGGTGACCCGCATCTTGGCACCGCTTATATCGCCTTATTTAACTACTGTTTTGCTAAACAACAAGGCGGTGAATTTGTACTTCGTATAGAAGATACAGACCAAGTACGTAGCACGCCAGAGTCTGAACTTGCGATTATGGATAGCCTACGTTGGTTAGGGCTTGAGTGGGATCATGGTCCTGATGTGGGTGGCGAATTTGGTCCTTACCGTCAATCTGAGCGTAGCGATTTATATAAAAAATACGCGCATCAGTTAGTTGATGATGGTAAAGCGTTTTACTGCTTTGCAACAAGCGAAGAGCTTGATCAAATGCGTGAAGAGCAAATGGCAGAAGGCCTACGCCCTAAATACGACGGTCGTGGTTTAAATCATACAGATGAAGAAATTAAAGCAAACTTAGCTGAAGGCAAACCTTACGTTATACGTATGAAAATCCCAAGCGAAGGCACATTTAAGTTTAACGACTACCTACGTGATGAAATTGAGATCCCGTGGGAAAACGTAGACATGCAAGTGCTTTTAAAAGCAGATGGTTTTCCAACGTACTTTTTAGCGAACGTAGTTGACGACCACCATATGGAAATTAGCCATATTTTTCGTGGTGAAGAGTGGATTAACTCAGCACCTAAGTTATTAAAACTATATGAAGATTTTGGTTGGGAAGCGCCAGTACTTGGTCACTTACCGTTATTACGTAACCCAGATAAATCAAAGCTGTCTAAGCGTAAAAACCCAACGTCTATTAACTACTATAAAGAAATGGGCTACCTGCCAGAAGCCGTGCTTAACTACTTAGGCCGTATGGGTTGGTCAATGCCTGATGAGCGTGAAAAGTTCACGTTAAATGAGATGATTGAAAACTTCGACATGAAGCGCGTATCGCTTGGTGGTCCAGTATTCGACGTAGATAAATTAAGCTGGTTAAACGGCATGTGGATCCGCGAGAATCTAACCGACGAGCAGTTAATTCAGCGCTTTGTTGATTGGAAGTTTAATGGCGAAATGCTCGCTAAAATATTACCAGAAGTTAAAACACGTATTAATACGCTGTCGGATATGGTTGAGCTTGCAGGGCACTTTGTAGGTGGTATTCCAACTTACGATCCTGCGCTATTAACAGCCGGCAAAGCAGACGAAAACGTGATTCGCCAAGCGCTACAATTTTTTGTATGGCAGCTTGAAGGTTTACGTAGCTTTGAAAAGCCCGCTATTTTTGCAATTGCAAAAGAAGTTGCAACATTCCACGAGCTTAAGATTAAAGACTTTTTAGAGCCAATATTTGTCGCAATTACTGGCAAAACGTCAAGTACGTCAGTGCTTGATGCAATGGAAATATTGGGGTCTGACTTATCACGTGCTCGTTTACGTGTTGCACTTGCTCATTTAGGTATTTCTAAAAAGCAGGCTAAAAATATAGAGCGTGCGTACCGCGAATACCCAAGTGCATAATTACTAAAATGCACTTATAAAAGCCGAGCTTATTAAGCTCGGCTTTTTTGTGTCAGATAGTTTTATATAAGGGTCTGTTGTTCTTTCAAGGTTAAATTTACAGCAGTCTGTTTGGTATTTAGGCAAGGCAGAGCCTATGCAGTGTGGTTATTCCCCATAAATGGGCGATAACGTAGCATTAATGCCAAACAGGCGCTGCCCAAAGGGTTCTTCCTAGGGGCTACTTACTCTTTGTTGCTCGGTTTTTACTTAGCCCACTAGGTTACAAATCTCGCGCCGCGATTAAATAGCCCCTAGTTTGAATGAATTTTAATCCGCAAAGAACAACAGACCCTAGTCTGATTGGCTATATATCATGGCGTTTTAGTCTCGTTTAAAAACGAAGTAAGACCCAGCCCAATGATACAATAAGACACATAAACAATATGGAGGCAGTATGATTGCAACCGTTAAAAACAAAGCTATTTTTAGCAGTAATACATTTTCGATAAACCTTGTTACTTACCCAACTAATCACAGCGTAATGAACCATATTGACCCTGTGCAGCAAGGGCGCTATTACAAGCTCAACTTTGTATTAGAAAAACCTAAAGCGGGTGGGGTATTTAAATGCTCAAAATGCATTATAAATTTATTTAATCGCGTGTATTTATTCAGACCCGATAAGTACGAACACAGCGTATCTAAAATCGAGTCTGGAAAGCGCGTACTACTTAGCTTTGCGCTTAATATATAATTTGCACTTTTACTTATTAATAGTCGTAGGCCTGTCCGGTGCATAAAACAGATAGGTCGCAATACGATACAGACGTTTCACTACAAGAATTAATAGTAAAAGCATTTCCGCCTCTGCGCATGGCATCAGCTTTAAGTAAATCAATTGCGTTTGATTTAGAGCGGTTATAGCTTACATTATTGTTACCCATACCGTCGCCATCACAGCTTTCACCTTCTATTCGGCCTAGGAGTGTAGCGCCACTTTCGTGTGCTTCTTGGTCGCTATAAAATTGCTGTAAATCTCTTTTATTAACGTAGGTGCCAATTTCTTGAGATAAAACGCCGTTGTCTATATCTGTATGATAAGTCATGCTTGAACAACCCGTTATTGTGGCGAGCACTGTTATTACCGTTATAAAACGTAGCATATTTATTAGTCCCTTAATTTATTATTTGAAATAGTAAATTACTAACAAAATCAAATGCGGGCAATGTTTACTACTAAGTAAATTGTTAGCATTTGTAAATGTATTTAGATTTTATTGAGCATAGGGTAAGTAAACAAAAAGAAGTGGCAAACATTAACCAACCAATGGCATAAAATAGCCCACTCTAAGCGCTGCGTTTTATAAAAAACATAGCCATACCCTAAGCCGGCAATAAATGAAACCAATACATAGTTAATTCCTCCAGCAAAATGTGCCAAAGCAAAAATACCTGCAGTAATTACAGGGGCAAGTATTGCTAAACGGGTAGGTGTAATTATTTTGCTAAGCTTAGTTTGTAGTAAACCTCGAAATAAAGCTTCCTCAGCTACACAGGTAAATAAAAGATTAATAGCCATAAAGGCTAACCAAAAGTCAGGAACCTTAGGGTTAAAGCTTACAAGTCCAAGCAGTAAAGCCGCTATGAGCGAAGCTAAAACAGTAGCAATAACTATTAAAATGGGTTGTTTAACGTTTAATGAGCCCACTTTATTAGAGTCTGTTTTTAAAGGCTTTTTATTTGAATCTAAGTTTGAAAAAAAGTAAGCACAAAGAAATAACCCAGCCATAGCTTTATCAAAATTAGCATAAAGGGTAAAAGTAATCGCATCGCTGGTAATACGCTCGTTTATAACAATAGGGAGGTTATTAAAACCAGGCACCCAATGAAGTGCTAATGCCAATGAGGCAATTATAAAAATAGTGTTTAATATGGCGCGTATTATTGGCTGTTTTGTATTTAGTGCGCTGTGGTATAAAGCAACATAAAGCCCAGTGCTCAGCAGGGCATATAAATTTATATAACCTTGAAAATATGCACTTACAACACTTAAAGCTAGTAAGTAGTGCCAAAGGGGTTGCCGCATTATTGATATTTTGCAGTACGGAAAAACACATATAATTGATAGCGCTAATAAATAAAAGGTCATTGTTTTATATTGCTCTGTTTTATTTAGCAACTAATCTAACAGATTCGACCTCTCAGTATTTTTTTTCTGGTAATATAGATAGGTTATAAGCAGTTTAAGCAGTGAACAAACTATGTTAAGTCCTTTTTTTCAGCAGCATGCTGATTATGTTTCTATCTCTCGTGAGCAAGGTTGTCGATTCGCTAAATGCGTTGCTGATGATTACAATCCACTTCACGACAAAGATGCCAAAAAGTTTTGCGCGCCAGGAGACTTACTTTTTTCATTGGTACTAGACCGCTACGGTATTAGTGAACAAATGGAATTTACTTTTGCCGGTATGGTTGATGAAAACACCAAACTTAACTTCCCTGAAGGGGCTGATGAGTTTGATGTAACCAATGGCGAAAAAGTTATTTTAAAGGTAAAGCGCAAAGGTAAAACCAGCCAATGCCCAGCACTGACTAATAGCCTAATAAAAAATTATGTTGAGTTTTCTGGTACTACTTTCCCGCATGTAATTATTCCATTAATGGGTAAGCAAGAGGTAATGATTAACCCTGCTCGCCCAATGATCATTTACGAATCAATGCTTATCAACCTTGATAATCTTGATATTACAGCACCAGAACTTGAGTTTGCAGAGCCTAGTTTTGAGTACGCCGGCAAGCGCGGAAAAATTACACTACGTTTTAACCTGTTAGAAAACGGCGTTAAAGTGGGTAGTGGTGAAAAGCATATGGTAGTTTCGGGTATACGCGAATACTGCCAAGCAACAGTTGACGATTTAATAGCGTTTTACAACGAGCGTAAAGCGACACTAAAGCCAGCTTAAAGCTACAGCAAATTATAAAAGGCGCTAAATACAGCTGTTATTTAGCGCCTTTTTTATTGTTTTTAGCGCTAAAGCGAAAGTGAGCAACCACGATTAAATACTTTTCTGGACTGGTTAATTTACGCAGTACAGTAATATGCGTACAATAGCGCTCTTTGTTATTTTAAAGCTAAGCCTATGTCTGCCACTACGTTCTCATCACTTAATCTCGACCCGTTATTATTAACAGCGATTGAGCAAAATAATTACACTCAACCTACCGCAATTCAGATTAAAACTATTCCGCCTATTTTAGCCGGAAGTGATGTAATGGGCAGCGCGCAAACAGGTACTGGTAAAACCGCCGCCTTTGTTTTACCTTTGTTACATAAGCTTTTAAATACCCCTAAAAAAGATGAGCAAGGCCTTGCCCGCGTTGTAATTTTAACGCCAACCCGTGAGCTTGCTCAGCAAGTATTTGCAAGCTTTGAAAAGTACGCACAAGGCACTAATATCAATGGCGCTTTAGCCTATGGTGGCGCAAGTATTGGCCCTCAAATAAAAGCACTTAAAACAGCGCAAGTTATAGTGGCAACACCTGGGCGTTTGCTTGATCATATAGTTAAAGGCAGTGTGGTACTTTCAAGCGTAGACTCCTTAGTGTTTGACGAAGCTGACCGCATGCTTGATATGGGGTTTATTGATGAAATTAGACGTATATTGCGACATATCCCGGGTGATCGCCAAACTTTACTATTTTCAGCTACGTTTGATGACAGCGTGTTTGAACTCAGTAAAAAGTTACTTAAAAACCCAGAGCTAATTGAAGTTGATAAACGTAACTCAGCAGCCGTTGAAGTAGAGCAAGTTATTTACGCTGTAGATGAGGATCGTAAGCGCGAACTTGTATCGCACATGATTGGTATGAAAAACTGGCGCCAAGTGCTTATTTTTACTCGCACAAAACAAATGGCTGATCAGCTTGCTAAAGAAATGTGTAAAGACGGTTTAAAAACCGAATCAATCCATGGCGACAAATCGCAAGGCGCACGCGACCGTGCATTGCAAAACTTTAAAGAAGGTATTACACGCGTACTTGTTGCAACCGATGTAGCTGCGCGTGGTTTAGATATTTCTACACTTAGATACGTAATTAACTTTGAACTACCGTACATTGCCGAGGATTACGTGCACCGTATTGGCCGTACAGGTCGTGCTGGCGAACAAGGACTTGCTATGTCGCTGGTAAGTCTTGATGAGCAATGGCTGCTAGAAGAAATTGAAGTACTACTCGATACGCGTTTAACGCCGCAGTGGTTAGAAGGTTACGAGCCAGATCCTAATAAAAAGCCAAAAGATAATCGTAAAAATACTAACAAGTCGCGAAAAGATCGCGATAAAAAACGCATCACTGGTAAAAGAGAGCCAAGTAGACGTCGTAAATAATAGCTTTTACTTTACTTTTTTGCCTATACTGGAGCTACTAAATAGCCGAGGTAAAGCAATGTTTGAAATTGATCAATGGGCATTTTCTGGTATTGATGGCCAAATATCTTTGCATAAATGGCAAAAAACAATCGACCTTATAACGGGGCTTTTTTCAGCCCCGTCTGGTTATATAGTTCAGGCAACAAGCAAAGGCTATCGCGTTGTTATTAGAAGTAACGAAGGTGGCTCTAACTTTGAGACCAACCCTATACTCCCTCCTCAAACACCTCTGTTTTGTCGGTACGTTGCTGAAACTAAAAATATTTTATATGTTAATGATGCAAGCAATAACGATGCATGGAACACCCTACCAGAAGTAGTTGAAGATGGTGTTGAATCCTACCTAGGTTTACCTATTCATTGGCCTGAAGGCGAAGTATTTGGCACGCTATGCTTAAAAGACACTCAGAAAACAAGCTATACCGATGAATATTTTGAACTCATAGAACAACTACGTGATTTGATTGAAGACGACCTAGCGCTTGTGTATAGCTATGAGCAAATGCGCGAAATAGCCATGTTAGACTCATTAACGAATATTTATAATCGCCGAGCACTTAACTTATTAGCCCAGCAAAAACTTAACTTAGCGCTACGTTTAGGCTTTGACGTATGCTGTTTGTTTATTGATATAAACGACTTTAAAAAATTAAACGACACCTGCGGACATGAAGTGGGCGACAAAGCCTTAATTATATTGGCAGATACGCTAAAAACGCATTTAAGAGATGCTGATATAGTAGGGCGCTTAGGTGGCGATGAGTTTGTTGCAGTAATGCAAGTAAGCGATAAAAGCAAGATTAACTACATCATGGATAAAATTTCGACTGAGTATTCAAAAGCCTTACTCAAAGAAGACGTTTGCGATTTATCGCTTAGTATTGGTTATAGTTTTACTAATAAACAAAAGCAGCCCTTTGAAGCGCTATTAAATGATGCAGACCACGCAATGTATAAAAATAAACAAGCGTATAAGCTCGCTAAAAAGGCACAATAATAAAAGGAGGTTCGTCATGACTCATGCCACACAAACTTGGCTGGTTTTTTCTGCGATAGGTTTTATTTTTTCCTTAGCAATAATAAGCTTATTTGAAACGTTTCCTAGCATTAGATTTATATCTAATGAGGGAATAATTTTTGGTGTTATGTGCTCCTCTATGGGGTTTGCCTTAAAAAGGCTTGAGAGTAATAACCAAAAACAGCTTCAATAAATAGCTTAAGCTGCAAATTTTTACTTGTATTTATTAATTCATTTTTCAAAGTACGGACATAAAAAAGCAAGTCATTAGGCTTGCCAAGAAGGGTGTTAATTAGCTCTTACCTAGCCTTTAAGCTATTAGCTTTTCCGCAAGGTTCAATTCCATAATGGCTTTTAATAAACGGTATAAGTTAATTGACGCGTCAATTTCTTCTTTACGGTTTGTTAAGCTTTCAATATTTAGGCCCAGCGGTACATCTAAATGCGCACAGCTTTTAAGTATTAAGTCGAGGTTTTCGCGGCAAATACGGACTGATTCGCTTAATGTATTGTCTGCATCAAGCATGCGCCATTTAGTTGCCTCTGGCACTGAGATACCCAACCATTGCATAAAGTCTAAGGTTTTTTCGCCGCCGCACGGGGTAAACGTTAATATAATACGTTGAGGTGTAATCCCTTGTGCTTTACATGTACGTGCGTAGCTAGTAATTAGCTCTATGGTAGCTTGTGCGTCGTAAACAGCTTGCGATATAAAAAACTGACAACCTTGTGCTGTTTTTTCTATTAATCGTTCGTGCTCATTTCGTTTACTTGAATGGCGCTCGGCAATAGTAACGCCACCTAAAAAGAAATCATCTGATTGCTCAGCCATCGCTTTATACGCATCTGGCAGGCTTAGCTTTATATCGCCTATCGATGACGGGCTACCTACTAAAACAACATTTTGTAAATCGTAGTCGTTTTTAGTTTCACTTAGCCAATCTTTAAATTCGCCTACGCCACGCTGCGCCACACTTTTATAAGTAATCACATCTTGTGCAGATAAATTACGAAGTAAATGGCTGTATTCACGCGGATCAACGGTTTGTTTAAACGCAAATGGGCGGTCTTGATTAGTGCGGCTGCTTTCGTCTTGAATGTCGTAAATTATCACGCCGTCGTATTCAATTTCGTGTAAGCGACCTAATAGCTTTTCTGCAATGGTTTTTAATTGCGCTTTATCGGTGCCAATTTTAGGCGGGGTAGTACCAATAAGATAAACACCTTGGTTGGTGTCCACTATCTTCTCTTTTAGTGATAAAGCCATAATCCTCATTCCAGCTAAGTTTGTTTTGATGGATTTAATATAGCAGCCATTTAGACGTCTAGATAGATTTATTTAGTGAAAGTTTTTCAACTAACATGATGTTTATTCATAGTGCTTGTTCCCATAATTTATAATTGACACAGTTGTTTACATAATAAATTCCCTTTGGGCTCTTATATTTATTGGCTTTGGGGCATAATTAAAGAGTTAAATCTGACAACAAATTTGCTCAATTTAAAAAGGGACAACAATGAAATTTAAATTATTAGCAACCAGCTTAGCGGTATCGCTGGCGTTAACAGGTTGCGCCATGCAACAAAACCAAAGCACGGAAACAACAGCACAACAAGAACAAGTAAATAAAGCTGATGACCGTGTTTTTTCACAAGATTATTTAATTGAAGAGCTAGAAAACGGCTTACGTGTCATGGTTGTTAAAACCGATTACCCTGATGTGGTGTCGCTGCAAATTCCGGTATCGGTTGGATCGCGTAACGAAGTTGAAGAGGGCAAAACAGGCTTTGCTCACTTTTTTGAACACATGATGTTTAAAGGCTCACAAAAATACCCTGAAGATGTGTACTCAGACATATTAAAAAATTCAGGTGTTGATAACCGCGCCTATACAACAAACGATTTTACAAACTACCATTTAAACTTTTCAAAGCAGCATCTTGATAAAGTACTTGAGCTTGAAGCTGATATTTTTCAAAACTTAACTTACACCGAAGAGCAATTTAGAACCGAAGCACAAACGGTAAAAGGTGAGTACTTAAAAAACAACGCGAGTCCAATTCGTAAATTATTAAGCGCTGTACGCGAAGAAGCGTTTGATAAGCACACGTATAAACACACCACTATGGGCTTTTTTAAAGACATAGAAGCCATGCCAGATCAAATGGCGTACGGGAAAGAGTTTTTTGCTAAATTTTATAAACCTGAGTATGTGTCACTTGTTATTGTGGGCGATGTAGATCCACAAGCAACAATGGCAATGGTTAAAAAGCATTGGGGCAGCTGGAAAAAGGGTAACTATGTTGCTGACATTAAAGCAGAGCCTGTTCAACAAGCACCAAAATATTTGCACCAGCAAGATGAAGCGCTACCAGGGCATTGGTTACTCGTATCGTACAAAGGCGCTGCGTGGGAGCCTGCTAAAAAAGACAGAGCGGCACTAGATTTAATCTCACAGCTTTATTTTTCAAATAACTCTGATTTATATCAAGAGCTAGTGGTCGACAAACAAATTGCCAGCCAAATGTTTACCTATAACCCAGAGACTAAAGATCCGGGTTTATTACACGTATTTGTTAAAGTAGAAAACGCAGATGATTTAGCCACTGCACGCGATGCCATTAACCGCACTTATGCAAAAGCACGCACTGAGCTTGTTGATGAGCAAAAGCTAAATGATTTAAAATCGAACCTTAAATACAGCTTTATTAATGGCTTAGATTCGTCGCAAGCGATTGCTTCAACGCTTGCCAGCTACATGCATTTTGAGCGCGATCCTGAGGTTATAAACCAGCTGTATAAATCGGCAGATAACATTACCAGCGCAGATATTAAAGCCGTTGCTAATAAATACTTTACCGATAACGCACGTACCACATTAACGATGTCGGCACTTGATAAAGCGCCAAGTTTTGAGCAAGAAGTTGATTTAAATGCGCTTACTGCAAAGCTTAAACAAGCACCTGCGGCACCTGTATTTAAAGTGCTTGATAAAACGAATAGCTCGCCATTAATTGATGTTAACTTTTTATTCAATACCGGTGCGGCTGCCGACCCACAAGGTAAAAAAGGTGTTGCTGCGTTAACTGCGGCTATGCTTGCACAAGGTGGCTCAGAGGCGACAAGCTATAAAGATATTCAAAAAGCACTTTATCCGCTTGCGGGTAGCTTTGGCTATCAAATAGATAAAGAAATGCTGTCGTTTCAAGGGCGTATTCATAAAGATAATGCGGCGCAGTGGTATACACTTGTGAGCGATCAATTACTAAATCCAGGTTTTAGAGATGACGACTTTAAACGCCTTAAAAAAGAAATGATCGACGGTATTAAATCAGGCTTAAAAGCATCTAACGATGAAGAGCTAGGCAAAGAAGTGCTATACAGTGCGCTTTACAAAAATCACCCTTACGAAAGCTACAACTACGGTGATATTTCGGATTTAGAAGCGTTGACGCTGGATGATGTTAAAGCGTTTTATAACAGCGAGCTTACGCAATCTAAACTCACGGTTGGCTTAATTGGGGCTGTGCCTGCAAAACTTAAAGCTAAAATGATGAGCGATTTTGCAACGCTACCAAAAGGTGAGCAAAGCCGTTTAAGTATTCCTGATGCACCAGCGCTTAAAGGTCATCATGCAACTATTGTAGAAAAATCGGCGCAATCGACTGCGGTATCGTTTGGTTTTCCTATTGATACAATTAGAAGTAGCGAAGACTGGACAGCCCTTTGGCTTGTGCGTTCATACTTTGGTGAGCACCGTAGTTCTAACAGCTTTTTATATGAGCGCATTCGTGAAACTCGCGGCATGAACTATGGCGATTACGCATACATTGAATATTTTCCACGTGGTATGTTTCAAACCAAGCCTGATGCAAACCTAGGGCGCTCTGAGCAAATATTTCAAGTGTGGTTACGCCCACTTCGCTCTAATAACGATGCGCACTTTGCCACACGTACCGCCTTGTTTGAGCTAGATAAGCTAATTAAAAATGGTATGAGCGAAGACGACTTTGAAGCTACGCGTAACTTTTTAATTAATTTTGTGCCGCAAATGGTGGCAAGTCAAAACCGCCAATTAGGTTACGCGCTTGATAGCGAATTTTACAACACAGATAGCTTTGTAAGTTACGTAACTAACAAACTTAAAACGCTAACGCTTGCTGATGTAAATCGCGTTATTAAAGAAAACTTACAAACAGACAATGTTCAATATGTGTTTATAACCGCAGACGGCGCTGATATGCAGAAACGTTTAGCGTCTGAGCGAACATCACCAATGGTTTATAACACTAATAAACCTGCTGAGTTGGTTGCTGAGGATAAAGTGATTGCCGATTATAAATTAGCAATTCCTGCAAAAAATATTGAAGTGGTAAAAGTTGAAAAAGTATTTCAATAATTTAAGTGGTTTTTAATGGTTGGAAAGTGCCCTAACTTATGGGGCACTTTATATCTTTAAGGACTCTGTAGTAGGGTCCTTTAATTAATGAAACGCGCATCATATATTTTGATGGCAATACCAATAATCATAATTATTAAACTAATGAGAAGTAATATATTTATTCCACGCTTTTCTTTATTTTTTAATTCAGAGTCATCACTCATTTTGAATTCCTCATTTCTATTTGTTTATGTAAAAAATCAATAAAACTAAATATAGCTTAGCTCGGTATAATGAACAAACTTAGCTTAAATCCTAATTAATTTAGCGTTTTTTTTACGCCGTCAGCTGTACGTCAGTCCGTATTTTTTCATATGACAGGTGAGCTTTCGTATGTTGCTAGCTTTTGATTTTTATTAATTTACTATATTTTAAGTATGTATTGGTAATTTTAGCTACTGTCGTATAACTTAATCTAAAAAATGGGTACGTATTTGAAATATCATTTCTGGGTGCTAGGGCGTGTTGAACTCTGTGGATTGAAATTTGTTCAATCTAGGGTCGATTTAATCGCGGCGCGAGGTTTGTAACCTAGTGGGCTCGATAACTGCTCCTGCGTTATTCTACTGACTTACATCCCTGTAAGAATAAGTAAAAACCGAACAAAGCTTCCGCGTCCTGCTCACGCCTCTTATCTACATCCGTGTAGGCAACAAAGAGTTAATCGTCCCTAGTTATATCTAATAACCAGAACAAATAACTAAGGGATTAACACCTTAGGCTTTAAATCCGTTAGACTTGGGAAAAGGCTATTTTATATCAACTTAAGGCAGTGCAGTATTATGCGTCATGCAATTTGGCAACAGCTTCGCGACGAAGCTAACGATGTAGTAACACGTGAACCATTATTAGCAAGTCATGTTTATTCATGCATTTTGAATCATGATTGTTTAGGTTCGGCATTGAGCTTTATTGTTGCTAATAAGTTGGCTGATGCGGTGGTATCGGCATTCACTATCCGAGAGCTGTTTGACCAAGCATTTGTAAAATGTGACCGTATGCTATCTTTTGTTGCTGAGGATATTAAAGCGGTAAAAGACCGCGACCCTGCATCAGAAACCTATCTTACGGTTATATTAAATCTAAAAGGTTTTCATGCTATTCAGGCGCACCGTTTGGCTAATTGCTTGTGGCAACAAAACCGCAAAGAGCTAGCGCGCTTTATTCAAAGCCGTAACTCTGAAGTGTTTGGGGTCGATATTCACCCAGCATGTAAAGTGGGTAAAGGCATTATGTTTGACCACGCAACCGGTATTGTTATTGGTGAAACAGCGGTAATTGAAGATAATGTATCAATTTTGCAATCTGTAACGCTTGGCGGTACAGGCAATGAGCAGGGTGATCGTCATCCTAAAATTAGAGCGGGCGTATTAATTGGCGCCGGCGCTAAAGTACTTGGTAATATTGAAGTAGGTGAGGGCGCACGAATTGGTGCGGGCTCAGTTGTACTTAGCAATGTTCCACCACACACAACCGCTGTTGGCGTGCCCGCTAAAATTATTGGTCGACCGGATTGTGAGTGTCCGGCGCAAAGTATGAACCAAAACTTTTTAGCAAATCCTGAGCCTGAAAACGAATCGCACACGAGTGCAATGCTATAAGTAATTAAAAATAATAAAACTTAAAAGGAATTAACATGAACAAGAATAGTTTATTGGCTCTAGGGATTGGGTTTATTGCGGGTGTAGGTTTAACATGGAGCTACTTTAATGCAGCTTCAAGTCATCCTGAACCTGTTAAGTCGCAGCCAAGTTATGAAAAACAGCAAAAGCTTCATACTGAACAACAAAGTAATGAGGTATTAAGTAATGCAGACTCTGCAGTACCTGAGCAAGTCGCTAATATAGAGCTCGCTGAAGACACGCTTCCAACCTATTCAGAACCCCAAATGCTTGATGAACTACCTTTAGAAGAGCAAGTAACTCAGCTTAAGCAGCAACTCGCTGAGCAGAAAGCGACAGTTAAAAGCATTTTAAAGCAAATGAGAGGTCCTTCAGATTTTGAGAAGATCTTACGTGATAAATTTGAAAAGCAAACGCGTGACGAAGAATGGGCTTATCGTACTGAAATGGCATTACAAGATTTTTTATTAACAGCTGATTTAGCGATTATACCCGATGTTGTTAGCGCAAAATGTAAAACGACGATATGTGAATTTGAACTTGCGGCACCCGCTGATAACGACACATTTGATAATTCTCAATGGCGAGAGCTAAACGACAAGTTGATGAAGCAAGAGTTTTGGCAACAATTTAAAAGCACTACCTCCACATCAAGCGATAGCGAGCTTAAATTGTTGCTAAGTACAGAGTTTTAAGTAATACCAACTTTATGTAATAGGTATAACCTGTGATTCTATAGAGCCATCAACGAGCTCTGTAATCAAAACATCGCCTGTTTTAATTTGCCCCACAGATTTAACCACTTTGCCTTGTTGTGTTTTAGTGATGCTATAGCCGCGCGCTAAAACATTAAGCGGACTTACTGAATCTAACCTGCTTGCTTGCAGTGCTAAGCTATTATTCGCTTGCTGTAACTGATGTTGTATAGCTTGGTTTAGCCTAGCTTGTAATTGCGAAAGTTGATGGCTTGCTGTAGCGAGTTTTTTATCGGGTGATTGGCGCATTAAACGCGGCGTTAAGTTATTGAGTGTGCGTTCTTGCTGGTATAAACGATTACGCATCGCCTGTTGCAGCGCAATGCTTAGCTCATCCAAACGTTGTGATTTTTGATTAAGCTGATTACGCGGATGACATAAATTAAGGCGGTGTTGTAACTGCGTTGCTAGTGCGCGCTTGTCGGCAATTCCGTGCTTAAACGCGTTAGATAAACGATTAACTAATTGCTTTACTTTGTTGTGTAACTCTTGCGTATTTGGGCTTACAAGCTCAGCTGCGGCTGATGGAGTCGCTGCACGAACATCAGCAACGTAATCGCTAATAGTGGTATCTATTTCGTGGCCTACCGCACTTACTATCGGTAATTCACTTTTGAAAATAGCGCGGGCGAGCTGTTCGTGATTAAAACACCATAAATCTTCAAGTGATCCGCCGCCTCGCCCTAAAATAAGTACGTCTACTTCATCACGAGCATTAGCTAATTCAATTTGGTTAATTAAATGCACGTGCGCTTCTTTGCCTTGTACCATAGCAGGGTAAATGATGACTTCTAGCTGCGGTGCACGGCGTTTGAGTACCGTTAAAATATCTTTTATAGCAGCGCCGGTTGCTGAGGTAATAACACCAATGCGATTAATATTTTGGGGTAATGGCTGTTTGTGAGCAGAGCTAAATAATCCTTCGGCGGCTAAACGCATTTTAAGCGCATCAAATTCTTGTTTTAGCTGACCTTCGCCTGCGGGTTCCATATGCTCAACAATAAGCTGGTAGTCACCGCGAGGTTCATAAAGCGATACACGCGCTTTTACTGTAACTTGTGCGCCATTTACAGGGCGGTAGCTTTGGTTGCGATTATTGCCTCGCCACATTGCGGCTTTAATTTGTGCTTTATCGTCTTTTAACGAAAAGTACCAATGTCCAGATGCAGGGGTAATAAAGTTAGAAATTTCGCCCGTGAGCACTAAAGATGCAAAACCTTGCTCAAGGATTGTGCGAATTTCTCTATTAAGGCGTGAAACGGTGTAAACCGCCTGCGAAGGCTTCGAAAACATAAAAAACAACCTAAAACTATTTATTGCACTACTTTATCATAAATATTTGCGAAATATTATTTACTCATGCCAACAACGCTGTTAAAATTTGGCCGCAATTCCTTATCTTAGATCCACATGTGAGAAGTTGCCAAAATGCTTAGAATCGCTAAAGAAGCTCTTACCTTTGATGACGTACTTTTAGTACCTGGTCATTCTACTGTTTTGCCACACACGGCAAATATTTCAACTCGCTTAACGCGTGGTATCAAACTTAACTTGCCGCTTATTTCAGCATCTATGGATACTGTTACAGAAGCTCGTTTAGCTATTGCCCTTGCGCAAGAAGGTGGTCTTGGTTTTATTCATAAAAACATGACTATTGAAGAACAAGCGAAAAACGTACGTAAAGTTAAAACCTACGAAGCAGGTATTGTTTCATACCCTGTAACGGTTACTGCCGATTTAACAATTGCAGATGCAATTGAGCTTTCGCACGAAAAAGGTTTTTCAGGCTTTCCGGTTACCGATAGCAATAATGTGCTTGTAGGCATTGTTACTAGTCGTGATATGCGTTTTGAAACTAAGCTTGAACAGCCTGTTTCTACCGTTATGACTAAAAAAGAAAAGCTTGTTACCGTTAAAGAAGGCGCAGCACGCGAAGAAATTTTAGGCTTAATGCACGAACACCGCATTGAAAAAATCCTTGTTGTTGATGATGAATTTAAACTTAAAGGCATGATCACAGTAAAAGATTACCAAAAAGCCCAAGACAAACCTGACGCATGTAAAGACGACCAAGGTCGTTTACGCGTAGGTGCTGCTGTAAGTGTTGGTGCAGGTACTGATGAGCGTATTGCTGCATTAGTAGAAGCGGGTATTGATGTTTTACTTATCGATACATCGCATGGTCACTCTCAAGGTGTTATTGACCGTGTTACTAAAACGCGTAAAGAGTACCCAGACTTACAAATTATTGCAGGCAACATAGCAACAGCTGAAGGTGCGATTGCACTTGCTGATGCGGGAGCGGATGCAGTTAAAGTAGGTATCGGCCCAGGTTCTATTTGTACTACACGTATTGTTACCGGTTGTGGAGTTCCACAAATTACCGCTATTTCAGATGCTGTTGAAGGCTTAAAAGGTCGCGACATTCCTGTTATTGCTGATGGTGGCATTCGTTTTTCTGGTGATATTGTTAAAGCACTTGTTGCTGGTGCATCGTGTGTAATGGTGGGCTCACTTCTTGCTGGTACTGAAGAAGCACCAGGTGAAGTTGAATTATACCAAGGCCGTTATTACAAATCTTACCGTGGGATGGGCTCATTGGGCGCGATGGATCAAAAAGAAGGTTCATCAGATCGTTACTTCCAAAAATCAAACGAAGCAGACAAGTTAGTACCTGAAGGTATTGAAGGTCGCGTAGCTTACAAAGGCCCTATTGCAACGATTATTCATCAGCAAGTGGGCGGCCTGCGAAGTGCTATGGGCTTAACGGGTTGTGCAACAATTGAAGAGCTAAATACAAAACCACAATTTGTACGCGTTACTTCAGCGGGTATGGGTGAGTCGCACGTTCATGATGTGCAAATCACTAAAGAAGCACCAAATTACCGCTTAGGTTAAGCCGCGTAATTAATTTAATATACTGGGCTTGCTTTGCAAGCCCTCTTTTTAGTCGTTTATATAAATACCAATTGCATTAATAAAGTGGTCAATTATTGCGACAGATAAATGGCTCAATAACGAGGCAAAAATTTCGATTTTTAGTTTCTTCTAAATAAGAAGTTTTTAACGTGGTTAGAGAGTTATTTAGCCTGCAAGAATTAGTAATGTTTAATAAAATTGGTATTCAAAGCGGCATTTAGCATCAGACTTTACGAGATACTCCATGAGCAAAGATATTCACGATTCACGAATTCTCATTTTAGACTTTGGTTCACAATACACTCAATTAATCGCCCGTCGTGTGCGTGAAATTGGTGTTTACTGTGAGCTTTGGGCATGGGATGTGACTGAAGAGCAAATCCGCGAGTTCAACCCACAAGGTATTATTCTTTCTGGTGGTCCAGAATCAACAACACTTGAAAACAGCCCGCGCGCTCCTGAGTATGTATTTAATGCAGGCGTGCCTGTGCTAGGTATTTGCTACGGTATGCAAACAATGGCAGCTCAACTTGGCGGAAGTGTACACAGCTCTGATAAAAAAGAGTTTGGTTACGCACAAGTAGAAAAAGTAGGCAGCTGTGCATTATTTGATGCAATTGAAGACAGCATTACCGATGGCGGCAACGGCATACTCGACGTATGGATGAGCCATGGCGACAAAGTAATGGATATTCCAGCTGGTTTTGCAACAACAGCTAAAACATCTACTTGTCCACATGCTGCAATGTCTAACGAAGAAAAACGTTTTTACGGTGTACAGTTTCACCCAGAAGTAACACACACGCATCAAGGTCAGCGCTTATTAGAGCGTTTTGCTATTGATATTTGTGGCTGTGAAAAATTGTGGACTGCTGCAAAAATTATCGATGATGCTATCGAGCGTATTAAAGAAACAGTTGGCGATGACGAAGTTATTTTAGGCCTCTCTGGTGGTGTTGATTCATCGGTTGTGGCTATGCTTATTCACCGTGCAATTGGCGAAAGACTAACATGTGTATTTGTTGATAATGGTTTACTTCGTTTAAACGAAGGCCAACAAGTAATGGACATGTTTGGTAATAAATTTGGCTTAAATATTGTTAAAGTTGAGGCTGAAGAGCAGTTTTTAAATGATCTAGCGGGTAAGTCAGACCCAGAAGATAAACGTAAAGCCATTGGTCATACGTTTATTAATGTATTTGATGAGCAAGCCAAAAAGCTTAAAAATGCAAAATGGTTAGCGCAAGGTACAATTTATCCTGATGTAATTGAATCAGCGGCATCTGCAACTGGTAAAGCGCATGTTATTAAATCTCACCACAATGTGGGCGGATTACCAGATGACATGAAAATGGGCCTAGTTGAGCCATTACGTGAATTATTCAAAGACGAAGTACGTAAAATTGGCCTAGAGCTTGGTTTACCGTACGACATGCTTTACCGTCACCCTTTCCCTGGACCAGGTTTAGGTGTGCGTGTACTTGGCGAAATCAAAAAAGAATACTGTGATTTATTACGCCGCGCTGATGCGATTTTCATCGAAGAGCTTCACAAAGCTGATCTTTACCATAAAGTAAGCCAAGCGTTTACTGTATTCTTACCTGTTAAATCGGTAGGGGTTATGGGCGATGCACGTAAGTACGATTGGGTTGTATCACTTCGTTGTGTGGAAACAATCGACTTTATGACAGCGCGCTGGTCACATTTACCTTATGAGTTTTTAGGTGTGGTATCAAACCGTATCATTAATGAAATAGATGGTATTTCTCGTGTTGTTTACGATATTTCAGGTAAACCACCTGCAACTATCGAATGGGAATAATTAATTTTAGTTTTAATTAACTAATTTTAAGTGATTAAAAAACGGCGAATTAGCATGCTAATTCGCCGTTTTGTTTATTTAAAAAGCAGTTAAACTAAAAGAGTGATTTTTCTCTTTACCTTTGGCGAAACTTCTCTATAATTCGTCGTCATTGCAGGGGCGTAGTTCCAATTGGTAGAACAGCGGTCTCCAAAACCGATGGTTGGGAGTTCGAATCTCTCCGCCCCTGCCATTTCTTCTTTACATCGTTTTTATTACTTCTTATATTGTTCAAATGTCTAATCTACTGAGTTGTTATGCATCCACGTTACGCAGCTATTTTTGATATAGAAAATCTTGAACTCAATCAACATTATTGTCCTCAAGCAAATGATCAAGCTAATACTTTATCGCAAAGCACGATAGCTAGTTCTTTAACGCTAAATGAGCAACTACTTGCAGACATTAAACTCAGTGCAGAACCTATTATTATAAATAGCGTTGTACAGGGCAGTGAGATGCAATTAAACGACAATAAGCTTACATTGCCAACCCCACAGCTCAACGCCTCTGAGAAGCGTGCTTTATGGGCTTTAATGAGTGAACACCTTGATAAACTTTAAATCAGTAGATGAAACTGCAATACCTCAATTAATGGCCATCGAAACAGCGTGTCATAGCCATCCGTGGACTTTAAATACAATGGGTTCATGTATAGGCGGGCGCTATTTTAATGTTGCCGCATTTGATGAGGCGAGCATGATTGGTTTTTATATTGGTGAAAAAGCAGGGCCTGATTTTACACTTATGGATATTTGTGTAACACCAAGTCACCAGGGTAAGGGTATTGCAAGGCAGTTGTTAGCGCAGTTTATTGAATATGGTGAGCAGCAAAATGCTGAAAACCTCTTTTTAGAAGTTCGCGAATCAAATACGCGTGCTATTGCGCTGTACGAGCGCGCAGGCTTTGCTGAGATGTCAGTGCGTAAAAACTACTACCCAAGCGATAACCCTGCTAAAAATGGCTTTGAAGACGCTATTTTAATGGGTATGGCGCTAGGTTTAAACTTTTCATAATTAAAGTCGGTAATTAGCATTTAAAATATAGAGCCGCTAAAGTACTGCATTTGTACCGTTTTGTAAGTTTGCTTTTTAGGTTACTTTGTCGCTAATTGCTTGCTCAATGGCTGCTATTAAATCATTTACCAGCTCGTCTCTTGGTACTTTATTGTTACTTTTTAAGTTCTCTTCAAGTGCCGCAGCGCTATGGTAAATTTCATCAAAGTTAAAGCATCCAGAACTACCTTTAACACTGTGCGCTATACCTCTTAATGCTTCCCAATCATCACAATGCTGCAAAGCTTTAACTTCTTCTAAATATGTAGGTAAGTTAGCTAAGTAATTATCGGCAATTTGCTGAAACTTTTCGCTCTTTAATAGGCTATCCCATTTATTTTGATTATCTTTTTCAAGATGCAGGTAGCTTACGAGTACGTTTTCCAGAGCATCTTTATCAATGGGTTTAGCCAGTGCTTTGTCGCAACCAGCTTCTAGATAAGTGCCTATATCATGGTTCATTACATTGGCAGTAAGGGCAATGATAGGGCCATCATACGCTGCATGACGAAGCATTTTAGTCGCTTCTAATCCGCCCATTACAGGCATTTGCATATCCATAATAATAAGTTGGTAGTCGTTTACGAGCGCCATTTCTACAGCTTGTGCGCCATTACTGGCAATATCGGGTTCAAGACCCCAGGTTTGCAGTAATAATTTAATTAATAGTTGGTTATCTGGGTTATCCTCAGCCACTAATATATTGGCGTCGAAGTTATTGGTTGCAAACGATAAGAGAGGGTCTTTCTCTGGTATTAACTGGCTGTCTTGCGTTAAAAATTCAAGCATTGGTTGATCATCAGATAGCTGACATGCCACCCTAATTGTAACTCGGCTACCTACACCCACTTCACTTTCAAGGTTTACATCGCCACCAAGTAACAGTGCTAAGTTTTTAGAAATACACAACCCAAGACCTGTACCACCAAAACGACGTGTAGTTGTGGCATCGGCTTGTTCAAACGGCTTAAATACACGTTCTATTTGATGCTCAGACATACCAATACCAGTATCTTTAATTACAAACTCTAGCTTTTGACTTGCTTGTAAATAATGCACACAAATAGACACGCTGCCATTTTCGGTAAATTTAACAGCGTTATTAGCAATGTTTATAAGTATTTGTTTTAAGCGGGTCACATCACTATAAATGGTGCGGGGTAGCGGCAGTTGATAGTCGATATTAAGGGTTAATTGTTTTTCTTGTGCCAGTGGTTGAATAATTGATTCAATGTCGTGCACAAGCTGCACTACGTTTAACGCTGACAAATCAACAGCCAGCTTTTCAGCTTCAATTTTAGATAAATCGAGTATGTTATTTATTAACTCTAGTAAGTGTTTTGAATTACGTAAAATAGTGCTTAGGTGTTGTTTGTCATTCGCTACTTTATCGTTGTGTAGTAACTGCTCTGTAAAGCCCATAATGGCCGTGAGCGGCGTGCGTATTTCGTGACTCATGTTAGCTAAAAAACGACTCTTAAGTTGATTAGCTTGCTCAGCTTGGCCAATAGCTAACTCAAGTTGGCTGTTCATAGTTTCAAGTGCTTGGGTACGACTTTCCACTTTATCTTCAAGGTGGTGTTTGTATTCTTCAAGCTGTTGTTGGTAGTGCCTTATTTGATTAACCATGTGGTTAAAGTCGTTAAATAAAACACCTACTTCATCATTTGTATGAGCTGGTAAGTGCACCGACAAATCGCCATCACCAACACGATGACTCGCAGCCCCGAGTAACTCAATTGGGTTAAGTAATAAATTGCGGACCACTACAAAAATTAATATTGGCAGGGTGATCACCGAAATAATAACAATTAAGCCTGTTATTAAACTTATGGCTTTGCCTGATTGATAAAGCACCCCTTTGGGAATGGTCGATACGTAATAATATCCGCCGGGCATTTGCACTGCAAAAATCATTCGCTCTATTTTGTCTATGCTTGAGAGTTCAATAGTTGAAAGCATGCCGATATCAGCGAGGTCGTGCACTTGATTAAGTTCGTACTCGCTTATGTATTGGCCACGCATATTGTAATCGGAGCTAAATAAAATTTTCCCGTCTTTAGTCAACATTAAATTAAGCGTGTTGTTATATGGCGCTTCTAAAATACTAGAGTTTAGTATTGAAGGTTCTATATGTATTACAATAAAACCAAGCTGCTGTGGTCGTTTTAAATAGTAATCAACACTATAAATTCGTTGAATAAAATACAAACTAGTGGTGCCATCATCCTTTTGAATCATAAATTGCTGTTTACTTAAATTACTTTGCAATACTTGATTAAAAAACGGGTAGCTTTTAGGCGCTGTTGTTAGGTTGTTAGAGTAGTAGGCATCGCTTTTCCCACTGGCTGAAACTAAATTAATGCTAATTATATCGGGATAAGCCTCACTGTAACTGGCAAATACATCCATAAGCGCGCCAAGTTTTCGGGTGTAATTACCGTTGGCACGAATGTCGTTTGCTAAAAAATCACTAAGTACTGGCGAGGTTGAAAGTAGTTTTGCAGTAGAGTGAAAAGAGTCGATATAGTTAAATATTTTTTGCTGTTGTTGCTCAACAAAACGGCTCATTATTAAATCAGCTTGTTTTTGTGTTGAATTAGTTACATTGGTGAGTGTAAAGCCACCTAAAAATAGCAGCGGTAGAATAACAAGGGGTGTTATATACCATAATAATCTAATACTTAACTTACTGGTTTTCATGACCAAACGACTTATCCTCCATGCAATCTGCCAATAATATGCGTTACGACTTTATTACACAAGCTTGTGGCGGTCTTGGTGGTTAAATTACAATCAGTAGTTGCATGGTATTTAGCTCTGTATTGGTGTTTTTTTATTTTATTAAGTTATTTTAATTTAATAAGTTACATGCTTATAACCGTTATTTTATTGTTCAAAAAAGTTTACATAAATTTACATCTTTTAAAGTCATTTTTTTTAAAGATAAATGCTATCACTTAAAATTGAATTTTCTAATTTACTCTCAGTTATAAATACCAGTGGGTTAACGCAGGGCTGTTAGCCGGGCCACTAGGTTATATTCTCAAGCAAGGCTTAAAAATTCTAATGGTGTGCAGAGGCTTGGTGTATTGTGTGCTGATCCTATTTATTTGGCTTATTACTGATTTTTTTGTACCTCATTTGTAGTTAGGCTTCCCAAAATCCATATTAATAAAAAAGATCAGCTAATAACCAACCATTGATTGTTTATAAGGCCAAGATCAGCGAAAATAGTCTTCAATTACGATTAACATAACGGATCGCATGTGAAGGGCCAATTTAGGGCTTTTCTGATGGTGTGTTGAGCTTTCGAGGTTGCTCTATACCAATTTTATTAAAACAAGATCGTTCTAGCGTATTAAATAACTCACTAACTACGTTAAAAATTATTCATAGAGAATAACTCTATGTGATAATTTCGCCTTGTTATTGCGCTATTTTATTATCGCTATAATAGAACGCTAATTTAATGCAATTGGTATTATTTAAGCCTTGAAAGCTCAGCATACTTAAAGTGGATAATATCCGTATACAAACTAAAAGAACTTTTTTAATGGCAGATCAAAATCTCCTTAGCGAAATTAATAAACGACGAACCTTTGCTATCATCTCTCACCCAGATGCTGGTAAAACAACCATTACCGAAAAAGTATTGTTATTCGGACAAGCTATTCAACGAGCCGGCACTGTAAAAGGCCGTGGCTCTAACCAGCATGCAAAGTCTGACTGGATGGAAATGGAAAAAGAGCGTGGTATATCTGTTACTACCTCTGTAATGCAGTTTCCATATAACAACGCACTTGTTAATTTACTTGATACTCCAGGACATGAAGATTTCTCGGAAGATACTTACCGCACATTAACCGCGGTAGATTCGTGTTTAATGGTTATTGATGCGGCAAAGGGTGTAGAAGATCGTACCCGTAAGCTAATGGAAGTTACACGCCTGCGTACAACGCCAATTGTTACGTTTATGAATAAATGTGACCGTGAAATTCGCGACCCAATGGAAGTGCTTGACGAAGTTGAAACAGAGCTAAATATTGCCTGTGCACCCATTACTTGGCCAATTGGCTGTGGTAAAGAGTTCAAAGGTGTTTATCACATTCATAATGATGAAGCTGTTTTATACAAAACAGGTCAAGGTCATAAAATTCAAGAAGTTCGTACCATTAAAGGTCTTGATAACCCAGAACTTGATATTGCCATTGGTGAAGATTTAGCTGCGCAATTACGCGATGAGCTTGAGCTTGTTATTGGCGCATCAAACGAATTTGATTTAGATCTGTTTTTAGCAGGTGAGCTTTCGCCAGTTTATTACGGTACCGCACTGGGTAACTTTGGTGTTGACCACGTTTTAGATGGTTTAACTAAATGGGCACCAACGCCACTGCCTCGTGAAACCGAAGACAGACTTATTGTTGCAACTGAAGAAAACTTTACTGGTTTTGTATTTAAAATTCAGGCCAACATGGACCCTAAGCACCGTGACCGTATTGCATTTATGCGTATTGTATCGGGTAAGTACAGCCAAGGCATGAAAATGAATCACGTGCGAATTGGCAAGCAAGTGAGCATTTCTGATGCGGTAACTTTTATGGCGGGCGATCGTGAGCGCGCAGCTGACGCTTACGCGGGCGATATTATTGGTTTGCATAACCACGGTACCATTCAAATTGGTGATACGTTCACACAAGGCGAAAAACTTAAATTTAGCGGTATCCCTAACTTTGCGCCTGAATTATTCCGCCGTATTCGTCTTCGCGATCCACTTAAGCAAAAGCAATTATTAAAAGGCTTAGTACAGCTTTCTGAAGAAGGTGCTGTGCAAGTATTTAGACCGCTTATAAACAACGATTTAATTGTGGGCGCGGTAGGTGTACTTCAGTTTGATGTAGTTGTAGCGCGCTTAAAAGCCGAATATAACGTAGATGCTATTTACGAAGGTGTAAACGTAAATACAGCGCGTTGGGTAAGCAGTGACGATGTGAAAAAGTTTGAAGACTTTAAGCGCAAGTGCGAAAGTAATTTAGCACTCGATGGTGGTGATAACTTAACTTACATTGCGCCGAGCCGTGTAAATCTTAATTTATCCGTAGAGCGTTACCCAGAAGTGACATTTAACCACACTCGCGAAAACTAGAATCGACTGACTACAGTTAACTGAAAGCCTGCTTTGGCGGGCTTACAAAGGTAAAAAATATGAATATTCGTACTATTTTAATCGAAAAAGCCATTGCCGCTATGGCGGGCGCAGGCTTACCTGAAGATACAAACCCAGCAGTAACACAAAGCACACGTCCACAATTTGGTGATTACCAAATTAATGCAGCAATGGGCGCGGCTAAAAAAATGAAAAGCAACCCACGTGAGCTTGCGCAAAAAATTATAGATAATCTTGATGTAAGCGATATTGCTCAAAAGACTGAAATTGCTGGCCCAGGTTTTATTAATATTCATTTAAAGCCTGAGTTTTTAGCTCAAAGCGTACAAGCCGCTAACAGTGATGCAAAGCTTGCTGTAAACGAGCATGCTAACCCGCAAAAAGTGGTTGTTGACTATTCATCACCAAACCTTGCTAAAGAAATGCACGTAGGCCATTTACGTTCAACCATTATTGGTGACTCAATTGTGCGTGCGCTTGAATTTAGAGGTGATACGGTTGTACGTCAAAATCACATGGGTGATTGGGGCACGCAATTTGGTATGTTAATCGCGCATTTAGAAGATCAAATTAGCCAAGGTGTAGATTTAGATTCTGTAGCGCTTGCTGATTTAGAAACCTTTTATCGCGATGCTAAAAAGCGCTTTGACGATGAAGAAGGCTTTGCAGATAAAGCACGTAATTACGTTGTTAAATTACAAGGCGGCGACGCACACTGTGAAAAACTTTGGAAACTATTTATAGCCACCTCAGTTAAGCACTCTGAAGAAGTATACAAGCGTTTAAATGTAACACTTACTCAAGCCGATATTATGGCTGAAAGCGCATACAACGCAGAGCTCAACGATATTATTAGCCTACTTAAAGATAAAAACATTGCCGTAGAGTCGCAAGGTGCACAAGTTGTATTTTTAGATGAGCTAGCTAATAAGGATGGCGAGCCTTCAGCGTTTATCGTACAAAAATCTGGCGGTGGTTTTTTATATGCAACAACCGATTTAGCGGCATGTGATTATCGTTCAAATAAATTAGGTGCTGATCGTATCTTAATTTTTGTAGATGCACGTCAAAACCTACACTTTAATCAAGTAGAGCTTACAGCGCGTAAAGCAGGTTTATTACGAGACGAAACAAGTTACGAGTTTTGCCCGTTTGGCACCATGATGGGCGCCGATAACAAACCATTTAAAACACGTACTGGCGGCACAGTAAAACTTGCTGACTTATTGGAAGAATCAATTAATCGTGCAGCTGCAAAACTAGCTGAACGTGAATCGGATTTAAGTGATAGCGAACGCAGCGAGATTGCACGTAAAGTAGGTATTGGCGCAGTTAAATACGCCGACCTTTCTAAGCACCGTACCAGCGATTACATTTTTAACTGGGACAGCATGCTAAGCTTTGAAGGCGCAACCGCTCCTTACTTACAATATGCTTATACACGTATACGCAGTATTTTCCGTAAGTCAGGCGTTGATGCAGCTACATTAAATTCAGATGTTGCAATTGTTGAGCCTCAAGAAAAAGCACTAGCACTTAAGCTACTACAGCTTGAAGAAGTACTTGATTTAATGATCAGCGAAGCAACACCGCACGTACTATGTGGTTACCTATATGAGCTAGCAAGCTTATACATGACATTTTACGAGGCCTGCCCAGTACTTAAAGAAGGCGTAGAGCCAAGCGTGCGCGATAGCCGTTTAGTGCTGTGTAATTTGGTTTCAAGAACATTAGAAACGGGATTGGATTTGCTAGGTATTGAAGTTATGGAGCAAATGTAATCACCGTCGTATTTTAACCTAATACTGCGTTATCCAATCCGACTTACCCTAATCACATACAAACCGTATGCTCATAGGGATAAGTCAGGTTGGACGCCTTGTCTTAGGCTAAACTACTTAGGTGAACCGTCTGCTGCGTGTAGTTCGCTTTGACTGCGTTGTCGTGCTTTTTTAGCCTAAGTCACATACTAAATGTATGCTCCTTGGCATAAAAAAGCACTCCGTCTTGTCAGCACTTCTACACTTGCAGATATCTGAGTTGTGTAGTTCGTTTTAGCTGCGTTAAGAAGTTTATTTAGCCTAAGTCACATACAAACCGTATGCTCCTTGGCATAAATAAACTTCTTGCCTTGCTAGCACTCCTACACTTACAGATACCTGAGTTGTGTAGTTTACGTTGTAGGTTGGGTTGAGTGAAACGAAACCCAACGATACACCTGAGGCTCTGTGTTTATTGCTATCGCATGCACCTGAATCTTAATATTTGTTATTACTCAACATCTAATGTTTTAAGCTCGCTACTCTAAGCTCTTTTCTAGGCTCTATTTAAAGGACTTGTTATGAAACTCGAAGATATTCGCCGTGAATACCTGCAGGACGCGTTAAGCGAAGATAACTTGCAAGATGATCCGTTTAAGCAGTTTGAAACATGGCTTGAGCATGCAGTGGCAAGCCAGTTACCCGATCCAACTGCGATGGTTGTAGCAACTGTTGATGAAACCGGTCAGCCTTCACAGCGTATTGTGCTTTTAAAGCATTTGGATGATAACGGTTTTGTATTTTTTACCAATACAGGTTCGCGTAAAGCGCAAGAGCTTAAAGGTAATAACAAAATATCACTGCACTTTCCGTGGCACCACATGGAACGCCAAGTTATTGTATATGGCGAGGCTAAACCATTGCCTACCTCTGCTGTGGCAAAGTACTTTTTATCTCGTCCTAAAGAAAGCCAATTAGCGGCGTGGGCGTCAGCGCAAAGTCGTCCGGTGTCATCACGTAAAGTACTCATGGAAACCTTCGCCAACATGAAAAATAAGTTTGCTAAAGGTGAAATACCACTTCCTGATTTTTGGGGCGGATATTGTGTAGTGCCCACTAAAATTGAGTTTTGGCAAGGTGGGGCGCATCGTTTGCATGACCGTTTTATGTATCAGCGCCAAGCAGATAACAGCTGGCAAATTACACGCTTAAACCCTTAATAAATAGATGAGTAAGTAACCGTGCAATTTATTGACTCTCATTGCCACCTCGACTTTAGCGAGTTTGATTCGAATCGTGAATCGCTCATAAACGAGTGTGTAGCAAAGGGAGTTAATCAGTTTGTTGTGCCGGGTATTACGCTTGCTCAATCACATACTCTCATAAAACTCAAAGCAACTTACCCAAGTATAAAAATAGCCGCAGGGCTACATCCTTACTTTTTAGAGCAACATAACGAATCGCACATAGAAGCGTTATTTGAATTCGCGACTGCAAATAAGCATCAGTTGGTAGCTATTGGGGAGTGCGGGCTTGATCGAAGTATTGAAAACCTTCCTAAACAAACTTATTTATTTGAGCAGCAAATAGGGCTTTCTAATGAGCTTAACTTACCGCTCATTGTGCATCATAGGCAAAGCCATGATTTAATTGCGCAATCGTTTAAGCGGTGTAAGCCAAAAAACGGGGGAGTGATTCATGCCTTTTCGGGCTCACTTCAACAAGCGCAGTACTATATTAAGCAGGGTTTTAAGCTTGGCATAGGCGGCGTTATTACCTATGATCGCGCAGTTAAAACACGCGCTGTTATTGCTGCTATTGAGCCAGAGCACTTAGTGCTTGAAACCGACTCACCTTCAATGCCGTTAAGCGGTCATCAAGGTGAAGTTAACACGCCATTACATATACCTGATGTATTTAACGCGTTATGTGATTTAAAGCCACATAGTGAAAGAGGGACGCTTGCAAAGCAGCTTTACGATTCTTGTTCAGATGTTTTTTGCATGTAGCGATTTACCTGCCAACGTTTTAATCCACGCCCTAACTGCCACGTAAAAATACATGCAATCACTAGCATTAATAGTACCTGTCGACCTAAGTCATGAAAATGATTATGGCTGTCGGATATTGCGGCGCGAGTTAAATAAGTAACAGACACAAAGCCTATAGGGCGGTCATCATCGCTTATCACGGGTTCCATAAAAGGTGTTTTTAGTTTACTAATACCCGGTGTAGAGTCAGGGAGTTGTCCATAAATATGATGTGACTGCCAATTGTCACTGCTAGCAATTAAAATGCCTTGTTGATCATAAATAGTCGCAGAAAGTACAAATTCATCTTTACTTATATCGTTACAAATGGCGTTGAGCTGTGGTTTGTTTTTTTCAATAAGCGGTGTTTTAACATTTAAAGCCATAAACTGAGTGAGGCTTTTTGCCGTGCTATCGGCACTATCATAAAGTAACTGATGACTCTGAAAACTACTATTAACACCTACCCAGCTTAGTAATACAAAACAACCAGCCGCTAGTATTAAGCGAACAAGTCGTTTTCTTTGAGAAGCCGTAATAGGGTTTTTAATATGGTTATTTTTCATAGTCACCGTTTATGCTACTGACAGCATTTTGATTTGATGTTACAACTACACTAACTATAACCTTAAACCCCACCTGATGGCGAATTTAGTGTTGAGAATACCAGTTATGATATGCCAATTATCAGGAAAATAAAAATAAACACGGAGATTCCATGTCGCAAATCAACATGGCACAGCAAGCTGCTGAGCAACCATTACAACACTTAACTCTAAATAAATGGTTTAGCTATAGTGGTGGTGTATTTACACCTCTTGATTATATACCAAACAAAGCATTAGGGTTATTTAGCATCGCATTTGCGGGTGATTTTGAAGAAAAACACATTGTTAGCATTATTGATTTTTTAGCTACGCATAACCAAACAGTCAGTGCTATATGTCAATATCAACCAGATTTAGGGTTAGCTCCAGCACTGTGTTTTTACGTGCAAAACTCCGATCAAGCTATAAACCCGTTAGTACTACAAGAGTTTTCAAACACCCTAGATTGTCAATTAGTGCAAGTTTCTACTGCGCCTAATTTATATGAGCCTGGTTTATTGGTTATGGATATGGATTCAACTGCAATAACTATTGAGTGCATAGACGAAATAGCAAGGCTTGCGGATGTTTACGACGAAGTTGCCTCTGTAACCGCACTTGCAATGGCGGGTAAACTTGATTTTAGCGAGAGTTTAAATCAGCGTGTAGCTAAACTGGCTGGTATTGAAAAAAGCTTAATTGAAGAACTAAAAAGTGCATTGCCACTCATGCCGGGTATTAAAGTGCTGTGCCAAATTCTAAAACAGCATGACTGGTATTTAGTAATCGCATCAGGTGGTTTTGTACCGTTTGCAGAGCGCGTTCAAGAGCTTATTAATTTAGATGAAGTGCACGCTAATGTACTCGAATTTAAAGACGATAAACTAACAGGTAAAGTACTGGGTACAATTGTAGATGCACAACAAAAAGCAATTATTCTAGAGTCGTTACAACATAAACTAGGGCTTGAGAAGTCGCAAACAGTTGCTATTGGCGATGGCGCAAACGATTTAATCATGATGGCTAAAGCTGGCCTAGGTGTAGCAGTGCATGGCAAACCTAAAGTAGTTGAGCAAGCACAAGCGGCTATTTGTGAAGGGTCATTATTGCAATTGCTGTATATGTTGGCTATTCCGTTAGAAAATGAGCCCGCTCTTTAAAGTTGTTTAAGTTAAACCGCTTAGCGTAAGCGGTTTAACCAGATTAGTTTACGGCGGCCCATTTGTTCAACTTGCTCTTTTTTAAGCTCTAAATGGCTTAGAGCTTCTTCAGTTATATCAACTACGTCACCCACACCCGCAACAGCCCATAAAGCTTCCTCTAAATCTTTTGCTTTATGCATAGCGTATTGGCTTACGTATTTTAGCTCGTTTGATAGGTAGTCAGTATCGGGGCGACCTGTACGCGAAATATACAAACGCATTACAAATATAAGTTGTGATGTAATGTCTTTACTAATTTGTTTATAAAAGCTGGAGTAGTCTTCACCTAAAGCGCATTGGCTAACAATAGCCTCTTCAATTTTGCCCTTACGAGGGTCGAAATTAATAGCGAGTGTAAAAGCAAGCGGTGCATCTTGGCGACTGCGATCTTTAATATTAGGCGTTATTACATTAATAATTTGCTCTTCGGTAAGAATACTCGAAAAGTCAGTTTTGTTACCTAATAAGCCAAAGTTTTGCAAAATAACATGCATAGGACTGGCGTATAAGCCATAACCAATTGCACCTGTTTTAAAGTGTGCAGCTTCTTTGTGTAAATACAGCGGAAATTGGCATACACTTTTTGTGATCATATTTCTAAGCGCGGTAGATAAGCCTTCTACTTTTGGCGCTTCTTCAGATACTTTAAGTTTGTCTTTATTACCTTCTATTAGCTGAGTGAAAAAAGTCACGCCAGCATGGGGTAAATCAGCAACACGATTCGCTTTTAGGTTAATAGTAGTGAATGACTTACTAATGGCCATTATTTCGTACTTTAGTTCGCTAAGTTTATGCTTTTTAGTTATTTTTTGAAGCTCAGGAAATGTTAAAAGTACTATATCACCTTTTTTAAATGTGACTGGTTGCTCGCACTCTAATTGCAAACCCATTACAGAAAAGTCACGTGTATAACCGTTAAATACTTCATCATTAATAGTGACGCTAACCGGTGTTTTATAAAGGTAGCGCTTATGCGAGCGTAAATTTACGTATTCAAGTGGCACAATATCTAAATAAGGTGGCGTTTTATGTTTTGCGTGGCCAAAATGTTTAAGCTGATTTACTAACGCTTTATCAAAAGTAAGTTGTTTATAATCTGCTTGCTCTGTTTTATTGCCAATACTTGTAAGTACAACAATATATTTAACGTCTTTTATAAGGCCTTTAACTCGAGGGGAAGGCGGCTTGTTGAGTTTTTCAATATTAGCGCCAGCACTATTAGGTAATGAAAGCGGTATAAAAGAATCATCTGGATGACTTGGCATTATTTGTATTTTAAAGCACTGCCAACTTTCTTTTTGGCTACCAAAACCTAAAAATAGATCACGTAATTTAGGGTTATTATTTAGCTCAGTTCGTGTCGCAGAGTAATAGTAAATTTTACCCGATGATATATGTGTAAATGTATAGAGGTAATCTTCTTTGACCGCGGTAATTTGGGTTAGTAATTGTGTAATGCGCTGATGATTGAGTATATTGTACAAACACGGTGTTTTTCTTTCATCGGTAAAATAGCGCTGGATAAAAATATTATTTTCAGTAGTAAGGCTAAGACTTGGGTAATATTGTTCATCTTTTTTGCTTAAAAATACATATAAAGACGTTACACGAGGGATGTAGTATTGCTCATACCCCTTTGATACTACAGCATCGAGCGTGTTATCTAAATTTACTTTATAACGACGTTTATTACCGTGAATAAAGCTTTCTAAAAAGTCATTAAAGGCATCGTTATTTTCGATATAAGTACGTTTTAAGCGAATGTGGTTGTATTCACGAGAGATATTTTCAACGGCAACAACCTCGTATTGAATACCGTTTTTTAGGCCAAGTTCAAAGTCTTGTTCAAGGCCTACCAAGCGCATTGCTATTAGTTCACCTTTTTTTATAGAGTAGCGCGTTGCAAGCTTAACTTTACAACCGCTTAAAGATATATCTGAGGTGCTAGCAGCAATGTTCTTTTTATCTTTGTAATCAATAGTTACTTTTATTGAGTAATTCATCCGTTCTTCACGGCGGCTTTCGTAAGAGGCAAACTTAATTACTTCAGTGCTTAAGTTACTTTCTGATTCTTGTAGTTCTGATTTTTCGGCGGCTTGTTTTTGTAATACGCGGTGGTTATTTTCTGTATTCATTACGGCTTCGTAAACGGCTAGGGTATATTCACCATGCTGTTTAAGTGCTTTTTCAAACACTTCAATGGCTGTGTCATCCATAAAGTGCTGTTTACCGTTATGCTCATACGGTTTTACTTGGCCCGTCACTAATCCACGAAGATCAACAAAGCGTGCCACTGGCTGAGATAAGCGTGACATTTCCATTTTCATCAAAAATTGCTCAGGTTTGGTTAACCCAGCGGTTTTTGATTTGAAAATCAGGTCAAATTTAGCATTGCCTAAATATGTTTTTAACTCATTCACGAGGTCTTCGTGTTTGAGCATTATGTCATCAGCCATTTATAAAACCATCACCGTCTAATTGAAAAAGTAGGTATACTGTTAAGTCCATTTATTAGAAGTTCAATAAACGTTAAATCGCGCTATGTTATTAATATAGGTACAATTATTTTAGTTACTACTGTTTAGCTCTTGTTATTATGTGTTATATGCCATTTTGTTGGCAAGTTACTTTAAACTATTTCAAAGCAAAAAGTATGCCCTAAATTATAGCTAAAAAGAAACACCATGTGTATTTAATGATTGTGACGCTAGATTTTTACGCAGGCAAGAGTTTGTTGCTAAGTAAATGCTTGAAGTGGCAAAATAAGTTGTTAACAGTAAATGTTTTTAAAATTAGAGAATCGTAGATAAGGTTATAAATGACTAAAGCGGCAAAAATAGAGTTTGTGTGTACAGAATGTGGCATGAACTACCCACGTTGGCAGGGTCAATGCCGCTGCGGTGCGTGGAACACATTAGCAGAATTTAAACCTTCAGCAGGGCAGAGTAAAAAAGCGTCAGTTCGAGCAAATGTAGGTGGTTATGCTGGCGGTGCTGGTGGCGGCTCTAAAAAAATTAATGATATTGCTACGTCAGAGGCAGAAAAACAGCTGACAGAAATTGGCGAGCTCGATCGTGTGCTAAGCGGTGGTGTAACTACCGGCTCTGTTAATATAATTTCGGGTGATCCAGGTGCTGGTAAAACAACATTGCTATCTGACCTAGTAGCGAGAATGTCACAACGTATGCCGTCACTTTACTGTACGGCCGAGGAGTCATTATCGCAGTTTAAAAACAGGGTAAATCGTTTAAAGTTAAACTATAACCCTGATGAGCTTTATTTACTTTCAGAAACCAGTGTTGAAACCATCATTGAAGAGCTCGAGAAAAATAAAATTAAGTTTGCTGTTATTGACTCTATTCAAGCGGTTGTAACCGAAACTGCAAATGGTAGCCCAGGTTCCCCTTCGCAAGTAAAAAGCGCCGCCCAAGCATTGACTCAATACTGTAAGCAAAATGATGTAACCATGTTCATTATTGCTCATGTAAATAAAAATAACGAAATAGCAGGTCCTCAAACACTTGTACATATTGTCGATGCGCTTTTACACATAGACACCAACGATGGGCAAATTCGAACCCTTAGGGCAAATAAAAACCGCTTTGGTGATATAGATACCGTTGGCATTTTTAAAATGTGCGAACGTGGAATGTTAAGCGTTGATAACCCGAGCGAAATATTTTTATCGGGGTCTACAACTGACTCGCCAGGCTCTACAATTACCTGTATCCGTAAAGGTAATCGAAATTTACTACTTGAAATTCAATGTTTAACTACCGAAACCGAGGCGGAATTTCCGCAGCGTGTTTGCGTTGGTTTAAACATGAACCGCATAAAAATGCTGACTGGCATATTACGCAAACACACTAAAACCAAAATATTCCACGATACGTTTTTTAATATTGTGGGTGGCCTAAGAATAGATGAAACAGAAACTTGTATTGATTTAGCATTAGTAACCGCGTTACTTAGCAGCTTAAACGAATTTGTTGTGCCTCGTACCACGTGTATTATGGGTGAGCTTAGCTTAAATGGCGATGTACGCCCAATTGACAGTGGAGTACCACGTGTTAAAGAAGCGGCACAACATGGTTTTACAGAAATATATATTCCATTTCGTAATTACCATAAGTCGATGGAAGGGCTGGGCGCTAAAATTACCCCAGTTAAAACAGTACATGAGTTGCTTAGTTTAATTAATTAATACTTACGGGTGTTAATGTGTAATGTTACTCTTAATAAAACTCGGTTTACACAAAGAATAGAATAAGGAAATAACATGAAAAAGTTAGTAATAGTTGCAGCGATTGTAGCTGCGGGCGTTGGTGGCGTGAGCTATGCAAATTATGTAGCTACACAAGAAGTGCGTGCAGAAGTAGATAAGCAACTTGCTTTAGTAAGCGAGCAAACTGGCGCTACATTTAAATACGCTGGTTTATCGGCAAGTGTTATTTCAAAAAGCGTAGAAATAACAAACATGGAAGTAATAAGCCCAGAGGGCGACAATGTTGCTAATATTCAAAGCATTGAAATAACTGGTTACGAGCCAGATAAAATATCACCGCATACATCATTTGATGTAAAAAGCTTTCAGTTTGATAAAGATTTTGTTTCAAAATTACCTGCTGATACAAACGAAATGCTCGCGTCGGCAAGTTACGACTTACATTCATCACTTGATTACGATGAAGAGTCTGGCAATAGTGATGTAGTAGTTAAGCTTGATGCAAAAGACATTGTTAGTTTTAATATGGATATGGGCTTGGCTAATTCAAAAGCATTAATGGATGCTTCATTGGCGATTAGTAAAGCGCAGCAAGAAGCGGGTAACCAGCCACTTACTTATGAGCAAGAGTTACAGCAGCAAACACTTGTTATGCAAGCAATGAGTAAGATAGAGCCGCGCAATGTTAGCTTTGCCTTAAATAACCAAGGTAAGTTAAAAGACTTACTATCAAGTGAGCTTGAAAAGCAAGGCATGACGCTAGAGCAAATGGAAATGATGTTAGAGCAGCAGTTACAACAAGCTCCTGTAACTGAAAATATTGCAGAGGCTTTAACTAGCTTTGCTAAAGGTTTAAATTCATTCAGTGTGTCTGCAAAGCTACCTGAAGGTAAAACTATGATGGAAATTAACCAACAAGTTATGATGCTAGTAGGGCAACCTGAAGAGCTAGTTAAGTTTATTAACTTAGAAGTTAAAGGTGATTAAGCCTTAGTTTTGTATTAATAAAGGCGCCAATTGGCGCCTTTATTATTTTGTGTTGTTATAAGCAGTTAGTAACTCTGATTGCTAAAGCAGTTTGCTTTTATGATATTGGTGATTATTTGTTGTGATGGTTTTATTTTTTCCATCGCTAAAAACTCATCAGGCTGATGCGCTTGGTTAATTGAGCCTGGGCCCATTACGATTGTTTCACAACCGAGTTGCTGGATAAACGGCGCTTCAGTGCAATAATTTACCGCGACCGCTTTTTGCCCCGCTATTTTTTCAGCCATTTTAACTAAAGCACTGTCGGTGCTACCACTAAATGCCGGGATTGGTTCATGTAAATCAATAACGCTCACCGCATTTGGGTATTGCTGATTTATCTCTTTTGTTGCATCAAGCACTAATGCTTGTAGTTCTTGTACACTTAAACCTGGTAATGGGCGCATGTCTATATGCATTTCACAGCAACCACAAATTCTATTCGCATTATCGCCACCATGAATATTACCTAAGTTTAATGTTGGATAAGGAATTTCAAAGTGATTTATTGAATACTTATGCTTTAATTGCTCTTTTAAGATCATCAATTTTGTAATCACTCTATGCATTACTTCAATGGCGTTAAGGCCACGTTCGGGATCTGAGCTATGCCCAGAGCGACCAACCACTCTTATTGCTGTACTCATATGGCCCTTGTGCATAAATACTGGCGTCATATCAGTAGGTTCGCCAATTATACAACGCGCAGGTTTTAAATTAGGGTGCTTACATATTTGCTGTGCACCTGCCATAGTTGTTTCTTCATCGGCAGTGGCGAGTATTAAAATAGGTTGAGTTTGCTGCTTTTCATCAAGTTCACTAATTGCTTGTAATACAAAAGCAAAAAAACCTTTCATATCAATGCTTCCTAGCCCGTACAATTTATTGTCGAGTTCAGTAAGTTTAAACGGATTGTGGTTCCAGCGGCTGTCATCAAAAGGCACTGTATCAGTGTGGCCCGCAAGCATTAACCCGCCATCACCTTTTCCACGCTTTGCTAATAAATTAAAGCGGCCTTTACCTCCTTCTAATTCAATAATTTCACACGTAAAACCGAGTGTTTCGCACCACCTCGCAAGGAGTTCAATTACGTTTTTATTGCTCATACACAAGCTGTCTTCAATTGCACTAATAGAAGGGGCTGCAATCAATTGTTGATACATAGAAATAAACGAAGGCAAAGGCATAAAAAAATCCAAAATTATTATTCAATTTAATTGCATAACAATATAAAAGTATTTATGATGAATATCAATTCACTTTTTAAGCATAAATATATTAAAGTAAAGCTATGGAAATAATGCGACGATAATCTACAAATTCATTAAATTAAGTCTTAATTTAGCGTCTTAGCTAGTTTAAGCGAACAACATATATATTTAGCAGTAAATTTTAAAATAACGAGTAATCAATGAATGTAGTTATTATTGGCGCAAGCGGTTATAGCGGCGCAGAGTTAGCAAGCTTAGTTGCTAATCATCCAAACCTTACCTTAACAGGCTGTTATGTATCTGAGGGTAGCTTAGATAAAAATAAATTACTAAGTGATTTATACCCAGAGCACCTTGGCTTACTAGATTGTCCTTTACTTCCTCTTAGTGCATCAGCTTTTGATGACATTCAAAGTGATGCTGATTATGTATGCTTATGTACCGATCACAAAGTAAGTGTTGATTTAGCGCCTCAATTTTTAGCTATGGGTAAAAAAGTATTTGATTTATCTGGTGGCTATCGCCTAGCAAATAATGATGATTACGTTACTTATTATGGTTTTGAGCATCAACACCCAGAGCTTTTAAATGAAGCGGCTTACGGTTTAGCTGAGTGGAACAGTGATGCTATCGCTAACGCAAAGCTAATTGCTGTTGCAGGCTGTTACCCAACAGCGGCGCTCAATGCACTTAAACCGCTTAAACAAGCAGGCTTATTGAGCAGCGAAAGTATTATTATTAATGCCGTTTCGGGTGTTACGGGTGCCGGGCGTAAAGCGAGTGTAGGAACACATTTTTGTGAGGTATCGCTTGCACCTTATGGTTTGTTTAACCATCGCCACGGTCCTGAAATTGAACAACACCTTGGCCACAAAGTATTATTTACACCGCATCTAGGTAGCTTTGCGCGCGGTATTTTAGAAACTATTTATGTACAACTTAAGCCAGGCGTTACCAAGGAAAACGTTGCATCTGCTTATCAAGTGCTTGCTAACGAACCATTAATTCGTTTGTTAGGCGATAAAATACCGTCAATTAAAGGTGTTGCTAAGCAACCATTTGTTGATATTGGTTGGCAGCAACAAGGCACGCAGTTAATTGTAATGTCTGCCATTGATAACTTATTAAAAGGCGCTGCTGGACAAGCTTTGCAGTGTATTAATATTTCTATGAATTTAGATCACACTACGGGCTTAAAAGGAGCGTTTTAAATGAGTAAAAAAACGTGGGTTATTAAACTCGGTGGTGCAGTACTTAATACAGAAAATGCAGCAAAAGCGTTATTTGACGTGCTAAGCGAGCAAAAAAATGATGAGTTTGTCATTGTTCATGGCGGTGGTTCTTTAGTAGATACATGGCTAAAGCAAGCGGGTTTTGCTAGTGCTAAACACCAAGGTTTACGTATTAGTCCAGCAGAGCAAATGCCTTATATAGTGGGTGCGCTTGCAGGTTGCGCTAATAAACAATTAATGACTCAAGCTATAAGCGCAGGGCATAAGCCTGTCGGCTTAAGTCTTTTTGAGGCGGGTGTGACTGCAACCCAAAAATTAAAAGCGCTTTGCTTAGTGGGTAAATGCACAAGTAACGACGATTCTATCATCAATGATTTACTTAGAATTTCTCGTTTACCTATTGTTAGCTCTATCGGCTTTGATGAACAAGGCTTGTGGTACAACGTAAATGCAGATGAAGCTGCAGCGGCTATTGCCAGTAATTTAAATGCAGAACTAATTTTTATGACGGATGTAGAAGCGGTACTTGACGCAAATAAACAACCGTTACATCAACTTGACACAAAACACATTGATACTTTAATTACAGATGGAGTAATTGTGGGCGGGATGGAGGTCAAAGTTAAGACCAGCCTTCACGCTGCCCAACATTTACGACGCGGTGTGTATATTTCCAGCTGGCAAAAGCCAGAAAATTTAACTGCTCTGCTGCAAGGTGAGCATGTCGGAACAAAGATTACACCATAGGTTTATTATGTTTGAGAATTTTTTAACGGGTTTAGAATTAGATCAAGAAGGCGCTCTTAATTTATTAAAGTTAGCGCAAGATATAAAAGCAAAGCCAGAAAAATACAGCCAAGTATTATCGGGTAAATCAATCGTAACATTGTTTGAAAAGCAAAGTTTACGTACACGTTTATCGTTTGATATAGGTATTAATCGCCTTGGTGGTCATGCTGTTTATTTAGATCAGCAAAATGGCGCTATGGGTGCACGTGAATCAATTAAAGATTTTGCACTTAATATCTCTACTTGGGCCGACGGTATTGTGGCGCGTGTAAATCAGCACAGCACATTAACCACGTTAGGTGAATATTCATCGGTACCTGTGGTAAATAGCTTGTGTGACTTGTACCACCCTTGCCAAGCACTTGCTGATTTTTTAACACTTCAAGAAGTACATGGCGATGTGAGTCAGCTTAAAGTAGCTTACTTAGGTGAGGGCAATAACGTAACTCATTCATTGATGTTACTTGCCGCAACGCTAGGTACTGACTTTGTTGCTGTAACACCAAAAGGGTGTTCGCCAGATTCACAAATACTTAAAAAAGCAGAGCAAATTGCAGCAATGAATGGCGCATCAGTCATGGTGAGCGATAGAGTTGAGGCTGCGGTTGGTGCAAACGTTGTATATGCAGATACATGGGTATCAATGGGTGATACAACGCCGCTTGAGCAAGTAAAAGAAAAATACATGCCTTATCAATTAAACCAGGCATTGCTAGATCAAACAGGTGCGACTACGGTATTACATTGCCAACCGGCACACCGTGAATTTGAAATTACCTCTGAGGTAATGGATGGTCCAGCATCAAAAATCATTCAACAAGCAGAGAATCGCATGCATGCGCAAAATGCTCTGCTAGTTACATTACTAAATCCAAATTTTGTTAAGGAACACCTATGAGTTCAATTAAAAAAGTCGTTTTAGCCTATTCTGGTGGTCTTGATACGTCGGCTATCGTGCCATGGTTAAAAGAAAACTACGGCTGTGAAGTAATCGCGTTTGTTGCCGATGTAGGTCAAGGCGCTGAAGAACTTGAAGGCGTAGAAGCTAAAGCAATTGCCTCTGGTGCATCTGAATGTTACGTAGTTGACTTAAAAGATGAAATGGTAAGTGATTACATTTACCCAACGCTTAAAACGGGCTCAATTTACGAAGGTACTTATTTATTAGGTACTTCTATGGCGCGCCCAATTATTGCTAAAGCACAAGTTGAAATTGCACGTAAAGTAGGTGCTGATGCACTTTCTCATGGTTGTACTGGTAAAGGTAATGACCAAGTTCGTTTTGAATCATGTTTTGCGGCACTAGCCCCTGATTTAAAAGTAATTGCGCCATGGCGTGAGTGGGATTTATCGAGCCGTGAATCATTACTTGATTACTTAGCAGAGCGTGACATTCCGTGTTCAGCATCTGCTACAAAAATTTATAGCCGTGATGCTAACGCTTGGCATATTTCGCACGAAGGTGGTGAGCTTGAAGACCCATGGTGTCAACCAACTGAACAAGTATGGACTTGGACTAATTCTCCAGAGCAAGCTCCAGATAAATCAGAACTAGTAACATTAAAAGTTGTTGAAGGCGAAGTGGTTGCTGTAAATGGCGTAGAACTTAAACCTTACGATTGTTTAGTTAAATTAAACGATATTGCATCGCCTCATGGTGTTGGACGTGTTGATATTGTAGAAAACCGTTTAGTTGGCATGAAGTCACGCGGTTGTTATGAAACGCCAGGCGGCACAGTCATTATGGCAGCGCTTCAAGCCATTGACGAGCTAGTGCTTGATAAAGCAAGCCGTAAGTGGAAAGAAGTACTCGGTGGTGAGTTTTCACATTTAGTATACGACGGCCGTTGGTTTACGCCTCTTAAAGATTCTATTTTAGCCGGCGCAGAAGCACTTTCTAAAGTGGCAACAGGTGAAGTGGTACTTAAGCTATACAAAGGCCAAGTAACTGCAGTTCAAAAGCAGTCACCAAATAGCTTATACAGCGAAGCATTTGCTACATTTGGCGAAGATGATGTGTACGACCAATCACACGCTGAAGGCTTTATTCGTTTATTCTCGCTTTCAAGCAGAATTTCAGCACTCGCTAAAAAGTAATTTATTACGCCCCTTATAAAAGGGGCACTACAGGGTTTGGAGAGATTTCATGGCATTATGGGGCGGACGTTTTTCTACGGGTCCAGATGAGGCGTTTAAGCAATTTAACGACTCTCTTCCCTTTGACTACCAGTTAGCAGAGCAAGATATTATTGGTTCTGTGGCATGGGCTGGTGCACTTGAACAGGTAAGTGTACTTTCAAGTGACGAGCACACAAGATTAGTGGCTGCATTAAATGAGCTGCTTGAAGAAGTTAAAGCAGATCCACAAGCGGTAGCTACTTCAGGTGCAGAGGATATTCATTCACATGTTGAAGCAGCTCTAATTGAAAAAGTAGGTGATTTAGCTAAAAAATTACATACAGGCCGAAGCCGTAATGACCAAGTTGCCACCGACTTTAGATTATGGTGCCGTGATACGGCTGACCATTTACTAGATGCTATTGCACAGCTTAAAGGTGAGTTTGTAGCGCTTGCAGAGCGAGAGCTTGGCACAATATTACCAGGTTACACGCACTTACAGCGCGCACAACCAGTATTGTTTAGCCACTGGTGTATGGCGTATGTAGAGATGCTAGAGCGTGATGAAAGCCGCCTGCAAGATGCTAAAGCGCGCATGAATTTTTGCCCATTAGGCAGTGGTGCATTAGCAGGTACTGCTTATCCGATTGATCGCCAAGCATTAGCGCATGGGCTAGGTTTTACAGCGGCTACAAAAAACAGCCTTGATGGTGTATCTGATCGTGATTTTGTTTTAGATCTTTTAAGTTGTGCGTCTATTTCGATGATTCACTTATCTCGTATGTCAGAGGATCTGATTTTTTATAATTCGGGTGAAGCCGGATTTATAGAGCTTGCTGATAACGTAACATCAGGCTCATCGCTCATGCCTCAGAAAAAAAATCCTGATGCACTCGAGCTTATTCGCGGTAAAACCGGACGTGTGTTTGGTGCATTTAGCGCTATGATGATGACGTTAAAAGCGCTGCCACTTGCATACAATAAAGATATGCAAGAGGATAAAGAAGGGCTATTCGACGCTATGCCAACATGGCTTGCATGTATTCATATGGCGCAAGCATGTATTAAAGGCGTTAAAGTAAATGGCGATAAGACACTTGCTGCAGCAAAAGGAGGGCATGCAAATGCCACCGAACTTGCTGATTACTTAGTTGCTAAAGGTGTGCCATTTAGAGAAGGGCATCACATTGTAGGTGTACTTGTACAGCTTGCGATTAGCGAAGGTAAAACGCTTGAAGAGCTATCGCTTGAGCAGTACAAATCAGTAAACACTGTATTTGAAGACGATGTTTACCCAGTACTTGAAATTGATGCATGTATAAAAGCACGTAAAGCCCTTGGTGGGACGTCTATTGAACAAGTAACGAATGCTGTTAAAGAAGCCAAAAAAAAACAGCAAATAACGGTACGTGATGCAAATTTAGATGATGTAGAAGCAATTGCCACGCTTATACAGCATTGGGCAACGGTAGGTGAAAACCTGCCTCGTGCAAAAAGCGATATGGTGCACTCTATTAACGAGTTTGCAGTAACAGAAATAAATGGAAAAGTGTCGGGCTGTGCGTCGTTATACATTTACGATACCGGCCTTGCTGAAATACGCTCATTGGGTATAGACCCAAAAAGTAAAGTGTCGGGGCAGGGTAGACAGCTTGTAGATCATCTACTTACTAAAGCCAAAAAATTGGCACTTAACCGAGTTATTGTATTAACACGCGTACCAGATTTTTTTGAACAACAACGTTTTACTTTTTGTAGCAAAGACTCTTTGCCTGAAAAAGTAATGAAAGATTGTGAACTTTGCCTTCGTAAAGAAAATTGTGACGAAGTAGCAATGGAATATATTTTGAAGTTAAGTACACGTGCGGAGATCCCGTGTAAATACGTAGCTTAAAATCCCTGGATACAAAAAACGTACGGTTATCCCTGTGCGTTTTTTTATGTTTGTAGTAAACTGGTCGGAGCTGTTTGGTTTGATTATATAAGTATGTTTTGAGTAAGTTTTAAGGTGTCAAAAAAAGTTGGCACATTGGTTGCTTTGTATAAAGTAGATAGCAAAATAGCTATCACTACTTTAAACAGGTGATGCATTTATCTACATAATAATGTGGTTAAAAGTTGCACCAAATATAATTAAAACTTTTACAAGGATCAATCACATGCAAGTTTCAGCTAATAGCCAAGTACAAATGCAAGCATACAACAAAACACAACAATTAAAGCCTGCAATGGAACAAACTGCTAGCCCTAAAACCCTGCAATCTGATACAGTAAGCATCTCTCAAGAAGGTATGGCTGCTGCGAGTGTTAACTCTGTTGAACGTGGCCTTGCTATTCTTTCTGGTGGTACAGGCACTCGTCCTAAGTAGTAATAAGGTATTGAATGTTTTTAACTGAGTTTTTTGGTCTTTTCTCATTATCAGCTTTTGTTATGTGGGCTTTTTTAATGGCCTTCTTTTTCAATGTTTTTGTATATAGCTTAGACGTTAAAAGAAAGACTACCTTATTACTCAGTTCATTAATCATGATGATATCTTATACAGCCACAGATTACTTCTATACGTGGCTTTCATACTATAACACCACATATTTGGACTGGGCTATTCATGATTTAATTACTATTATTGTACTCATCTTTAGCTTTAAATTATTGAAAAAAACAACTGCATCCTTCTTATATTTGATCGTTGGTTTATCAATAAATATGCTATTAGTACTGTTAATGTATTTAGATGTATATGTGTATAAAAATAATGAACCATGGTTTTTCTGGGAAATATATGTAGGTTTCGTTGCTTTTAATGACTTAGCAATGGTTGTAGCATTAATTGTAGATAGAGACTTTTTAGGGCTACACAGGATAAAAAGAAAATTAATTCGATTGTTTAAATCGAGAAAAATAAAAATAACGACCTAGTTTAAATGTACGTTACTGAAGCCCTGATGGATTATGTAGAAGCTTTCTCTCAATGGGGGTTTTTAATGGCCTTCTTATACTGTTTAGCTTCCAGTATAAATAAAGAAAATAAATCCTCGGTTTATTTATCTGCGCTTATGCTCTGCTCATATATTTCCAGTGGTTACATAAACTTATTAGAAAGTTTATATTTAAATTGGGCGCTCTACGATTTTATTACAATTTTAGCTTTGTTAATTTTAGAGTACTTTAAAGTACTTCACCGCTCTATAGCTTTTCACTTCATCATCTTTGCGTTAATAATAAATGCTGTGCTCACCTTAATATTGCATTACGATCTATACGTTTTATATAACTATGAGCCTTGGTGGTATTGGAGTGTTTATTCTATTGGCGTTAATATGTTCGATGTTTTAATGTTTCTTTCACTAGTATTCAATAAAAATACCATTTTTAAAAGAGGGGTTACATTGAACTTTAAAAAGTTGAAAAATATTGAATGAGCTTTTAATTAGCCCAACAGTTTCTCTGTACATAGGTGCATTTGTACAATGGGGATTTCTTATGGCTTTTTTGTACTCCCTTGCTCATTCGATTAATAAGCCTAATAAAGAAAGAGTGTATTTGTCTTTGGTTATGAGTGTTTCATATTCGTTTAGTATATTTACAAGTATGGATACGGTAACTTATCTAGATTTTTTGTTTTCCGATATTTTAACTCTCCTAGTTATCATTTCCCTTAGGCGGCTCTGGCATGATGGTATTACCTATCTATATATTATTACTGGTTTAGCTATAAACTCAGCTCTACACTTTCTCATGCATTACGACATCTATATATCAAATAATACAAGCTACTGGTGGCTTTGGAATGCTTACGCGATAGGGGTCAACGCTGCTGATTTCATAATGGTAGCTATATTTTTTATAAACAAAGATTTTTTATGCTTGATGAAATTTAGAAATGGTTTGATTACGAGTTTGAAGAGGGCATGATGGCTGACATATTGTGGGATCTGGTAGCGATTAGAGATTATGTAGGTATTTTTATTACATGGTTCTTTGTAATTGCATTTCTTTATAATTTGTCAGCAAGCATAAACAGTCCCTATAAAAATACAATGTACCTTTCTGGTATTATGATGATTTCGTACACCTTAAGTACACTGTTCGATATGGTTATAGTGTCTCACTTAAACTATTTTTACTTCGATATTGTAACTCTAATTATTATTTTTACGTTTAGGTACTACAGCCAAAGCCCAATTCCTACCGCATTTTATTATCTTGTGTTTGGTCTGAGTATTAATGCATCTTTATTTTTAGCTATGCATTACGATATAGAGATTTTAGGTACTCTATATTATTGGTGGTTTTGGAACGTTTATGTATTTGGTATGTACTTTACAGATTTGATAATGCCATTAGCGCTTATCTTTAACAAAGATTTTTTAGGTCTAGTTAAGCTTACTAAATTTTTAACTGAAAAATTTAAAAGGTCACGCAATGCATGATTTTTTATGGCAGCTGGCTAGTTTATACGACTATATAACTATTTTTATTACATGGTCTTTTGTACTCGCTTTTTTATATAATTTGTCTGCAAGCATTAACAAGTCTGACAAAAGCTGCACACAGCTTGCATTCATTATGATGGTATCTTACACCTCAAGTATTTTTATGGATCCCTTGAGCAACACACCCCATTTGACCCTTTTTATATTTGATATCGTAACTATGTTTTTTCTGATTATATGGCGGATATACTTTAGTAAAAACCTCCCCGTAGCCTTTTATTATCTTTTAGTTGGACTTAGCTTTAACGCATTTGTTTTTTTTGGAATGCACTACGACAGTATTGTCTTAGGAAATTTGGATTACTGGTGGTTTTGGGCCTTATATGTAATAGGGCAAATAATTTCTGATTTAACGATGCTTTTAGTTCTCCTAATTAATAAAGACTTTTTAGGTTTGGTTGCTTTAAAACGGTATTTACTTAATCGTAGAAAAAACACTCATCAAAAGGTTGAATAAAATGGAGGAGCTATTTTGGCAATTAAATTCAGTTAACGAATATTTTGGAATATTTATTACATGGCTTTTTGTTTTTTCTTTTTTGTTCACTCTATCAGCGGCTATTAATAAGCAAGATAAAAGCCGAGTTCACCTTTGCTTTATTATGATGGTTTCGTATACATTTAGTTTGTTTATGGACATAACTACTGCGGCTCCGCATTTAAAGTTGTTTATATTTGATGTACTAACAATTGCCGTTATTTTTATGTGGCGTATTTTTTTAGGACGTAAAATACCGTACGGATTTTATTATCTTATTGTAGGGCTTGCTATCAATGCCTCACTGTTTATGGGGATGTATATTGATAATACTCTTTATGGCAATTGGGATTTTTGGTGGTTGTGGATGCTGTATGGTTTTCTTATGCCTGTTATTGATATCACTATGGCGCTAATACTAATTATCAATAAAGATTTGCTAAAACTTGTTTGGTTAATTAAAAAATTAAAATCATCATCTATACAAAAGCCGAATTAGCGCATACAAGTTATGCGCTAATTCGGGAAGTGTTATTGGGCACCACAGCCCAATTTAGTTTTTAGCGCTTTAACAATTACAGGGTCTACAAACTCGCTTACATCACCATTGTGGCGAGCTACTTCTTTAACGAGTGTTGATGAAATAAATGAATTTCGCTCTGCGGGTGTTAAAAATACACTTTCTAAGTCGGGGTTCAGGCGGCGGTTCATGTTAGCTAATTGAAATTCATAGTCAAAATCAGATACAGCTCTAATACCGCGAATAAGCACATTAGCATTGTGCTCGCGTGCAAGATCAGCCAATAAACCAGAAAAACCAATCACCTTAACATTATCTATGTGGCTTAAAATAGAGTTTGCAAGCTCAACACGTTCTTCAAGGTTAAAGCAGGGTTTTTTACTTGGGTTATTAGCAACCGCAACTAATACAGTATCAAACATTTTAGCTGCACGTTGAATAAGGTCTGTGTGCCCATTAGTTAGTGGATCAAAGGTGCCAGGGTAAATTGCAATAACTTTCATAATGTTCACTATTTATTATTTTAGCGCTAGTTTAACAGTGTTTATGCCACAAAGCAGCCTAGCTAAAAAAGCATATAAACACTTACTTTCTTTAAACAGGTCAGTCCATGGTGGGAGTGTTTTAATGATTCATATTTGTTTATACTGTTTACCTCTTTTGAGTGTAATGTAGCCTATAGATAATTTGAGTATTAGCATATGAATACCAAGGATAAAATAATACACACCAGTATTTTGTTGTTTAACGAAAATGGTGAGCGTGCAATAACGACAAATCATATTGCATCAAACTTAGGGATGAGCCCGGGTAATCTTTATTATCATTTTAAAAATAAAGAAGACATTATCCGTCATATTTTTGCGCTGTATCGCGATCATTTAAATACTCACTTTAAACCTATTAATAAAGATGATGATGCATTTAATCATTTAACGGCTTACCTAGATTCGTTATTTGAGCTGATGTGGCGCTATCATTTTTTTTACGATAATCTTGGGGATATTCTCTCTAGAGATGCTGATTTAAAACAAGCTTATATTGATTTTCAGTTAGAGTTGTTAGAGCAAGTTCGTAAAATTATTTTAGGACTTCGCGACAGTGAAATGATTGCTATTGATGAGCAAGATGTCATTGATTTAGCACATACATTAAAGTTAACGGTTAGTTTTTGGACGCCTTATATTAAAGCCCGTAGGCCAAGTGGTACGCTTGCTGAGCAAGATATATATCATGGCATTTTAAAAGTACTTACATTATTTAGAGCGTACAGTACCGATAAAAGCATTGATAAAATGAACCTGCTACGTGAAAAATATACTGAATTAGCGCAACAAGCCTTAGGGCCTGTTGACCTTTCAGGATTAAAATTTGTTCAATCTAGGGGCGATTAAATCGCGACGCGAGGTTTGTAACCTAGTGGGCTAAGTAAAAACCGAGCAACAAAGAGTTAATCGCCCCTAGGCTGAACCCTTTGGGCAGCGCTTGTTTGGTATTTATGCTACGTTATCGCCTATTTATGGGGAATAACCACACTACATAGGCTCTGCCTTGCCTAAATACCAAACACACTGCTGCAAATTTAACCTCGAAAGATAAACAGGCCCTAGCTGTAGTTTAATCGATAGTAATAGGCTGTTTCCTAGGCGCTGAATTTTTTGCTATAATCCCGCGCCAAATGCCTGGGAGCGCGAATTCCCGCAGTCTAAGAGTGAACTATGCTTAAATTTATCGTCAAACTACATCCTGAAATAGCCATTAAAAGCCGTTCAGTCCGTAAACGCTTTACTAAAGTTTTAGAAAATAACATTAAAATTGTATTGCGCCGTGTTGACGAAAAAGTACAAGTAAGAAATAACTGGGATAACATTTCAGTTGTTACAAAGCTTGAAGACGCGCAAGTTCGTCTTGATTTTATCGATAGCCTTAAACGCATCCCTGGCATTGTTCAATTTATTGAAGTAACCGAAACACAATTCGAAACTCTTGATGATATTTATCAAAAAACCATCGCTTTAGTTGGTCATACTATTGTAGGTAAAACCTTTTGTGTTCGTGCTAAGCGCATAGGGCAACACGATTTTACCTCAACTGATTTAGAGCGTTATGTTGGTGGTGGATTAAATCAACATATTGAAGGCGCAAGCGTAAAGCTTAGCCGCCCAGAAGTAACAATACGCCTAGAAGTAAAAGACGATAAAGCTTACATTGTTTCTCATACACATTTTGGTATGGCTGGTTTTCCTCTGCCAACTCAAGAAGATGTGCTTTCGCTGATGTCGGGTGGTTTTGACTCTGGCGTAGCAAGTTACCAAATGATTCGTAAAGGCGCACGCACGCACTTTTTATTCTTTAATCTAGGTGGCGCAGCGCACGAAATTGGCGTTAAGCAAGCAAGCTACTACTTATGGAAAAAATACAGCTCTACACATAAAGTTAAATTTGTAACGGTTGATTTTGAACCTGTTGTTGCTGAAATTTTAGAAAACGTTGAAAACAGCCAAATGGGTGTTGTACTCAAACGTATGATGATGCGCGCAGGGAGTGTGGTTGCGCAAAAGTTAAACATTCAAGCACTTGTTACTGGCGAAAGTATTGGCCAAGTATCTAGTCAAACATTAGCGAATTTAAGCGTGATTGACCGTGTTACTGAAACGCTTATTTTACGCCCGCTTATTCAACACGATAAGCAAGAAATTATTAATATTGCTCGCCAAATTGGTACGGCTGAAATGGCAGAAACAATGCCTGAATACTGTGGTGTTATTTCTAAAAAGCCAACGGTTAAAGCCAAAATAGACGTTATTCTTGGTGAAGAAGAAAAGTTCGACTTTGATGTACTTGATACCGTTGTAAACAACGCACGTATAATGGATGTGCGTGATATTGACGTAGAAGCCAAACAAGAACTTAAAGAAGCTGAATCGGTTGCTGATTTGCCTGTAGGCTCTGTGGTAGTTGATATTCGCTCACCAGAGGAAGAAGAAGCTGCACCGCTTGCAATCGACGGTGTTGAAGTGGTTCATTTACCGTTCTTCCGTCTGGCGACTAAGTTTGGTGATTTACCAAAAGACACCGACTACTATTTATATTGTGATAGAGGCGTAATGAGCCAACTACAGGCACTTATGCTGCACGAACAAGGCTTTGAAACGGTAAAAGTTTACCGCCCATAAGGTTTGTCGTCTTAAAGTTAAGAACTTATATAAGCGTGGTTTATACCACGCTTTTTTTTGCCTGAATTTTGACAAACAACTCATCATTGTAAGGTGTAGGAATACCGTGAAGTTTACCTTGTTGGCTAATATAGCCACATATAGCTGATATTTCAGTTTCTCTGCAATGCGCTACGTCTTGCTGCATTGAAGAGTAATTGTCAGACGTTAATTCCATTATTTTATAAGCGGTATTGAGAGCTTTAATTAATGGGATATTAAGCCCTTGTACGTTTGCTATATTGCATGCTTCAGTGAGTGCATTAAAAATTATAGCGTTGTACTTAGGTGCGCGTAACTCACCATTTTTTACATTACTTAAAGCGCTTAATGGGTTAATGGCAATATTTACGAGTAGTTTTTCAAAACGAAGCTGCTGAATGTTATTAGTAAACTTTAGGCTGGGTATTACTTTAAAAATATCAGCTATTGGCGCGCTATTTTGAAAAGCTAATTCATTACAAGCACCAATAACACTTTGTCCCTCACCAGTGTGCTGCACAATGTATTGGTTTGATTTAAAGCCCGCTATGCTTGTCGTTAAAAAGTAGAGTGCTTGGTGAGTGCTTAGCTGGCTATTTACCTCATCAACATTACCCATTCCGTTATGCGAAAGTACAACAGAGCAATGACTTGGTAGAAGAGGCTTTATTTGCGTAAATGCATCAAGTACTTGAAAGGCTTTAACGGTAAATAAAACAACATCAAATTCAGCCGCTTTATTTAGCTGATTTAATGCAATAAATTGTGCGTCAATTTTTTTAGATGCACCCTTACCTCGACTATAAAAGCGGGTATTTGTTGGGCTTTTGCGAGTTAAAACACTGACATTATGCGACGCACTTAGAAAATGACTAAGTAACAAGCCAATAGCACCATCGCCGACAATTAAAATATTAGCCATATGGGTTCTTTTTTCGAGGTGTAAAAATTACTCTAAGTAAAAAGTAGCTTGCGGCACCTGCAAAATCAGCAAAAAAATCACCGAGTGATGCTTGCCTATATGGAAGTGCGTCTTGCATTATTTCTATAGAGGCGCCATAACCTGCCAATAAAAGTATTTGCGCATATAAAGGAAGCTTAAACGCTTTATCCATTATTATGGCTAGTATAAAAAAAATCCCAAAATGGGCGACTTTATCAACATGAGGAAATAAATTTACAACGCCACCTTTTATTTCTTTGGCAAATAAAAAGGTAAAAGCTACTATGCTGATTAAAAAAATTGCTTGATAAACACGCCTTGTCACGACAAATCCTAAAATCGCTTAAAAAAGAGGCGCAAGTATATCAAACTAATTTAATATCGCACCTGAACAAGATGCAGAAAAATGTAAAGATTTATAATTTTAGCGTTATAATTGCCACATAAAATTAAGATTAAATAGTTAGGAGCAAACCAATGCCTTCATTTGATATTGTATCTGAAGTAGAAATGAACGAAGCTAAAAACGCAGTTGATAATGCAAATCGTGAGCTAGAGACTCGCTTTGACTTTAGAGGCGTAGATGCATCTATTGAGCTAAATGACAAAACAATTAAGCTTAAAGCTGAAGCAGACTCTCAGGTTATGCAATTATTTGATATTTTAGCTAACAAAATATCTAAGCGTGGTATGGATGTATCAAGCTTAGAGCTTCAAGATATTACCCGTGCAGGTAAAAATGTATTTCGTAACGTTGGCTTAAAGCAGGGTATCGAAAAGGACATGGCTAAAAAAGTAGTTAAAGCCATTAAAGACTCTAAAGTTAAAGTTCAAGCTGCTATCCAAGGCGAAGAAGTACGTGTAACGGGTAAAAAACGTGACGATCTTCAAGAGGCTATGCAAGTAGTGCGCAGTGCTGAGTTAGGTCAGCCTTTTCAGTTTAAAAATTTCCGCGATTAATTAATAAATAGTTTTAAATTAAGCATGCTTTAATCTGTTTATACTTACAGACAGATTGAAGCTACTTACTCTTTTTAAATATCTCACTATTATCCCTCTTTGCTGCCTAGATACTCCCGTATGTATTAATCTTCTTTTTGATATTTAAGCTATTATATTTAATCACATGCAATTAAGTACTTCACACTAGAAGGTATTAAAATGAAACGTCATCAATTATTTTTGTTATTTGTTTTGCTTACATTTACCAAACCAAGCTTATCAAAAACAGTTGATATTGATGTACTGGTTGAAGATGGCTACTTTCCCATTATTATTAATGCGCAAAAAAAGCAGGGTTTTGCTCCTGAGTTTATTAAGATTTTAAACGGCGCACAGCAGGAGTTTAATTTCGTACTTAAGTCTCTACCTGTAAAAAGGCTTGCTTTGTCAGTTGAAAAAAATAATTTTGATGTTTTATTTTTAATGGCACTGCAATGGATACCACAATCAGCGCAAGAGAATATTAAAAAAACCGAATTTTATACCATTACCAAAAATGAGCTTTATACGCTTAAAGAAAATACAAATGAGCAAGCTTACTTTGACGACATTACGTCATTAACAAAGGTTGGGGTATTGGGGTACTCGTATCAATTTGCTGGATTTAATACAGATGCCGAATTTTTAAGTGAGGAACATCAGGTAAGTTTAACCATTGATGAATTCAATGTGGTTAAAATGCTGCTATTAAAGCGCGCGGAAGTAGGTGTTTTAAATAATATTGCTTACCAATATTTTAAAAATAAAAATACTTTTAATATGGATTTACTCTATAAAAGTAACGTACCAGATGCCGTTTATAAAACGCACTTTTTAGTTAACTCTAAATCAAATAAGATCACTAGTAATAAAATGGATGAAATACTAAGCTTACCTACTGCACAAATACAACTTCAGAAGCTACTTGATAAATATGGCGTTTCTTCAAACTATACTAGCCCCTAACTGCATTTTAAAGGTTTTTAGCTGTATAGACGTCCATTGACATTTGTAAACAAAATACTCACAATAGCGACATATTTTCAAGGTGCTTGCTAGCCACTTCATGTAATGATTTTTTTAGCAGGATAATCGGGAAGTTGGTGCGTTTTCATGATGACTACAAGCCCAACACTGCCCCCGCAACGGTAAAGTATTGCATATTTTGATGTGCTTACTGAGTCCGGAGACCGGCCTTGATGCAATCTTACTTACTTAAATCTTTGCGGTGGGCAAAGGTAGGGGACCTCATGTTAAACAAAACAACTCTAGGCGTTGCAATTTCTGCTGCGCTTTCATTTTCTGTGTCTGGTGCAGAGCAATCAATTGAAAAAATAACCGTTACAGCTAATAAGTTTGAGCAATCAATTAACGACGTTTTAGCGAGTGTAAATGTTATTGAACGTGCTGAAATAGAAGCTAGTAACGTACGCGATTTACCTACACTTTTAAGCACGCGAGTGGGTTTTCAAGTTAATCCAAACGGTGGTTTTGGTCAAAATACAGGCGTGTCACTTCGTGGTACGGGCTCTGGCGATACGTTGATTTTAATTGACGGTGTACGTACAGGCTCAGCAACACTTGGTCAAAAAGCATTAAATAATGTCCCTTTAAATAGTATTGAACGCATTGAAATTATTAAGGGTTCTCGCGCGGCTGTTTACGGCTCTGATGCACTTGCTGGCGTAATTAACATTATAACGCGTGAATCAGATAACTTATCTGTGAGTGCTACGTTTGGTTCTGATTCTTACCAAAATTATCAAGTGGCAGGCTCTGTAAAATCAGGCGATATAACAACAGCATTTAATGCAGGCTTTGAAAAAACAGATAACTTTGATGCACTGCAAGGCGTAGCACCAGATGAAGATGGCTATGAAAATAAAAACCTTGGTTTTAAAGTAAATTATACTGATGCACACTACGGCGACTTTAAGTTATTAGGTCAATACAGTGAAGGCTATGCAGATTACGACAGTCGCTTTAGTCCAGCCACAAGTACTATGGAAACAGGTGATTTTAAAAACTATCAGCTTTCTGCAGGTTGGAGTAAAAACTACACTAACCAATCGCACAGTATTGATATTGCTATTTCAACAGATGATTCTCACGATACCTCAGCATTTGGTGTAAATGATTTTATAACGAAACGTGTGCAATTTGATTATAACGGTCAATATATATTATCTGAAGAGCTTAATATTAGCGGTGGTGTTAACTGGTACAACGATGATGTATCGCACAGTTCAACGCAGTATGATATGCAAGAGCGTGATGTATTAGCAGTATTTGTTGGGGCTTATTACAATGCTGAAAAAGTGTTAGCTAATTTAACAATTCGCCAAGACGATGATGAACAATTTGGCGACGAAACAACGTATACAGCCGCTGCGGGTTATCATTTATCTGAAGACGCCACGTTCCGCATAAGCCAAAGCACTGGTTTTAAAGCACCTACATTTAACGATTTATACTTTCCGGCTTTTCCTGGTTTTCCACCTTCATCTAATCCTGATTTAGAGCCTGAGAAATCATTAAATCAAGAGATTGGGTTAAATGTAGATTTTGATATAGCAAGTATTGACGTTGCTATTTTTAGAAATGATATTGAAGATAAGATATCTTTAGATTCTAACTTCTTTCCTATCAACTTAAATGAAGCACGCTACGAAGGGGCTGAATTTAGCTTATCTCAGCAGTTTTTTGGTTTTGATAGCAACCTTAACTTTGCTTACTTAAGCGCTGAAGACGAAGAAACGGGCGCAGAGTTGCGTAATGTTGCTAAACGTACTTTTAACTGGGAACTTGCAAAACAGTTTGGTGCTTTTGATGCAAGCTTAGACATGCAATACCGTAGCGACCGACAAGGTGCTGTGACGCGCTTAGGCTCTTATACACTCTGGAACCTAGCGGGTAATTATCAAGTAAATGAACATATTGAAGTTTCGCTTCGTGTAGAAAACTTATTTGATAAAGAATATAACGCTGTTGATTCAAATACTGATTTTACAACGGGTCAAGTGTATTACTACAACACGCCAGAGCGTCGCTTTTTTGCAGGCGCAAGCTACCAGTTTTAACGGTATTTATTAATATTAAAAAGCCCGACTTATGTCGGGCTTTTTAATGTGTAGCTAAGTTTAACTAATCAATTTAACTGCTCAAATTAGCTAGTCAACTAAGAACTCTTTAAATACGGTTTCAAATTTATGTAATTTAGGTGCTATTAAAATACTACAGTAACCCTGCTGTGGGTTTTCGTTATAGTAATCTTGATGATAATGCTCTGCTGGATAATACGTAGTGGCAGGGCTGACTTCTGTCACAATGGGCTCACTCACATGGCTTTGCAGTTGAGCTATCATTTCATTGGTTTGCTTTAGTTGGGCTTCATCGTGATAGTAAACAACGCTTCTATACTGTGTGCCTATATCGTTACCTTGGCGATTCAATTGTGTAGCATCATGCAAAGTGAAAAACATTGCTAAAAGTGTTTCAAAGCTAACTACAGTAGTATCAAATTCAATTTTAACAACCTCAGCGTGCCCAGTTGTGCCAGAGCATACAGAATTATAGGTTGGGGTGTCGGTTTCGCCACCGGTATAGCCAGAACTCACATCTAATACGCCATTTACACGTCTAAATGCTGCATCTATACACCAAAAACAGCCGCCACCAAATGTTGCTACTTGCGTTGTTGAGCTCATAAGTATTCCTAAAATGTATATGGAGTTTAAAGGCGAGCATAAATTGTATGCGCCGCAACAACAAGGTTACGGCGCAATAAAGAGATTAGATCTCTTCGAAAGGCTTTTCAGCAGCTTGTTTATTCAGCTTTTGTTGTAAAAACTCAGGTGACTGTGTATTTTTCGATAGAGCATAATACGCAGCAGGTACAACAAAAAGAGTCAGCAGGGTAGATACAATAACCCCTGTAAACACAACTACACCAATTACCATACGGCTTTCGGCGCCGGGGCCTGAAGCAAAAACTAAAGGAACAGAGCTCATAACGGTTGTAAGTGAGGTCATTATTATTGGACGCAAACGCTGAGTAGCTGCTTGTAGTATTGCTTCACTAAACTCAACGCCTTTATCGCGTAATTGGTTAGTAAATTCTACAATCAAAATACCATTTTTAGCACTTAAGCCTATGAGCATAACAATACCTATTTGGCTGTAAATATTTAAGGTCAGTCCTGTAGCCCAAAGCCCAAACATAGCACCCATTAAACCAAGCGGTACGGTAAGCATAATTACAAATGGGTGCATAAAGCTTTCAAACTGCGCAGCAAGTACCAAGAAGGTAACGGTGAGTGCAAGTATAAATACGTAGGTCATCGCTGATGCGCCTTCGTAATAAAGCTGCGATTCACCTTTGTAATCTACTGCGCCATCTATATCGTTTTCTTGCGCGGCTACTTCGTTTAAAAAGTTAAGCGCTTGCTCAAGGGTATAACCGTCGGCTAAGTTGGCGCTTAATGTAATTGCGCGCATACGGTTGTAGCGGTTTAAGCGCGATGCTGTTGCTTCTTCTTTTAAGCTGATAAGGCTATCAAGTGGAACTAGTTCACCGCTTCGTGATTTAAGGTATATATTTGAAATATCAGTAGGATTGGTAAAATCTTCTTTTGTCCCTTTTAAAATCACATCGTATTCTTCACCGCGATCAATAAAGGTCGTAACACGGCGCTGGCCAAGCATTGTTTCTAGTGTACGGCCTACATCAGATACCGAAACGCCTAAATCGGCAGCTTTGTTTTTATCTATGCTAACTAAAAACTGTGGGAAGGTTTCTTTGTAATCATGATCGATTCTTACTAAACCAGGGTTTTGCTCAGCACGCTTTATTATACGGTCACGCCAATCGGCCAGTTGAGCGTAATCATTACCTTGCAGTACAAACTCAATTGGGCGAGATGAGCCACCACCACCAATACCACGGCGCATAATGGCAAATGCACGAACATCGGTAACTTCTTGCATTTTAACGCTTATTTCGTCCATTACTTCCCAGGTTGAGCGTTTGCGTTTATCCCAATCGGCCATACCAACAATCGCAACACCGCCGCTGCCACCCCAGCCAGGCACTCGAACAAGTACACGACTTAGCTCACCCGCTTGCGAGTAAGGCATTAAGCGCTCTTCAATTTTAGCCATATTAGCGGCGTTATTTTCGTAACTTGCGCCTTCTGGGCCGCTCATCATAATAAAGAACGTGCCACGGTCTTCTTTTGGCGTTAGCTCAGAAGGAACTTGTAAAAACAACGAGTAACTAACAAAGCCAGCTAATAATAAGCTCACCATTAAGCCCCATTTACGGGTTATGTTGGTGGAGAGTGAATTACGGTAACTTACTTCAATTTTAGTAAACTGGCGGTCCATCCATTGGCTAAATTTATTTGGTTTGTCTGATACTTTAAGTACTTTAGAGCACAAGGCTGGTGCGAGAGTCAGTGCTGTAACACTTGAGAAAAATACGGCAGCACTTACCGCCATAGCAAACTCAGTAAATAATGCACCTATACGGCCATCCATAAATACTAATGGCACAAACACAGATATAAGTACAAGCGTGGTTGCTACTATGGCAAAACCTACTTCACGCGCGCCTCTAAATGCAGCTAGTAACGGCGGCTCACCCAGTTCAATACGACGGTGAATATTTTCAAGCATTACAATGGCATCATCTACTACTAAACCAATGGCCAGTACTAAGGCAAGTAAAGTTAGTAAGTTAATTGAGTAGCCCATTGCCAACAAAAACATAAAGCTACCAACAAGTGCGACCGGTACGGTGACCGCAGGAATAAGCGTTGCTCGTATATTGCCTAAAAACAAAAATATAACGAGTACGACTAAACCCATAGAGATGGCAAGTGTGCTGTAAACTTCATTAATAGACTCTTTAATAAATACAGACGAATCGTAGCTGTCTTGAATTGTGGTACCTTCAGGTAGGTTTCGTTTGATTTTTTCAAGTTCGCTGCGTGCGTTATCTACTACGGTTAGTGTGTTTGCTTTAGCTTGTTTTACAATACCTAAGCCAATCATATTACGCCCGTTACCACGAAATAAGCTTTCGTCATCGGCAGCTTCTAAACGTACATCGGCAACTTCACCTAAACGTACTAAGTAACCTTCATCACCACGTTTAATTACCAGGTTTTTAAAATCGCGCTGATCTTTATAACTACGGGCAGTACGCACGGTAAAGTCACGATCTATAGATTCTATTTCGCCAGCAGGTAACTCAACGTTTTCTGTACGAAGTGTGTTTTCTATATCGCTTGAGGTAATACCCCGTGCGGCCATTGCTTGGCGGTTAAGCCAAATTTTCATGGCGTATTGGCGCTCACCACCAATACGTACGTTAGATACACCATCTACTACGGCTAAGCGGTCAACAATAAAACGCTGCGCGTAATCAGAGAGCTGTAACGAGTCCATTGTTTCGCTGTTTAATACAAACCAGGCGATTGGGCTTTCATCACTATTTGATTTAGATACTTCTGGCGGGCGTACCTGATCAGGCAAACTATCAAGTGCACGTGCTACACGTTCGCGTACATCGTTAGATGCTGCATCTATGTCGCGGTTAATATCAAACTCAATGGTAATGTTTGAGCGCCCATTACGGCTCGAAGAGTTAATACTTTTGATGCCTTCAATACCTGAAATTCGATTTTCTATTATTTGCGTTATTTTGGTTTCTATAATTTCGGCAGAAGCACCTGTGTATTCAGTGCTGATATTTACAATCGGCGTTTCAATATCCGGGTATTCACGAAGTGGCAGCATAGTAAACGCAACCAGTCCAAAAGTAAGAAGCAGTAAATTAATTACAATGGCAAAAACGGGGCGCTTGACGCTAGTATCTGTAATTTTCACGTATTACCCCTTTACGCTTACTTTACTTCCAGAGCGAATTTTTATTAGCCCCTCAGTAACAATTTGCTCGCCATCAGTTAGGCCTTCGTCGATAGCAACCCAGCCATTATTTCTGCTAGCAACATGCACTTCAATTTTATTAGCTATCCCATCTTGAATTTGAAAAACAAAGTGTTTGTCTTGCAAAGGTATAACCGCTTTTTCTGGCACCATTAAAGCTTGGTTGCTGCTTAGCTCAAGTGCTGTATTTAGTAACATACCAGGGCGAAGTAATCCTGATTTATTGGCAAAACTTGCTGTTACTTCAACACTGCGAGTAACCGAATCAATACGCGAGCTAATATGCGTTACCTTGCCGTTAAATGTTTGTCCTGGGTAGGCATCGTTTTGCGTAAGCACTTTCATGCCCATATTTAATTGTGCTAAATATTTTTCAGGTACTTTAAAGTCAACTTTAATAATACTAATATCATCAAGTGTTGTGATTATTGTTGTATTACTAACGTAAGCACCTATTGATATTTCACGCTTACCTAACAGGCCTGAAAAGGGCGCACTAATAGTCATTTCGTTTAATTTAGTTTTAGCGCTTTCTAGTTGGGCCTCTGTTGCATCAACACGAGATAACTGCTCTTCAAGTAACGACTTTGCCGTTGATTGCGAGCGTGAAAGTTCGGTTAGGCGATCTAACTGACGTTGTTCTTCACGTAAGTTAATGCCAAGCTCTTTAACGGCAAGCTGTTCTTGTTGGCTCTGTAACTGTACTAACTTTTGTCCTTTACTGACTAAGTCGCCGTCTTTAAAATATATATCTGTGACATAATCGTTTTGCGCACTTTTTATATAGATTGCTTGGTTTGCACGCGCGCTACCGATCGCTTCTATCATCACTGCGTTTTCCTGAGAAGTAACAGTATGAGCTGTTACTTGAGTAGACATTTGTGATAAATCGGCCTGTTCGCCGTGGCTAGCGGGTAGATATAAATAAACGCTAAATATTAGAAGTAACGTAATAATAAATGGAAAAAGTGCTTTACCTGATTGTCTTGAGTACATTGATTTCATACCTGAAAATGAATTGTAAGTATTGTACGAAATAAGACCGGGAAAAGACGGTTATGTGTCTCATAAATTTGTGCGTTAAGCGTAAAAGTAAATAAGATTTATTCATTGTTCCTATTTTGTTGAGGAAAAAGCGGTAATGTATGAAATTTAAAACCACCTGTAACTTATGTATAACAACAAGAAAGGTCATAATTTGGGCTGTTATTATGCTTGTTTTTTATATGGTGTTTTACCAATATGGATAAATCTAACAATGCCATTAAGTTTCGGGCACAAGGTGCGCGAAACGCAATTGAAGTGCTTGTTGCAGGTGCAATTGGTTTAGTTTTTATTATGTTGTTTAATTTACTGAGGCCGGGTGAGATTAGCATACTTGAAATATTTTTAGTGAGCTTGTGTATTGCCGCTATTTTTATTGGATATTTAAAAACTCAAGAGCCATATCATAGCCTTATATTAAATGAGTCTGAGCTCGTTTATTGCCATAAATACGGAGCTTGGTATATGCCTCATAGTAACTTTCATCACAGTGGTATACCCAAAGTAGAAGATGGCTTTGATTACTTAGAATTAAATGCGGTTGGTATAAAGGTAAACGACATAGATGACTTTTTAACAAGCATAGCGCCTCGAATTGCAGGGAAATTATTAATAGAGCAGCGTAATTTATTTATGCAAGTTGTTCAAAAACATTGCAAAAATGGCAATTGCCCATCAGAATGGCTAATAGAAGATACACATTACACATCCCATAAAGGGATAAGCTATACTGGTCTTATAGCTATGTTTGCTAACAGGACTAAGCACCTTCAACTGTTAACCGGTTACGATTTATTATTACCAGCCAGTGTGTTAGATAGAGATATCTGGGCATTTAGTGCTAACTTAAATAAGTGGAAGCGCGAGCCTAGTCAGTTTATAGCGTCGCAAATTAATAATTAAGCTGCGACTGTAGGAAAGAAAAATGAGTCAAGAGAGAGCCTTTTTAAAAAGTGGTCGAAACACCATAATACATAAAGATAAAAAGCATGATTTAGTGATTGTAAACTCTGAAATTCATCCTAAAATTAAAGTGACTCAACATGGCTTAGAGCCATTTAAAGAAGAGTTACCTAAAAACCGCCGTGATGCAAAAGATCGCTATTTAGAAATAGTCTATGTTGGAAGCCCTGATGTATTTGGCGAAGAAAAACAATTACTATTTATTCAAGCTTTAGATGGACGTGAATACAAAGTAGATTACAGTAAAATCGGTACGAAGTTGTTTGTACGCATTCATCAAGATACATATATGTAGTACTTTAATGGCATCTTTATTGCTAGTAATTACACTATAGTAATTATTTGACATAATAAGGTGCTGCGTATGAAAGCGTTTGCTTTAATCCCCCTCATTTCTTGCGGTTTGCTGAGTGCGTGTGGAGGCGGTGGCGGTGATAGCGATAATACAGTTGTAGAAACATCTGTTAATGCTGGAACCGATTTACAAATTATCGAAAAAACTGAATTTACCATCACAGCACAAGGCTCCCCCGCTGATGGTACGTTTTCATGGCAACAAGTTAGCGGCCCAAGCTTAGAAGGTTTTCCGCTTGATGGTGCTGAGCAAACATTGACAGCCCCTGACGTAAAAACTGATAGTGAAATAATCTTAAGAGTAAGCTATCAAAGCACCGGTAGTAGCGCTGTTAGTGACGACATTTCTATTTCAGTGAGCTCTAATAATCAACTTCCTCTTGCTGTTGTTACCCAAACATCTCCTGAAACACTTCCTTCTGTATACAAAGACACAGTGACTTTGAGCGCCCTTGAGTCGAGCGATCCTGATGATAATGGCCAAATTGATAGTTATTTGTGGCAACTGCTATCAGGTCCTGACTTAGATATTGCTAGCTTTAATGAGTCAACTCTTAGCTTTTCTCATCCTTTACTAGAAAGTAACGTAAATTTGTCTTGGCAGCTAACAGTCACTGATGATGAAGGCGGTGAGGCGAGTACTCAATATTCAATGACGCTTAATAAAACAAATGAACTAGTGGATGCAAATGCAGGCGCTGATCAAAATGTCGAAGAGTTTGAAGAAGTAACGCTTGATGCAACGAATAGCGAAACTGTCACCGATACCTATCAGTGTAAGTGGCAACAACTTACCGGTAATAGCGAAACATTAAGTAATAGCGACCAATGTACAACGACATTTTTTGCCTCTGATGTAGATACTGAATCCACGTTGAGCTTTGAAGTAACGGTAACCGACTCAAAAGGACGCACCGATACAGATTCTTTATTTGTTGATGTATCACCAAAAGCGCTTGGGCTTATAAACGATAGTGGTGTTGGTGAGTGCTATAACAACACCCAACGCATTAACTGTGAAAGCGATGACTTTCCAGCGCAAGATGCTGAACTTGGACGCGATAGCTATGCAAACCGCTTAGATAAGGTTGGTAAAGGTAATTTAGCGTTTGATTACACTAAACTTAATCAGTTTGCGGATGAAGTTGGTGATGATAGTAGTGACTTTACCTGTATACGCGATAATGTTACTGGACTTGTATGGGAAGTAAAAAGTGAATCCTCAGGAGTATTGCCAAATACAAGCTTGCGTGAGGGGCAAAATCATTACTTTTGGGATTTAGGCGATACTACTTTTACCGATACTAGTACAGCCAATTCAACTTGTCCGGATGATACGAGTTGTGGAGTACAAAGTTATATAAACGAAGTGAATAACTTAGATTTTTGTGGTGGTACAAATTGGCGGTTACCTACTTATACAGAGCTTTTAGGTTTAATTGATTATGGTAAACAAGGGCAAAGCATATTAATTGATGAGGTGTTTTTCCCCAATATGCCAAGTGAAAGTGCATTAAGCCACTTACGTTATTGGACTTCACAAACTGCAGCCGATGGTACAAGTTTATCGCAAGCGTACATTATTGATATGAGTGATGGTAACGATCTTGCTTATCCAAAAGAAAATACCGCGTATGTTCGTTTAGTTAGAAGCCGTTAGGAGAAAATAATGAGATTTAAATTACTCTATGCACTAGCAACTATAAGCTTGAGCTTTAATATTGCAGCGGCGCAAACGTGCTACGACGGTGCAGATACCACAACGCCGACAGATAGATTTACCATAAATACAGATGGCACAGTGTCTGATACCGAAACAGGCCTTATGTGGCAACGTTGTAGTTATGGGCAAATTTATAATACAGATACAAAACTTTGCGAAGGCTCTACACCTTCTCTTACTTGGCAAGAAGCACTACGCGGTGCTAAAAATGATACAACCGCAGATTACGATGATTGGCAAATGCCTAACATTAAAGAGTTGGCGAGTATTTTAGAGCACAGTTGCACCGAGCCGAGCATTAATGAAGAGGTGTTTTTTGGTACTAAGCTTCAAAACTATTGGTCAAATACATCGGGTGTGAGCACGATGAGCTCTGCATGGGTTTATCAATTTGATAGTGGGTTGAATAGCTTGCACGCCAAAACTAGTAATGTGTATTTACGGTTAGTTCGCTACGAAGAATAAAGTACATACTAAGATTAGGCAGATGAAAGTGCAGCCTTAAAACCGCTGCATTTTTTTGTTTTACATAAATTTACGTTATTTCAATAATAAAGCGCTTACAACGTTGTCACTTAGTGCGTTTTTTTGCCATTATAGGCCGTGATTTAATTACGAAGGAACATCACGGTGTATTTAAGCTATTTTGGCCTGAATGAAAAACCTTTTTCAATTTCGCCCAACCCTCATTACTTATTTTTAAGTGAACGACATAAAGAAGCCTTAGCACACCTTACCTATGGATTAGGTGAAGACGGTGGTTTTGTATTATTAACAGGCGAAGTGGGTACTGGTAAAACTACAATTACCCGCAGTATGTTAGAGCAGTTACCCGAAAACACGCAAGTAGCGATGATCCATAACCCAGCACTTTCAGAGCTAGAGTTATTGGCTAGTATTTGTGATGAGCTCAACATTAGTTACGATGCTAATAATGCGACGCTTAAAAGTCTTACCGATATTATAAAAAAGCACTTAGAGACCAATAATAAATCGGGTGGGCACACCATACTTATAATTGATGAAGCGCAGTTACTTGCCCCTAATGTGCTTGAACAATTACGCTTGCTAACAAATATAGAAACCGATCATAAAAAATTATTACAAATAGTATTGGTTGGTCAACCTGAGCTACAAGAGCTTTTAAAGCGCAATGAATTAAGGCAACTCGCCCAGAGAATAACAGCTCGTTACCATTTATTACCACTTACGCAAGGCCAAACAGTTGCTTACATAAAGCATCGGTTACATGTTGCAGGATGTGATAAAGGAATTTTTTCGATGGATGCCATGCAAGCTGTTCATCAATTAACCGGTGGTGTGCCACGATTAATGAACTTGGTATGTGAGCGAGCTTTGGTAGGCACTTTTGCAAAGCAGCAGTTGATAGTTGATAGCGATATAATAAAAAAATCAGCACATGAGTCATTACCCATGGATTTTGTAGCGCCAGTTAATGAGGCCAACAAAGCAACGTCATTTGTACCATATAGCCTTGCATTCGTTGCTTTATTTGCCGTAGGCATTGGGCTTTCATTTATTTTATAGTTAGGTAAGTTATGTCTTATTTATTAGATGCGCTAAAGCAGTCGCAGCAATCAGATATGAGTGCTGAGCAATACGACTTACAATCAGAGCAGTTAAAGCAACAGCAAGCACTAAAGCGTTATAGACGATTAGCGTTAGTATTTGGTACAAGCTTAGCTGCTTTTATTGCTGTAGCTGGTGGGTTTACTACGGGTAAGTGGTTTCAAGGTACTACTTTATTAAACACATCGGAACCCGCTGTAATTAAGGTGGTTGAAAGCGAAAAATCGTCACCTAAAGAACAAGTTAAAGAGGTAGATGCCGCAGTTGAAAAGCAGCAAATAGCTAAGTTAGAACCCGCTAAAATAGCTCCAAATAATACTGCAACGATTGAAGGGCAACTTGTACATGTGCAAACACCTAATGGTGTACAGCAAATGTTATTAACGCCTAATGGGCAATATATTCCTATGCCATCGAGTCCGGTCACGAGCGCAACGGGTTATAATCAGCAGAACGTGCAACAAGTAATGCCAGTTCAAAATTATAATCAGCCAGTATTTAATCCACAAAATAATTACAATCCAAATAATACACAGAACGCTTCGGTATTTGGGCAAAGTCAAAATACTGCATCAGCTCAACTAGATATGAGTAAATATAAAGTACTAGGTAAGCCAATTAATGGTAACAACCAATCTCAACAGATGAGCGATCCTGAGCTTGATGAGGTGCCTACAACACTTAAAAATGCGTTTGCGCAAGCTATACAAGACGTCGAAAAAAATCAGGATTATGAAGTTACCCATGCATCAAAAACGTCATCACGTGTTGAGCCTGTAGAATTACTACCAGATGGTTTGCAATCAATGTTGCCTAGTATTAAATATCAAGCGCATATTTATTCATCGAGTGCTGACAAACGTTGGATCAAGCTAAATGGCCGAGAGTTACATGAAGGAGAGAGCATAGGTGCTTTAACTGTAAGAGAGATTACACCTGAGCAAAGTGTACTTGATTTTGATGGTTATGAGTTTAGCTTAAAGGCTTTGCAAGACTGGCCGCAGTAAACGCTTAGCTATTATGTTGAGAGCTCGGTAGAATGTTGAGCTCTCAATATTGCTTAGGGTAATATTGAGTTTTTATAAAAGCGTTCTAAATCAATATTATATTCTTTAGGTTTCACCGCTGATTCAAGGGTATCTAAGGTTTTTTTATTAGATAAATCGATATCTTTTATCTCTGTATAGCGACTATGTTTGGCGCTGTAAAATGTTTTAACGATAGGCTTTAGTGGTGTACTGGGATTACTCTCGGTCACTAAACCAACTTTTTGACTCGATAATCTGACGAGCGTTCCTACCGGATGAATACCAATACATTGAATAAACTTATTAAGCAGCACGGGATCGAAGCTATCTGGGCATCCGTCTTTTAGTATTTTAAACGCTTTTATTGGCTCCATACCTGCTTTGTAAACACGTTCTGCGGTAAGTGCATCATACACATCTACAATTGATGCCATACGTACGTACTGACTTATTTCATCGCCCTTTTTACCAAACGGGTAGCCTTTACCATCAAGCCTTTCATGATGCATACCTGCAATATCAACCGCGATACCCGTTAAGCCAGACTCTTCTAATATTTCTTTACTGAAAAGCGAGTGCATTTTCATTATTTTAAATTCATCATCGGTAAAGCGACCTGGTTTATTGAGTATTTCATCAGGAATTTTTATCTTACCTATATCGTGTAAGAGCGCACCGGTAGTCAGCTCAACGATAATGTTTTTTTCTATACCTAAATGCTTCGCGAAAATCCCCATTAATATCGATACATTAATAGAGTGCTCAAGTAGGTAAGCATCTTTTTGGCGCATTTGGGTAAGGCAGGCTAGGGCATCTTGGTTTCTAAAAACAGAGTCCATAAAGCCACTTGCCAGCTCTCTGAATGGCGCAATATCTATATCACGGCCTGCTTTAATATCTTTAAATGCTTTTATTTGCAGTGTTTTAGCTTCGTCATACAGTTTTTTTGCCTTTCCCATTTCTTGTTCGGCACTGTGTGTTTTTTGCCAAGGGTCACGCTTTATTTTTGTTGCAGGTACAGCAATAGGAGCTTTTTCAGGGACCGAGTCAATGAGGGTTTTATCAGGATCGATTTCTACTTCTAAAATGCCTGCTTTTATTAGGTTATTAATACCAGCCTGAGTTTTAACCCAGCCTTGATTTTTAATTTTAATACTGCCAGTTTGTCTAGTAACGCTTTGCACAAACATACCAGGCAGTAACTGACCAACAGGAATTATTTTCAAATTTATTACTTCTATTGTTAATCTTTCATTAAGCTAACAAATATATACGTTACTACCTAATAAAAAAGGCACTTTTCAGTGCCTTTTTTATTTTTTAGTTAAAAAGCATTAGCTTAATTATTCATCATCTTCAACAAGCGTCATTAGTGATGTGTTACCACCTGATGCTGTTGTATCAATACTGATTGTTTTTTCAGTAATAAGACGTTTGATTAATGTATCGTAATACTCAGAGCTAATTACCGGTAAAATAGCACCTTTACGCTGTGCAAGCTGTTGGCTAAAGTAGCCCAAGCGAGACGAGCGAGCAGCAACTACCGCACCGGCTAAATGAGGGTGCGCCAAAATAGCTTGTAACTGGTTAGGTTTAGCTACTTGGAAAACACCTTCTGCAACACCTGTAGAGATAAATTTATCTTTAAAGGCAACGGCTTCATCATAAAACAGCTCAGACGCTACAGTAATTACCGTATTACCTGCGGCAATAGCAGTGATGATAGACAATGCCCAGAAGTTAAATGATGTGCTCTTATCTGCATAACACACTACACAACCACGTGCTTCTAGATGAAGTGTATTAGACTCACCCGTTGGCCCAGGCAGGGTAGTAAACTTACGCATGTGCTTTTCAAGGCGGTTAAGCTGTGCACGTGCTTCTGATAATGTTAATGCTAAGTCGTCTGCTAAATCGTCGATAATTTCTACCGTCGCGATTTTAGCAAGCAACTGACGTACAGCCGAAACACGGTCGTTTAGTGGTGTTGCACGCCAGATTTTCTCATCGCGCATTGAGTTGGCCATTAGCTTTTTAACTTGCTCATTCGCACCGCTGTAGTGGTGTAAATCAAGTTCGTCAGGCGTTAGGTTAGTCATTTGTACGTTATCTGGTGATGCTTTTTCTTTTACTAAACGTTGTAGGTAGTTAGGGCCACCGGCTTTAGGGCCAGTACCTGATAAACCACGGCCACCAAACGGTTGCACACCAACAATGGCACCAATCATGTTTCGGTTAATGTAGACATTACCCGCACGTGACATTTTAGCAAGGTACTCACAGCGCTCTTCAATACGTGAATGAACACCCATTGTCAGACCATAGCCCGTGTTATTTATTTGATCCATCACATCATCAAGTTCATTCGATTTAAAGCGAACAATATGAACACATGGGCCAAATACTTCACGTTTAAGTACTGATAAGTCTTTAATTTCGTATAAACGAGGAGCAAAAAAGTATGCGCCATTTTGAGTATTATCAGGAATTTTACATTCGTAATGAAGTATAGAGTTACCTTTTAAGTACTCGACGTGTTCATTTAAGTTTTTAAGTGCTTTTTCATCAATTACAGGGCCAACATCAGTTGATAGTAATGATGGATCGCCAATGTGTAACTCAGCTAGAGCGCCTTTAAGCATTTCGATAATGCCATCTGCTACGTCATCTTGAATGAATAAAACACGAAGAGCAGAACAACGTTGGCCAGCACTTTGAAAACCAGAACTGATCACATCGTCAACTACTTGCTCAGGAAGCGCCGTTGAGTCAACAATCATACAGTTTTGGCCACCTGTTTCTGCAATTAACGGTACTTGAATATCGTTACGTGCAGCAAGTGTTTGAGAAATTAATGTGCCTGTTTCAGTAGAACCTGTAAACATAACCGCTTGAATGCGCTCATCAGGAACAATTGTTTTACCTACTTCAGAGCCGCGAGCGATAACCGGTTGAACAACGTGCTCAGGTAAACCAACTGATAGCATTAGTTCAATGGCACGAAGGGCGATTAAACTTGTTTGCTCAGCAGGCTTAGCAATTACAGTGTTACCTGTAACAATCGCAGCAGCAACTTGACCTAAGAATATTGCAAGCGGGAAGTTCCACGGGCTAATACATAAAATAACGCCACGGGCTTCAAAACGCTCATCTTTAGATAACTCTTCAGCGCGCGCTGCGTAGTAACGACAAAAATCAACCGCTTCACGTACTTCATCAATACCATCTTGCGCTACTTTACCCGCTTCTTTAATACAGATAGCGACTAGTTCATCATGATGACGCTCTAAAATGTCAGCAACGCGGCGCAGTAAATTAGCTCGCTCTTTTACTGGTGTTTGTGACCATGATTCAAGTGCCGCTTCAGCGTTAGCCAGTAATACTTTCATCTCTTCGCCAGTTTGTAACTTAACGTGGCCGATGATTTCTTTGTGATTTGCTGGGTTTTTAACAGCCAATGAGCCTTCTGGTACTTGGCTTTGCTCAATTAAGTGCTCGTTAAACCATGTTTCAAGATTCTCTTTGAAAGGGGTAATAACATTAATATCGGTTAAATCCATGCCTTTAGAGTTAGCACGTTCTTCACCATATAAATCAATTGGCATTTTTATTTGCGTATTGTACTTATTACGCAAGCCTTGCAATGTTTCTACAGGGTCTGGTAGTAATGATTCAACAGGTTTTGTTGTATCTACAATCGCGTTCACAAATGATGAGTTAGCACCATTTTCTAACAAACGACGAACAAGGTAAGCAAGTAGGTCTTCGTGTTGACCAACTGGGGCATATACACGGCATTGAATTTTTTCTTCGTTAACGATTTGGTCGAATAATGATTCACCCATACCGTGCAAACGTTGAAATTCAAAACCTGTGTTATCGCCTTTCGCTACTTCTAAAATAGTCGCGGCAGTGTAAGCGTTATGTGTAGCAAATTGTGGATAAAGTACGTCGCGCGCTTCAAGCATTTTAATTGCACATGCTTTGTAAGAAACATCGGTTGTTGCTTTACGAGTAAATACAGGGAAATGCTCTAAACCATCTTGTTGTGTGGTTTTGATTTCAGTATCCCAGTACGCGCCCTTAACTAAACGTACCATCATTTTACGACCAACACGGGTTGCAAGGTCTGTTAGCCATTCAATTACAAAAATAGCGCGTTTTTGGTACGCTTGAACTGCTAAGCCAAATCCTTGCCAATCACCAAGATCTTCATCACTAAATACCGCTTCAATTACATCTAATGAAATATCTAAACGGTCAGCTTCTTCAGCATCAACGGTAAAGCCGATATCGTATTTCTTAGCAGCAAGAGCAAGTTCTTTTAACTTAGGGACTATTTCTTCCATCACACGGTCTTTATGAGTGAACTCATAACGTGGATGAATAGCAGAAAGCTTAACTGAAATACCTGGGCTCTTAATTGGACCACGACCATTTGCCGCTTTACCAATTGAGTGTATAGCATTCATGTAGCTGTCAAAGTAACGCTTCGCATCTTTCATTGTGCGCGCGCCTTCGCCTAGCATATCGTAAGAATATACATAACCTTTTTGCTCTGTATCGGCAGCACGTTCAATTGCTTCGTCAATGGTACGACCCATAACGAATTGCTTACCCATAATTTTCATAGCAAAATTTACAGACTTACGAATAACTGGCTCACCTAAACGACCAATGGTCTTTTTAAGTATGCCGAACTGTTGTTCTTTCGTTTTGTCTGTGTAGTTAACCATTTTACCGGTAACTAATAATCCCCAAGAAGACGCGTTTACGAATAAAGAATCGCTGCTGCCTAAATGAGAGCTCCAATCACCTTTCGCTAACTTGTCGCGAATCAGTACATCTTGAGTTGCTTTGTCTGGTACACGAAGCAGTGCTTCGGCCAAACACATTAATACAACGCCTTCTTCACTAGAGAGTGAAAATTCATTTAAAAGCGCATCAACACCGCCTTGCCCATCTTGCTCTTTACGAATGTTTAAAACAATCTGGCGGGCTCTTTCCCAGGCACGACTTCGTGCTTTTACGCCTACTTCTGCAAGCGGTAAAATATGATCAATAACCGCATTTTCATCTATGCGGTAGAAGTCACGGATTCTTTGTCTAATAGGACAAATCGTTGTTAAATCGCCGTTGAATAACATAAGCAACCCTCAGGAGTGTTAAGAATTAAAGTAAAATTAATTACCAATAAATTACCAGTGATATTGTGAGTGCATTCTAATTAAATTTCAGCAGAATATGCTGGTTAAATTTCGCGTTTTACGATAATTTACAGGGCATAAATTTAACTTATCCGCATAAAATTCTGTTATGACAATTCCAAATAGATTACGCATGCTAGATCGTATTGATTTAGCCATACTAGACGTTCTACAAAAGAACGGCAGAATTTCAAATGTTAACCTCGCAAAACAGGTTAATTTGAGTGCAAGCCCGTGTCTTGATCGTGTAAAACGATTAGAGCAAGAAGGCTATATCGAAGGCTACTACGCTAAGCTTAGCGAAGCAAAGCTTAATCAAAGCTTAGTAGCACATGTTCAAGTGTCGCTTGTTGCTTCAAATACAGCAGTATTTAAGGTATTTAGAGAGCATATATTAAGAATACAACAAGTCGTTGAATGCGACATGGTGGCAGGCGGTTATGATTATTTATTAAAAATCCGCGTGTCTAATATGGAAGAATATAGACAAGTTCTTGGCGACTTAGTCGATATTCCCGGCGTGGGCACTCATCATACTTATATGGTGATCGAAAAGATTAAAAAAGACGAAGGGCTGCTAATCGACATTTAAGCTTTTCTCAAGTAATAAAAAACCGCAATTGCGGTTTTTTATTTTAGTAGATAAAGGCTATACCAAATAGTTAGTACATCACCTTATACATAATTTATTACGACCTTCCGACTTCGCTCTATATAAAGCCGTATCAGCCGCGCATATTAATGCCTCAGATGTTCTGTATTGATTATCGTATTCACACGCTAAACCCTGGCTTACACTTATCTTTACATTCGCTGGCAAACCAATATCTCTAAAATTAATGTTGAGTATTTTTTCTTGAATACGTTTTGCGATCATTTCTGCATTTGAGACATGTGAGCGGGGTAATACAACAGCAAACTCCTCACCACCATAGCGTGCTACTAAACTATCTTTTGAGGGGAGGCAGTCTTCAATTGTTTGAGCTACTTTTTGCAAACATTTATCACCCTTTACATGACCAAAATTATCATTAAACAGTTTAAAAAAATCAATATCGATCAAGATAAAACTCAAAGGCTGTTTGTCTACTATGCATTCTTGCCAATTTTTAATAATCGCCTTTTCTAAAGTGCAGCGATTAGCGACGCCTGTAAGGTGATCTATTTTGGCTATGTTTTCGAGTACTTTATACTTTTTAACATGCCTAGAAATATCATGCATAATACAAATAAATAGAGGGATATTGTTTGTAGTTGATGCGGGTATACAAGAAATTGAGAGCTCTATATCTAAACAGTTACCATTGTTTTTTATTATTTTAACTTCTTTCGGGCCATGATTGAGTGGTGTTTGATAGTTGTTTTTCCAACTTTCAAACATGTATTGATAGTCATCGCGATACTGTTCTTGTAAACAATCTTGCCATTTTTTACCTATTAATGAGTCAGACGTAACATTAAAAAAACGAGCTGCAACGGGATTTACTGATTCAAACACTCCATCTGCATTAACAATAAAAATAGCATCGGCCATGACATTAGTGACATTAATAATTGCGCTTATTTTTTCATTGTTAATGGTATTAGAAATGCTGCTGATTAATGCAGATACAGCGTTGTCGGTGTTGTTTGCTCTGCTATTTTCATTATTGTTAGACATGGTGTTGCTCATTTTTATTGTTAATGAAACTTTATGTCTAGCAGTTTATTTAATTTATGTTTTTTAAACCTTTCGGTAACCTTCTGATTTAAGTTGTTGTTATTTAATGTTTATTTAGGGGCGTTTTTAAAAAAATTGCACCGCAATTAATAGGCCTGTGCAATTTAAAAAGAAGCGTTGCTAATTAGAGTTCTTTTTCATTCTTAACTTGAGGATCGGCGCTTTCATATTTTTTGCCATTACACTCAACGTTAAAGATTAAGCATACAGATCCATTATTTTCGTCTGTGTCGGTAATGATAATTGTGTGGCCGTTATCACTTACTTTATAGCTGAAGTCTTGGGCGCATGGTTTTTGTGTGTCGATATCGGTGATAGTAGCGCCTGTAAATACGAAACCGTTTTGAATTGTGGCGTCGTCTAAATTGTAGTTGCCAGCGGTTTCGGTACTTACAACACCACCGCCAGTAGCGGGTTCGCCATTTTTTGTATAGCTAAAAATAGCTTCACCGTTGTTGAGTTTAATATTTACTTGAAAGTCGACATTTTCTAGGGTGTTATTCATATCATTTCCTTTATGAGTAATTATAGTTGGAAGTTCGTAATGCCTAATTTAACTAGGCTTGCTTTTATTTCTGATATCTCGTCTTCTCTGTTTAAACAGGTATAAGCTTGTACTAGTGGGTATGTTATTTTTACGCTCTGACTTATTTTTGCAGCTTCAGAAATAGCTTTGATAGCACTTAAGCAAAATTGCTCTCGCTGTTTATTAGTTGTAGCTAAGTTTGCTTTGATTAAGTTTATTCTTGTATGTACTAAGTAATCACCAGTTCTAGTTAGGTTGGCTAATTGATGTGTGTAGTTTTCATTATTCTCAAGCTCAGTTAATAACTCCTGTGCTTTGAGTGGTGACTGTCTATTTATAAAATATTGAATCAGTGTAATTTGTGTATTAATAGTGCTGGTATTTTTAAAATTTTGAGATTTTAAAAAATTAATTATTTTTTCAATTGTTGAGTCAGTAGCTTCATCAGTAGATAGCATTAGTGAATGTGCTAAAGAGCGATAATACATAAGCTGAAATTTATTGTTTTTTGGATCTTGTACTAAAGCTTCATTGATAACTTGATTAGCCAAGCTGGCTTTTTTATGAGCCATCCGTTTATCACTCAAATAGCTCAGTAAATAACTTTGTTGCATATATAGGTTTGCTGACGTGTAAAAAAGGCTTGCATCACGAGGGTAGTTAGCAATCAATTTTGTGATTACCTCAACTGCACCTTCCAATATATTAACTGCTTCATTAAAGTTACTTAGCTTCTCTTCTGTTTTTGCAAGCCAACTAATCGTATCGGATTTATCTCGAAGTAAATTTTTGTTATTCGGTTTTAGTTCAAGTGCTTTATTTTTAAGTAAAAGCGACTCTGTAAAGTTCTTTTTTGCAGCGCTGTAGTCAGACTTTTCTATGTATAAAGAACCTAAAGAATTAGATGAATACGACAATTCCATAATGGAGTTAAAATCATTGGCTGCCAGCGCATACATTTTTTTACTGTAAGCGTGGTATTTTTTAAACATTTGCTCAGTAGCTTGATGATCATTTTGATCATAAGCTAATTGACCAAGCCAAAAGGCATTGGCACCCGTAAGCGTGAGTAGCTCTAAGTTGTTAGGCTGTATTTTTAATAATGCCTCAAGGCGGGTGCGGGCGTTTTCAAAGGCGGTAAAGGCTTCATCGGTTTTACCTCGGGAATAAGCTACTTCACCCATTGCTTCGAGGGTTTGTGCGTACTGAAAACGGTTGTTAAATTGTGTTTTATTATCGCTAAAGCTAAAAAGTGAACTTGAATCGTCAGTTTGATCAGTAAAATACTCAAGTGCTTTATTACTAATACCATCAAGTAAGTCCATACGTTCAACGCTACGTAATTTATCGGCAAAGTCGCCGACCATAAACCCCAGTAAGCTTTCGGCCTCAAGCTGCTTTTTTTGCGCATGTTGTTGGGCTTTAAAACTAGTAAAGCTCATTATTAACGCGGTAAATGTAAGTAAGCACAATAAAGCAACGGTCACTCGTTTTACTCTTATTTTTGTTTTTGTTTTTTTTACAGAGCTTTTGATAAGAGCATGCTCGTTATCATCTAATTTAAACAGTTTGTCGTTAAGTAATAGCTGCGCTTCTTGTAGCGGTTTACCTGGCGCTAGGAGGTAAGCACTACTTTTACCTTCATCTATCCAACTTTGCGCTTGGTGTTGTAAGCGGCTTTTTATTGCTAAGGCATCTTTATGATCATTAATCCATTGTTTTGCTCGCGGCCATTGACGTAATAATGCCTCGTGAGCAAGGCTAAAACAGGCTTCTTGATTTTGTAAATGCGATACAAATAAACGGCTATCGACCATGGCTTGCACAAGCTCTTTTTGGCTTGTGTTCGTTAATGTTTGCCAGCGGGCAGCGCGGCTCGTAATGGTTTTACCATCTGGATTTAAAGTGATCAGCTGTGATAATACGCTTTTTAGTTGCTGTTGTTGCTCGTTGCTGAGGTCAATAAATATATCTTCTGCTTTTTTGCCTATGGCTCCCTCAATACCCCCGAGTTTTGTGTAAACACTGTGCAGTAGCTCGTTATTATCACTGCGCTGTAAGTACAGCTCTTGCAATGTGTATTGCAGCATGGGCAGTGCGTCAGGGTTATTGGCTGTATCGGCGCACAATATTTCATCCAGTGGTGTTTGGGTTTGTGGGTCATTGGAGAACGTTAAATTAGCGGTTAGCGCTGGCAGGCGAATAATTTGTTGAAGCTCTTGGCGATTTGGCGGTGTTAAATCGTAGTGCGCGCCATGAGCTTTGCCTGCCATTAGACTTGGTTGTTCAACCACTAAAGGGTAAAAGTCGTTACGACACGCACTAAATACAATCACAGTTTTAGAGGTTGCTAAGCGCTCAATAACTGATAAAAAATGGCTGCGTGTTTCGCTACTAAATAAAGGAGAAGAAAGCAGTACTTCTAAGCGGTCAATAAATAAAAATAACTGTGGTGTTTTAAGTTGTGTAGAGGCTTTGCTAAGTGCAATTTGTATGGCGTTGATTACGCCATCGATTGCCAATTCTAGTTGCTCTGCCAGTGTTTGCGCGCTTAATCCTTCAAATACAGGAAGGCCGTTTATATCCCAATCAAGCAATGCAGAAGCTAAATCTAAAAAAAGTCTATTTTTATGAACATCTGCAAAGTCGAGTTGGCTATAAGAAATAACCCCAATGCCGTTATAGCCTCGCTCGTCAAGTAATTTAGGCAATATACCCGCATTAACAAGTGATGATTTACCCGTGCCACTTGGACCGAGTATTAAGCAAAACGCACGACCAAATTTAACTTGGCTCGATATTCTATTGAGTAACGTTTCTATAGATTGATTGCGGCCAAAAAATAGGTGTGTATCGCTTGGGTTGTAGGCGCTTAATCCTAAAAAAGGAGAGCCACCTTGCCATGTGTTTTCACTTTTTTTTATATCTTCAGCCAGAGGAAACTCAAGTTTTGCAATAACGCGGTAACCACGTTTGCGAATAGTTTCTATGTAGGTGGGTTCACTTGCTTTATCACCGAGGGCTTTTCGTAACTGGGTAATTGTTTTATGCAGCGGGTTATCGCCTACCTCAACATTTTTCCAGCATTGATCTAATAGCTCGTCAGTAGTAACAATTTCGCCTTTTTGGAAGCAAAGATGAACTAACACATCCATGGCTTTTGGTTCTAACTGTTTATTTTTTTCTGCACGCTGAAGAGTATTTGACAGGGGATTGACTTGCCAATCACCTAAATAAAAAGGGCTGAGATTCATAATGGCTCATTATTGTTATTATGTAATTAAAGCGAGTGATTAGCCGACTTTTTTAACCAAGTCTTTATATTACAGATAAAATAACAAACAGATAAGGAGTTTTTACGCAGTAAAAGAAGTTTATTGATGTGGGTAATTCAATATTGAATTACCCACTGGATTTTATGACTATATATCGCTTTTATTTATAGTAATGACGCGTTGAGGGAATGGGATTTCAATATCAGCGTTATTAATTGCTTTATAAACACCGCCATTAATAGCCAGCTTGGTTTCAATAATTTTAGTAGTAGGTACCCAATATCGGTAGCTTATTGTAACACCGCTATCGGCAAAGCGTTCAATACCCACTTGTGATAACGGATTTTGTGCGACTAATTCGTGTGCTTTAAGTACGTCTTCAATAAGGCTAATCGCATTATCAGAGCAAGCACTATAGGCTATATCTATTTCACCTTTGACCAATGAGTAACTAAATGAGTTATGAAGTATTTCACCTACTATGTGCTTATTTGGAATGGTAATTTCTACTTTTTCTTCATTGATTAAAATAGTGTAGCCAAGCTCAATTGTTTTAACTTGGCCGCTTACATTTTTAACTTCAATAGTATCACCAACAACAAAAGGTCGAGTGGCTATAATGGCAAGGCCTGCACCATAGTTAGAGAGCATTCCTTGCAGCGCTAAACCTGCACCCAAAGACGCAGCACCAATGGCTGCTACAAATGGCGTAACGCTGATACCTATTTTTCCAAGTGCAATAATTATAACCATTACAATTAGCAGTACTTTTACCACGCTACTGACAAAGTTAGTAAGCGTAATGTCAACGTTATGACGGGTCATTAACGCGGCTACAAATTTGGCAAGCTTTTGTGCTATCCACAAACCAATGAGGACGATAAAAATAGCGCCAACAATTTGCATACTGTAGGTAACCATATACTCAGTAAGCATGGTGTAATATTTTTCAAACTGTTCGATTTCAGAACTGATCATAAAGCGCTCTATGTTAGGGCTATGTTGTATTTTTCCAACTATAGCAAAATGTTGACTAAAAATGGATATAACAGCGGCACTATAATCGCTGTTAATAAAGCACTTAGCGCCATTGCAACTGAGGAGTAAGCGCCTACTTTTGGATGCTCAGCAATAGCAGCAGCAGTCCCAATTGCATGACAAGCTGTGCCCATGGCAACACCTTGAGATTCGTGATTAAAAATATTAATGAGTTTAAAAAGCATAAAGCCAAATAAAGCGCCTAGTAAACCAATAAAAATAACTAAAACCGCAGCAAGAGAGCTAATCCCCCCTAATGAGTCAGTAACAATTAAAGATATTGGGGTTGTGACACTGAGTGCGGCAACAGATGCACTTAGCTGCGCAGGCGCATTAAATAATATGCTTAGCAAAAATGCCACAACGGTTGCGTTAACAATACCTAAGCTACATGTTGCGACTATGAGTAATAGGTTTTTTCGTACGTGTGTAAACTGCTGATATAAAGGAAGCGCTAAAGCCACAATCGCGGGCTCTAATAACCAGCTTAATAATTTGCTGTGCGAGGCAAATTGCGTATAAGGCAGATTTAGGTTAATTAGTAATAAAGCGATAATACTAATACTTAAAAATACGGGGTTAGTGAGCGATTTAAATACGCTGTTTTTTATACTTTGGTTTACGGCCCTTAGCGCTAAAAATAATACAATAATAAAAGGAATACTTAGCCACCATAAATTAGGCTGTAGCTCTGAAATAGCGGAAAAAGTAAAATCAGTCATTATTTTCTCTTCCCTTAAAGTTCGCAATTACACTGCTAACAAGCAACAAGGTAGTTATAGGGACTAGCACCACAACTGAGGCTAAAAATGCCCAGTGCGATTTTATAAGGCCGAGATGTTCAATAAATCCCACACCCGCAGGAATGAAAAAGATAGGCATAATATTTAAAATAGGGGAGGCGCATGGTTTTATATGTTGCTCTTTTACAATACCCGATAAGAGTAAAACTAATAAAATAACCATAGCGAGTAACGGTGCAGGAAAGCTTCCACCAATAAAGTGCATAATGAGTTTAGCGCAGGCTAAACAGAGTAAAATAATAGCGCTACTGAGCAGATATTTCATCAAAGTGGCTCACAGAAAAGATAAGAGCTTAACTTTAACAAATCAAACTCTTTTATGCATTGTGCAATAGTCTACCAGTGCTTTGTATTTGCGTAGGTTATATCCGCTTTTCCTTTTGCTTTAGCAATTGCTTTTTTAGTGTTTGGGTTTAGCAATAAGCGAATTTGGCTTAAGGTTTCTTTAGCGAGTATTTTTCGTTGGTTTGGTTTATAGCTAAGTTGTGTAACACGTTTAATAGCAGCAAGCGTATCTGGTGAACGCTCAAGTAATGTATCGAGCATGTTTTGCGTGGCTTGTTGAGTATCATCGGTAAGTTTAGTAACCAAACCTAGCTCATTTGCTTGTTGTGCAGTGATTGGGTTTGCGTGGCTTGCAAGCCAAAGTGCTTGGTCGCGCTTAACTAAACCGCTCATCATTACATTTGCGCCCATATCGGGGCACAATCCCCAACGCGCTTCCATAATGGCAAGTTTGGCATCAATATGAACAACTCTGTAATCTGTCCCCAAAGCTATTTGCAAACCACCCCCTAAACAGTTGCCATCAATTTGTGCAATAACGGGCACACTAAGTGACTGCCAGCCTAATACTACTTTTTGCGCTAAATTTTGATTGCCAGGTAACCATTTAAGCAATAATTTCACTATGTTCATTGGTGTAGCCATTACTGCAGATATATCAAGGCCTGCACAAAAATGCTCGCCATCGCCTTTTATTACCACAGCACGAATACTACGATCTCTTTTTATATTTTTAATGGCTTTGTTTAGCTCTACAAACATTTCAAAACTTAATGCATTTTGTTTTTTTGCTCTGCTAAGCGTGACGGTTGCAATGCCATTTTGTTTTTCTAGTTTTATCATTACACACTCCTCTGACCTGTTGCTTGAGCTTATGTTGTTATAGGAATTAAGTAAAGTGACGGTATTTTTTAAATAAATGGAATTTATTGCTAAAGCCGTAGTCTTAAAGGATTGGTTTTAGATGAGAAAAAGCTAAACAATTCGAACCTAAGATAATAAAAATATTTTACGTTGTTATTTTAACTTAAATAATAAAAGTAATCTTTATATTCAATAGGTTAGGTGAGTTGTTATTTGTCGTTTTAGTTGTATGCTGAATAAAGCATGACTCGGTTACAAAAAAGTCAGTGTTTTACGCTTTTTTTTATCAAAATGATGATGAGATTTGATAATATAGCGCAACTTAAAAGCTTAAGGTTAAGCACATATGTCGGGTCCACGTTTATATACGGTAGAAGAAGCTACTCACCAAGCTTATGATATTTTTTTAGAGTTAGCGCCAAATAACTTGAGTGAAAAAGATGTTGAAGACTTTAATGAGTTTAGAGAAGACCTAGGCTTTATTGAAGAAGACGAGCCAGATGACCAGTGGCAAGACTTTGTAGCCCTTGAAATAGAGCCAGAGCACTTTATTCAGGTGTTGGTTGGTTTAGAATTTGAAAACGATGATGTTTTGTTTGCTAAAATTTTGATTAGTCGTGATAAAGATGCTCCGTTTTGTCATATTTTATGGAAAGAAACTGAATAAGCAATACTGCTTATTTTTATAATTGTGTGCAGAGAGAGTATTGTGCGTAAGTATTTATTTTTAATTTTTTTAATAATTAGCAGCCCAAGTTGGGCCGTTGATCCATTTGAAGATTTTCATGAATATGGCAAGCTCTCTGATGAAGAAATTCATGAGTTACACAAAGGTGACATGTTCTACGGTGATACTGAATTTGGCTTTATTCTGAGTAAAGGTAACACCAATTCGACCAGTTTTAAGCTCAAAGGTAATTTATACCAAGACTTTGAAAAGTGGCGTAACCAATTTAAAATAGACTCTCTTTATAAGCGTGATGAGAACGATGAAAGCGGTGGCACTGATGTTACAGCTAATCGTGTTTTTGTATCTGCGCAAGGTAACTATAAAGTAGGTGTTAAAAACTCCTCATTTTTTATTTACGGTGATTACGAAGAAGATGAGTTTAGTGGACTTGATTTTAAAAGTACGGTGGCGACAGGCTATGGTGCACGTGTATATCAAGGCTCTAAAAACAAAGTAGATATTGATATAGGACCTGGTTTATACCGTTCAGTAGCGGATGAAGATTCGGATGTGAGCGAAGATGAAATTAATAAAACCGGTTATTTAGTACGTGTTGCAATGCAGTGGGAACGTTTGGTTTCTAAGCGTACTCGTTTTAATCAAGATGTGAGTATAGAGCAGTCGCTCTCAGGTCTTAATTCTCGCTTAAAATCGGAAACCGCACTAATAAGCCAAGTGATTGGTGCGGTATCACTCAAATTTACCTACATGTATCGTTATAATTCAAAACCCGAAGATGATAAACTCAAGTTTGACTCAGAGCTGAGTGCTACATTGGTGTACAGCTTTTAAGTATTTATTTAATTTAGAGAATATTATGTATCAGCATAAACAGTATGCGGTGTTTATCTTTTTTGTATTAGCGTGGATAGGCGGTTTTGTAGCGCTTGCATGGAACTTGTTAGGCGCTGATGGACCTTTAATGATATTTGCTGGGATTTTAGTGCTGGTGGGCTTTTTGTTCCATGGTCTAACAGTAAAAGTAGATGATAAGAATATTAGCTGGGCGTTTGGCCCAGGCGTTGCAGGGCAAAGCATTGAGCTTGGCGAAGTAGTAGAAGCTAAGGCAGTTCAAAACTCTTACAGACACGGTATTGGTATGCGAATTACTCACGATGGTTGGGTGTATACAGTATCTGGCTTTAGTGCAATACAGCTAACGCTTAAAGATGGCACTTTGTATCGAGTTGGCACAAACGATCAAAAAGGTTTACTAGCCGCTCTAAAAGAAAAGAATGTATCAATCGCGCTGCCTAGTAAGGCAAAAACTGAAACGGTTAAGCGCAACAATATGATATAAAAAAAGCGCCCTAGGCGCTTTTTTCTTGGTTTAACAGTGTATTAGTGGTCGTGACCACACCCACCTTCACCATGTACATGACCATGAGTGAGTTCTTCTTCGGTTGCATCACGTACTTCTAGTATCTCTACATCAAAGTTAAGTGTTATGCCTGCAAGTGGGTTATTACCATCTACAATAACTTCTTCATCTTGGATATCGATGATCATTACTGATTGGTCACCATCATCTGTTGATGCACGAAATTGCATGCCGACTTCAATTTCCATACCTTCAAACATCGACTTAGGTACAGCTTGCATTAGGTTATCGTGGCGTTCGCCATAACCTTCATCAGGTTCAACTTTTACGCTAAGTGTGTCGCCTGGTTGTTTGCCTTGCAAAGCATTTTCTAGGCCTGAAATTAAGTAGCCTGTGCCAATGATAAAGTGTAGTGGCTCACCACCGAACGAGTTATCAATGCTATTGCCATCATTATCCATTACCGAATAATGCATTTTTACCACTTTGTTTGCCGCAACGATCATAGTCATTCCTATTTATTCATCTTCAAGAGAGTAGGGTAGAGGCAGAATGCTTAGCTCCACCTGAGGTGTGTGTTTTGCACGAAGTACCTGAGTTACATCAGTATCGTTTGGCAACACAACGAGGCCTGTTAATTTATTTGTTTGTTCATTAAAGCTTTGTGCAATAAGTTTACCCGCACGGCGCCAATTTTCGCCTAATTGGGTTTCTAAATCGGGCTCTGAAAGTATCCCTTCGCTTTGACCTGAAACTATATACATTGCACGCTTATTTTTACCTAGGTACTTCATGCGAGCCACAGTTTCTTGACCGGTATAACACCCTTTTTTAAAGCTTATACCGCCAATAGCATGTAGGTTTACCATTTGAGGAACATACTCGCCAATTGCATCTGCACTTAACTGAGGTTCACCTGCAAGCATAGATGCTTGTTGCCAAGGAGCTTCGTTATCAAGTGTAGATACGTCATCAGGCATACTAAACTGGCTATCGACCATCAATAAAACACGGTTATCAGCTAATTTTAGTGCTTTACCGCTTTCAAAGTCACACGCGCTCGCATCACCTTCAAAGTTAATATCAAGTTGTGCGAGTACACCCGATAAATCATCACCAATGAGACCAATTAATCGCTTTGAACATGCACTAATGTCAACTTTTGCAAATACGGCATACTTTTTTAGCTCAGCTAACGATTTTTCTACTTCGTTTTCGCTGCCTGTAAGGTAGTAGCTGTCTTGATAAGAAAATAATTTAAATACGCCCCAAAGTTTACCTTTAGCGCTGCAATGGCCAGCCCACAAATAATTACTGCTGGTTAATTTATTTAGATCTTGAGTGATTTGCCCGTGTAAATAAGATAATTTATCAGCACCGCAGAGGCTAATAAGTTGATGAGATAACGGACATGCATAAACGCTCGACATAAAAACCTTCTTTGCAATATAAATGAAGTGACATAATAACGCAGTTGTTACGTATGGTACAGACAAGCGCTTATTGGTGCGGGTTTATTCTTTAATGAGAGATTAATAGCTGCTAAATAGGCTTGTGTTTGTTAAACTCGAGTCAATTAAGTATGAGGTTTAAAATGGTTGAAATTCATAGTAAAGCACGTATTCGTTGGGCTTGCCGTCGTGGCATGTTAGAGCTTGATGTTTTGTTTATGCCGTTTGTTGAAGAAGCATACGACTCTTTGAGCGCAGAGCAACAGGCTATCTTTCAGCGTTTGCTAACAGAAGAAGACCCTGACTTATTTGCATGGTTTATGGGTCATCAAGAATGTAAAGATACGCAGTTAAACGGTATGGTTTCGCTGATCTTAGACCGAGTTCGTGTATAGGTTTACAGTTACTAATAATAACGCTGACCACAAACCTATTGTGGTCTTTTTTTGCATGCTCAGTTTAATATTATGTTTATTTTTAGATTCGCTACTAGCTATGCTTTTTTGTTTGATAATTAATATATTAGCTGGCTTTTTAGTGTGGCAAAAAGTGTTGGCAATTCATCCAAACCATGGCGTTATAATTCTAGAACCCAAGCTATTTAGGTTTGAGGGCGAGGGTTTAAAAATTCAGGGTGAAATTAGTAAAAAAAGCCGTTTTTATGGCAATAATATATGGCTACATATTAAAGGTTTTAGTAACAACCATTGGCTTATAATTTCAGCCAATGGTGTTAATGAACAAAGCTATGCGCGTCTAAAACGTGCTACTTTAAGCGCGATTAATTGCGTTTTGGAGTCAAAATAGTCGGTGTTGGATTTTCATTTTGTTCAGGGTAATCAATAGTATAATGTAGGCCTCTGCTTTCTTTTCGCTCCATTGCACTTCTAATAATGAGTTCTGACACTTGTACTAAGTTACGAAGCTCAAGCAAGTTATTACTTACTCTAAAGTTTGCATAATAATCGTGTATTTCTTGCTGCAGCAACTCAACCCTATGCAGTGCACGTTCTAAGCGTTTAGTAGAGCGTACAATACCTACATAATCCCACATAAATAAACGTAGTTCATGCCAGTTATGGGTAATAACAATTTCTTCATCAGAGTTACTAACACGGCTTTCATCCCAATGAGGTAGAGCCATTGGCTCTGGTGCATGTTCAATTTTACTTAAAATATCTTTAGCTGCAGCGTGGGCAAATACAATACATTCCAATAATGAATTACTTGCCATACGGTTTGCACCATGTAGGCCTGTGTAAGCGACTTCGCCAACAGCATACAAGTTATCGAGATCTGTTTTACCGTTAAAGTCGGTCATTACGCCACCACAAGTGTAATGCGCAGCAGGTACAACTGGGATTGCTTCTTTTGTTATATCAAGCCCTACACTTAGGCATTTTGCGTAAATAGTAGGAAAGTGCTCAATAATAAAGTCTTTATCTTTGTGGCTAATATCTAAATAAACACAATTAGCACCTAAACGCTTCATTTCAAAATCGATTGCGCGTGCCACTATATCGCGTGGAGCAAGTTCTTCACGACTGTCAAAATCTTTCATAAAACGAGTGCCATCAGGTCGTTTTAAATAAGCCCCTTCACCGCGCATAGCTTCTGTAATTAAAAAGTTTTGTAGCTCTGGATGATAAAGGCTCGTTGGATGAAATTGATTAAATTCCATATTGGCAACTTTACAGCCTGCGCGCCATGCCATTGCAATGCCATCACCACTTGATACATCTGGATTAGATGTATACAAATACACTTTGCTTGCGCCACCAGTGGCAAGAGCAACAAATTTAGCTGAAATGGTTTCTACCTTTTTAGCTTTTTTGTTCCACACATACATACCTTCAATGTGTGAGCCTGTTTTTCCGGCGCTTTTATCTGTAATTAAATCAATAGCATTGTATTGCTCTAAGAGCGTTATATTCTTATGAATTTTAACTTGGCTAATAAGCGTGGTTTGCACAGCTTTGCCAGTAGCATCGGCTGCATGCAAAATACGACGATGGCTGTGACCGCCTTCACGTGTTAAATGAAAACGCTCTTTTCCTTTGCTATCAAACTCCATATCAAAGGGAACACCTTGGTCGATTAACCACTGTAGGCAATCGTGAGCATTGCTGGCAGTATAATGAACAGCGTCTCTGTCGCATAAACCGCCGCCCGCATCGAGTGTATCTTCAACATGAGATTCTATGCTGTCGTTTTGTTTATCAAATACAGCTGCTATACCACCTTGAGCATATAAAGTAGAACCTTCTGTAAGCGCTCCTTTACTGATCACGGTAACGTTACAATAATTAGCTAGAGATAATGCAAGTGATAAGCCTGCTGCGCCGCTACCTATAATAGCGACATCTGCAATGTGATGTTTATTTTGGTTCATGTCAGAGGTACTTTGCGGTTACAATGCTCGTATAGAGCAATATTTGTTTTTAATATCTGTAGTTGTACCATATTTGTCATACTACTACGTAGTGATTTTAAAGGCTTAGCGCCGTTATTTATCATCTATTTTATAAAAAAATAATATTAAGCAGAACTTTTTATTCATAAAGAGGTCAGAGTATTTGTGAACAATGACGACAATATGAATAACAAGCAAAAATCAGACATAGGAGTACCGGCTCGAATGAGCGAGCAGGAATTAGATTTAGTGCTAGTAAAAAGGGTCCAGCAAGGAGATAAAAACGCCTTCAACCTATTAGTAAAGAAGTATCAAAACAAAATTGCAGGTTTGATCTCACGTTATGTATCAAACCAAGGCGATATTGCTGATGTGGCACAAGAGGCTTTTATTAAAGCTTACCGTGCACTTCCAAACTTTAGAGGTGACAGCGCCTTTTACACGTGGTTATACCGTATTGCCGTTAATTGTGCTAAAAATTACTTAGTAGCCCAGGGGCGTAAGCCGCCAGCAAATGATATAGACGCTGAAGATGCCGAGTTTTATGATTGTGCAGATTCAATGCGATCTAATGCATCTCCTGAAAACCTACTTTTAAGCGAAGAAGTACGCGCTGTTATTTTTAATACGATTGATAGTTTGCCTGAAGATCTTAAAACCGCAATCACCCTTAGAGAAATCGAAGGGATGAGCTATGAAGAAATAGCAGTGGTAATGGATTGCCCGGTCGGGACTGTGCGTTCGCGTATATTTCGTGCCCGTGAAGCAATAGATAACAAATTAAACCCATTAATAGGCGAGTCTTAGTATGACAAAAGCACACCTTAACAAGTTAGATAACGAAGCGTTATCGGCATTACTTGATGGCGAGCAACATCTGACTGATGCAAAAATTGCAGAGCAAGATGTAACTACGTTTGGCCGTTATGCGTTAATTGGTGATGCGATGCGTGCTCAAAAAAATAATAACGACATACATATTGATATTAGCGATCGCGTTGCATTAGCACTAGAAAGCGAGCCTGTTTATGCTGACTTTGGTCAGTCAAAAACACAGCCTCAAGCAATCACTGAGACGGTACAAGATAATAAAGTAGTGGCTTTTAATTGGCGCAAGCCAGTTGCTCAACTAGCAATTGCAGCCAGTGTGGCAATGTTTGCTATTGTTGGAGTTAATACGCTTCCTCAAAGCAACAACGAGCAACAAAGCGAAATTCCATTACTACAAACCACACCGCTGACAGGTATGGCATCGCCAGTAAGTTACTCATCTGAGCCTGCGCTTGAAAATGCAGAGCAAGGTTTACGTGAATTACAGCAACAACGTATTGGTGCATTAGTTCTTGAGCATCAACGCCAAGCACGAGTTGCGAATTCTTTAGAAACAGCGCAAACTAATACCAAAGCGTCTGAGGAAAAAAACTAATTAAATGAAAGTAATCACTTTTGTTCTGTCGTTGGTAGTAAGCTTTAATGCATTTGCCAACGACACAAATCCTGCCAAAGATTTATTACTAAAAATGGCTAATGCCGTTCACACCCGTAATTTTGACGCTTCGTTTGTGGTTGTCAAAGGTAAAACAATGGAACCCTACCGATGGGTGCATGCTTTACAAGGTGACACAGAACTTGAGCATTTAAGTTTACTTAACGGTGCTGGGCTTGAAATGGTCCGTATTGACAACCAAGTTACTTATTTTGAACCTCAGTCAGAACCATACTCCCTAAAAACAGATTCAATAGCGGGTCCAATTCCTGAAGTGCTTTTTAAAGATATAGATCGCTTAAGCGCGCACTATGATTTTGTATTAGGCGGGAAAGGTCGTATTGCAGGGCGTGCTGCTCAACTAGTTCGCATAGAATCTAAAGACGAGTATAAATATAATTATTGGATTTGGCTGGATATGGAATCGTCGTTATTACTAAAAGCCGCGTACGTTAACTATGAAGGTGAGGCCTTAGAGCAGTTACAGCTTACTCACATTAGTGTGACAGAGCAGCCAGCAGGTATGTTACTTGAAGTGCTCAATCGAAACTTTCCAACGCCTTTACCAAACGATGCACTTATAAACGAAGACAGTACAGCTACTAACTGGCAAATTAGTTGGTTACCGGATGGCTTTGAATTACTAAAATCAGACAGACATAAGCTCGATTTAAATAACGAATTAACAGACTATTACTTGTTCTCTGATGGTTTTGTTGAAATTTCGGTATTTATTCAGCGTCCATTACCGGGTAAGCGTTTAAGTGGTGCACTAACCTCTGGTGCAACGACAGTATATGTGCATAATGGCGGTAATTTTGATGTATCGGTTGTTGGTAATGTACCGAGTATGACCGCAAAAGCGATTGCTGAGTCAGTTACCCGCGCATTATAAACGATTCGTAAGGATTGTTATGATTGAACAAACCCTCACTGTTGTGGCCCTCGATGGCCACATTGCTCATTTAGAAGCACAACAAAAACAAGCTTGTGAAGGCTGCAATGGTCGTTGCGGCTCACAAGTGTTTGGTAAGCTGTTTGGCACTGCAAAAAAAACCTTCCCTTATAAATTTGAATCCTCTGTTGAAGTAGGACAAAAGGTAACCTTGTCACTTGATGATAGTCACGTCGTTAAGCATGCATTTGCGGTATACATGCTACCACTGCTTTTAAGTCTGGTTTTTGCACTGATTGCAGCGCAATTATTTATGTCTTCCGAAGGTTGGCAAATTTTAGCTGCAGCTTTAGGTGGTGTTACTGGTTTCTTTATAGCTAAAACTCGCGTGAAATCGCTAAAGCACGATATAAAAGTTATAAAAATTCACCCAATTAGTATCCCTTTAACTCAAATAGATGGTGATTGACGCCAATTAAATGTAAAATTGCCGTTTTATACCAAAGTAACTTGGAAATACAGGGAATAGTGGTTTTTTAAATTATTTTATCTAGCTGAATTATGTAAGTTAAATAAATTTAACTTATTGTTATTCAATAAATAAAATGGTTTTAATCAATATTAAAAAGCATTCGTGATGTTTGTAATTTACAAACTGAGCTTATGGCATCCTACAGCAAGTATTTTCAAGTCACTTAGGTATTCATATTTAGTCCATTAAAATAGAAGTATAGAATCCAGTTTATGAAGCATATCCGTAATTTTTCGATCATCGCCCATATTGACCATGGTAAATCGACCCTTTCAGATCGTTTGATCCAAGTTTGTGGCGGTTTAACCGACCGTGAAATGCAAAAACAAGTTTTGGATTCAATGGATATTGAGCGCGAACGTGGTATTACCATTAAAGCGCAAAGTGTAACGTTGAATTACAAAGCGAACGATGGCGAAACTTATCAACTTAATTTCATTGATACTCCAGGACACGTTGATTTTACATATGAAGTATCGCGTTCTTTAGCTGCATGTGAAGGTGCACTACTCGTTGTCGATGCAGGCCAAGGCGTTGAAGCACAAACATTAGCTAACTGTTACACCGCTATTGAAATGGAATTAGAAGTAATTCCAGTACTTAACAAAATCGATTTACCGCAAGCGGATCCTTTGCGCGTTGCAGAAGAAATTGAAGAAATTATTGGTATTGATGCCCTTGATGCAGTGCAATGTAGCGCTAAAACGGGTGTAGGTATTGCCGAAGTTCTTGAAATGATTGTTAGAGATGTTCCGCCGCCAGTAGGCGATACAGATGGACCTCTACAAGCACTTATTATCGATTCTTGGTTTGACCCATACCAAGGCGTTGTATCATTAGTGCGTATTAAGCACGGTGAATTACGCACTGGCGACAAAATAAAAATAATGTCGAATGAGCATATACATACTGCCGACCAAGTGGGTGTGTTTACACCTAAGCAAACTAACACCGGTATTTTAAGAACAGGTGAAGTAGGGTTTGTTATTGCTGGCATCAAAGAGATACATGGTGCGCCAGTAGGCGATACTATAACTCATCAAAAAAATGCGGCTCCACTTCGTTTACCTGGTTTTCAAAAAATTAAGCCTCAGGTTTATGCAGGTATGTTCCCAATTGCATCTGATGAGTATGAATCATTCCGTGATGCGCTTAATAAATTAAGCTTAAACGATGCGTCGTTATTCTTTGAACCAGAGAATTCAACTGCATTAGGTTTTGGTTTCCGCTGTGGCTTTTTAGGTATGCTACACATGGAAATCATTCAAGAGCGTTTAGAGCGTGAATACGATATTGATTTAATTACAACGGCACCTACGGTAATCTATGAGATAGTTACTAAAGAAGGTACATTCCAGATTGATAACCCGTCTGATTTACCTGCAGTAAACGATATTTTAGAAATTCGTGAGCCGATTGTTGAAGCTAATATTTTGGTACCACAAGAATACTTAGGTAATGTTATTACTTTGTGTATTGAAAAACGCGGTAGCCAAACAAAAATGACCTATCACGGAAAGCAAGTAGCTGTTACGTATGAGCTACCTATGGCTGAAGTGGTAATGGACTTTTTTGATAAATTAAAATCAACAAGCCGTGGTTTTGCATCGCTTGATTATAACTTTAAACACTTTCAAACATCAGATATGGTGCGTGTTGATATTTTAATCAATAGTGAGCGTGTTGACGCACTTGCGATTATTGTTCACCGTGATGGTGCTCAGTCTCGTGGTCGCCAATTAGCTGATGCATTAAAAGAGCTTATTCCTCGTCAAATGTTTGATATTGCGATTCAAGCAGCGATTGGACAACACGTTATTGCACGTACTACGGTAAAACAGTTACGTAAAAACGTAATTGCTAAGTGTTACGGTGGCGATGTGAGTCGTAAGAAAAAGCTACTTAAAAAGCAAAAAGATGGTAAAAAACGTATGAAGCAAGTAGGTAATGTTGAAGTGCCTCAAGAAGCGTTTTTAGCTATTTTAAAAGTTGGTAAATAAAAACAAAGGATTATAAATGGCTGGTTATTTTTCAGTTTTATTGGTGCTATTAACCTTAGGCTCAGGCTTAATATGGTTAATAGATCACTTAATGTATGCACCTAAAAGACAGGAACGCTTAGCGATAGCGCAAACGTCTGCTGGAGCTCCGTTAGATGAAGAAACTGCGGCATTAATTGCACCAGAACCAGTACTAACAGAAACAGCAAAGTCGATTTTCCCGATGATTGCAGCAATTACTATTTTTAGATCATTTATTTTTGAACCGTTTCAAATTCCATCTGGTTCAATGATGCCTACACTGTTAGTGGGTGACTTTATTTTAGTACAAAAGTATTCATATGGAATAAAAGACCCAGTTTGGCGCACTCAGTTAGTTGATATCGGTGAGCCTGAACGTGGTGATATTGTTGTTTTTAAATACCCTTTAGATGAAAGTGTTGACTATATTAAACGTACGATTGGTTTACCTGGCGATAAAATTGTTTATCGTGATAAACGTTTATATATTCAGCCAAACTGTAAAGAAGGCGAAACCCAACAGGGTGAGCTTTTATGTAATGAATTCAATAAAATTGATTTTAAACTAATTAATGATAACGAATTTAAACAAGGCCCAATGCCTCTAGCTCGTGTGAATGAAAATTTAACAACAGTTACGCATGATATATTAATCAACCCACAAGCGCCTGAAAGAAAAGGGCGTTACTATCAGCAACCGGGCACGCCTTCTGATGAATGGACTGTTCCTGCTGATCATTATTTTATGATGGGTGATAACCGCGACAACAGCCAAGATGGTCGCTTTTGGGGCTTTGTACCAAAAGAAAACTTGGTGGGTAAAGCTGTCTTTATATGGATGAGTTTTGAATTTGAGAATGGCCCTGATGATATTTTACCAGGATGGGTTCCAACTGGTGTTCGCTTTGAACGCCTAGGTAATATTCAGTAACGATGAAAAAAAATGTAACAGAATTATATAAAAAAATTGGCTATGAATTCGCTGATCAAGGTTTACTTGAACAAGCAATGACGCACCGCAGCCACAAAGGCCAACATAATGAGCGACTAGAATTTTTAGGCGACTCGATTTTAAGCTTTGTGATTGCCAATGCACTTTATGCCAAATTCCCTAAAGCGCGTGAAGGCGATTTAAGTCGCATGCGTTCAACACTTGTGCGTGGTCAAACACTTGCTGAGTTTGGTCTTGAATTTGGTCTAGGCGATTATTTACGCTTAGGGCCGGGCGAGCTTAAAAGTGGCGGTTTTCGTCGCGAGTCAACGCTTGCTGATGCAGTAGAAGCTATTATAGGCGCTGCATTTTTAGATTCAGGTATCGACAGTTGTGGCGATCTTATATTGGCGTGGTACCAATCACGTTTGGATGCTATTTCACCAGGGCTTAACCAGAAAGATCCTAAAACCCTGCTGCAAGAGTATTTACAAGCCCGTAAATTATCGTTACCGGGCTACACAGTGGTTGATACACAAGGCCAAGCACACAATCAAACATTCACGGTTGAATGTATTGTTGATGGAATGGATAGCATAATTTCTGTTGGTAGCTCGCGCCGTAAGGCCGAACAAAAAGCTGCTGAAAAAGCATTGAAGATACTTAAAAATGAACCTTGATACCTTAATACAGCCTCATGAACGTGATGTAGATACATTTTGTGGAATGGTGGCGATTGTCGGTCGACCAAACGTAGGTAAATCGACTTTGCTTAATGTAATCATTGAGCAAAAAGTGAGTATTACCTCACGTAAACCACAAACTACACGTCATCGTATTATGGGTATTCATACCGTAGATAAACACCAAGCGGTATACATAGATACACCGGGTCTACACGTTGAAGAAAAGCGTGCTATTAACCGTTTAATGAATCGAGCAGCGTCTAGTTCTATCGGCGATGTAGAGCTTATTATTTTTGTCGTTGAAGGCACTCATTGGAATGCAGATGACGATATGGTACTTAATAAAGTATCGCAAAGTGGTAAGCCTGTATTATTAGTTATTAATAAAATTGACCAAGTTAAAGACCGTGATCTTGTATTGCCTCATATGAAGTGGTTAAGTGACAAGTTTGATTTTGTTGGAATTATGCCAGTATCGGCAACGCAAGGTAAAAACGTTGATTTAATCAAAGCAGAGGTAACTAAACGCTTACCTCCTTGCGAATTTTACTTTCCTGAAGATTATGTAACTGACCGTTCAATGCGCTTTATGGCAGCTGAAGTTATTCGTGAAAAGCTAATGCGTTTTATGGGTGAAGAACTACCGTATTCTGTGACTGTTGAAATTGAGCAGTTTAAATGGCAAGACAACGGTATTTGGCACATCAATGGGTTAATTCTTGTTGAGCGCGAAACACAAAAACGCATGGTTATTGGTAATAAAGGCGAAAAGCTAAAAACCATTGGCCGTGAAGCTCGTAAAGACATAGAAGAAATGCTTGATAACAAAGTATTTTTAGAGCTTTGGGTTAAAGTTAAGTCGGGTTGGGCTGATGATGAACGTGCACTAAGAAGCTTAGGTTACAGTGAAGACTAAACCAAGCAGTAGCTTAGTGAATGGATAGCGACTTCTACACCGCGTATTTATTACATAGGCGTCCGTATAGTGACTCCCAGGTAATGTTAGATATGCTTGTAGAAGGCGTTGGTCAGTTAAGAATGCTGGCCCGAATTAGTGGTCGCCAGGCCACTAAACATAAAGCACAACTTCAGCCGTTCCAGGCACTCCTTGTTAATTACAGTGGCAAGTACGATTTAAAATATATCAATAAGTTTGAACTGCATGGTAACCCGCACTTTTTAAAAGGTGATGAGCTTTATTGTGGTTTTTATTTGAACGAACTGACTAACCGCATCGTTCCTGTTAATGAGCCAATTGAACAAGTATTTGAGCTATATAAATCCCACCTAGGAAACCTAAACAGCGGAGCCAATTTACAAGAAGTGCTTCGCTCGTACGAATTTCAATTATTGGAATTACTCGGTTATGGCGTGGATTTTAGTTTTGATGCCAGTGGTGAACCAATAGATGAAAAGCAGGCGTATAGTTATTTCCCCGAACTTGGTTTTTTAGTACAAGAAGATACGCGTTCTGGATTTAGTGGCAAACAACTTAACGCCATAGCAAATCATGACTTTAGCCAAAGTGATGTGCTATATATGGCAAAGCAATTAAGTCGCTATTTATTAAAACCCTTATTAGGTAGTAAACCATTAAAAAGCCGTGAGCTATTTATGGCCTCTCAATAAACGTAATTTTACAGGTAAGAAAATGAAAGATATTCTTTTGGGTGTAAACGTAGATCATATTGCAACACTTCGTCAAGCGCGTGGAACAAGTTACCCAGATCCAGCGCATGCAGCCAGTGTAGCAGAGCATGCAGGCGCAGACGGTATTACGATTCACTTACGTGAAGACAGACGCCATATTCAAGATCGCGACGTTTATGTGATGGCTAAAACTATCCAAACTCGCATGAATCTTGAAACCGCTGTTACCGATGAAATGATACAGATAGCGCTTGAAGTAAAACCCGAGTACGTGTGTTTAGTACCTGAAAAGCGCGAAGAGTTAACCACCGAGGGCGGCTTAGATGTAGCGGGTAATATAGATAAAATTAAAGCCGCAACAAAAACGCTTACCGACGCGGGTATTAAAGTATCGCTATTTATTGATGCAGATAAAGCACAATTAGATGCAGCTAAAGAATGTGGTGCTCCTTATGTAGAAATACACACAGGCGCGTATGCTGATGCAACAAATGATACTGATTTACACAAAGAGTTAGAGCATATTCGTGAAGGTGTTAAATACGCAGCAAGCTTAGGTTTGATTGTTAACGCTGGCCATGGTCTTCATTACCATAACGTTAAACCCATTGCCGCGATGCCTGAGATTTATGAGCTAAATATTGGCCACGCTATTATTGCTCGTGCAGCGATAGATGGGCTCGATAAAGCCGTACGCGACATGAAACGATTAATGATTGAAGCAAGAATGTAATACGAATCTACATAAGTATTTAAAAAGCTTAATTAAAAAAACGCGGTTAATGCCGCGTTTTTTTGTATCTAAAATTCAAAGCTTATCTTTGTAGCTCAGTTACGCTTGCATCAGCAAGTAAGTTTTCAAGCTCGTCCTGTAACTCAAATAATTCAGGTTCAATATTCTCTAACAAGCATTTATTTTTAAGTGATGTTTCAATTGTTTCTGCGAGTGATTTAAGTTTTGGTACACCAGTGTAACAACATGCGCCATGAAACTTGTGGACAATACTTAGGACTTGCTGACAATCATTACTCTCTATCGCTTTAGCAAGCAATGTAAGAGTTTCAGGGACGCTTAGAAGTAGCATATTAAGCATCTCTAGCGCTAACTCGCTCTTTCCTCCAGCACGCTGCAGGGCTTGTGCCCAATCAATTCGACTACTTTGAAATGGAGCCGGGCTTTGTGGTGTATCTGTTTTAGCTTTATCGCGATTAACCGGGGTCTGTGGACTATGATCGCTAATAATTTGTTTAAGCATATCTTCATCAATAGGCTTAGTTAAATAGCCTTTAAAGCCATCTTTTAGTAGTTGCTCTTTTTCGCTTTGAAGGGCGTGTGCCGTTACAGCTATAATTGGTGTATCTTCATTAAGTGATGATTCTTGTATAAGCTTGCATGCGGTTATACCGTCCATAATTGGCATCTGAATATCCATAAAAATTATGTCGTATTTATGACTTTTACTTAAGCTGTATGCTTGTGAACCATTATGTGCCGTTTCTATTACTTCAATCTGTTCACTTAATAAAGTATGGAGAAGTTTTAAGTTGGCATCGTTATCATCAACAACTAATACTTTTAACGGCAGCAAAGCTTGATCGTTTTGTTCAATATTATGAGTAGGGTGGTCAAGCCTGTAAGGTGCAGCAAGTACTTCACATAACTTACGGTGATTAAGTGGTTTACTTAAACACGCATCAGCACCGCTGCCTATAAAGGCTTCTCGCATATTGTGCGATACAGTATTAAGCATTAAATATAAGTAATCAGTAGATTCACGCACGGCTTTCACATAGCTTTTTAGTTGCTGCATATCATCAACTGATGCCATATGGCCAATTAAGCAAACATCATATTTATGTTCAGTATTTTTTATAGCGTCTAAAAAGCTAGTCTCGTTAAAACATGCCGTTACGCTTGATTCCCATTGAGTCAATAACGAAAGTACAGCGTGATGTGTATGCTCGTGTGGCTCTAAATACAAAATACGCTTACCAATGAGCGATTTAGTCGGTAAGTCGTTAGTAAATACATGATTGGGCAAACTAAACACACTATTGAATGTAAAACAGGTACCGTTACCTGGTGCAGAGTTTAATGTTATGCGGCCATTCATCGCTTCAACAATATGCTTAGTAATAATGAGGCCAAGACCTGTACCACCAAACTTACGTGTAATGCTTGAGTCTGCTTGCCCAAATGGAGTAAATAAAGAGTCTTGCTTATCCATAGGTATACCCACGCCAGTATCTGTTACTGACACAAGTAAAGAGGTGCGTTCGTCGTCGAGTAACCGATGGCTTATGTCGACCTTAATGGAGCCTTTTTCAGTAAATTTAATCGCATTACTTAATAGGTTTATCAGCACTTGTTTAAAGCGAGTGGGATCGCCCGTTAAGTCATCTGGTACTTGTTGGTTAATGTAAATGGATAGCTCTAATTGCTTATCGTGTGCGCTAGGAGCGAGTAGCGTCATCACTTCATTTACAGCATCACGAAGTTGAAACTGAATCGACTCAAGTTCCATTGCACCCGCTTCTAGTTTGGAGAAATCTAGAATGTCGCTAATAATAGTCATTAAACTATTTGCTGATAGCATAATAGTGTCGAGATAATCTTTTTGATGCTTGTTTAGTGGTGTTTTATAAAGCTGGCGTGTAAATCCAATAACACCATTTAACGGAGTACGAAGTTCGTGACTCATTTTAGCTAAAAAGTCTGATTTTACGCGGTTAGCATCTTGAGCTTCTTTTTTTGCAAATGAGAGCTCTATATTTGAAGTTTCGTATTGCTCTAGTGTTTCACGGTAGTCGCTAGTTGCTTGATCAATATTTTTTTGCATTTCATCTTTTTGCATCACCATAGTGTGAGCAATGGTATTTAAGCCTTCTCGCAATAGCTCAAATTCACCTATCATGTTGTCGTTAAGGCCAGTACTTCTTTTACCTTCGACTAACTTGTCGGTTGCAAGTACTAACTTATTAAGCGGCGTCATAAACATGCGGCTTAACCTTAAAGCTAAAATTGCTGCAAACACCAATGATAAAATAATTACAATACCGCTAATTAATAAAGCACGTTGCTGCCCTATAACCGCTTGGTCTTTGTTTAGCTGTATAATAACGGTGCCCAGAGATGACTGAAAAGCAGATGGATCCCATTTAGAGTCGTGACTTGTATGGTTAATAATGGGCGTGAAGAATGTAACAAGCTCATCTGACTTTTGCACGTGGGTCGTTTTTAAATTTATGAGCGTCTTTTGATTAATTAACTTTTCAAATGAGCGGTGATAATTACTCGTCATTAATAGCGCATTATTTTTATCAAAAATTGCAATCGACTTAATTGTAGGGGAGTGCTTGTTATGTGTGTAGCTTATAAGGCGATTCAATAGCAGTTTGTTTTTTTCGAGCATGGGTTGCTCAAGCGCAATAGCAAGGGGCTCAGAAATAGTAGTACCTTGCTGATATAAAATTTCATCAAGCTCAATGTAACGATTTATTGTAAAATAGCCACCAAGTAGTAATCCTATGATCACCGTTGGGATCAGGGTCAGTGTTAAAACAGAATCGCGTAAGCCTAATTTGGTCATAATGGGAGCGTTTTATCGTTATTAGTATGATTTGAGTATATACGGTTCAACACGCATTCTAAAGCATCTAAATATAGGTGCTTCATAAATAAACTGAAGGTAATGCCTAATGGCGCAAATTTTTAAAGCGAAAAAAAAACCGCTTAAGCAACAAACACTAGAATTAAATATAACGGGAATGGATCATCAAGGGCGTGGCATTGCGAAGCATAATAATAAAGTATGTTTTGTGAGCGGTGCATTACCAAATGAAACAGTTAAAGCAACGCTCGTCGAAGATAAAGCTAAATACAGCAGTGCAAAAGTAATTAAAATTATTAAAGCGAGTGAATCAAGAGTTGACGCTTTTTGTGAGCACTATAATCAGTGTGGTGGCTGCCAATTACAGCATTTAGAAGTAAGCCAACAAGTTGTAGAAAAACAAACTGCAGTTACTCAGTTATTTAGTAAGTTTGCTAAATTAAACAGCTTAAACTGGCAAGCTCCATTATTAAGTAAGTCTGTGCATTACAGGCGCAGCGCTCGCATAGCTGTTATGTTTGATAAAGCAGCTAAAAAAATGCGTGTGGGTTATAGAGCAAGCGGTTCAAAAAATATTGTGAGTATTAATAAATGTGCAGTACTTGATGAAGTATTTGCGGATGTTTTTACACTTTTTGATGGTTTAATTAATCAACACAAAGCGCTGCACAGTATAAGCCATTTACAGTTATGCCAAAGTGATGAGAAAAACTTTGTTGTTATTCGTCACACTAAAGCAATTAACGATGATACAAAGGCTTTGGTTGAGCACATAACAAAAAGCCAACAGTTTGAAGTTGTATGGCAAAGCGAGAGCGATGTAATTGATCATTCACACTTAGCCATGCCGTTTTATTATCTTAAAGAGTTTGATCTAAAATTTGAATTTGGTTTAGGTAATTTTATTCAGGTAAATGCGCAAGTTAACGAAGCTATGTTAAAGCAAGCCGCAAATTGGCTTGATTTAAAAGGTGATGAAAATTTATTGGATTTATTTTGTGGCATTGGTAATTTCTCATTAGTGTTGGCAAAACAAGCAAAATCTGTAATTGGCGTAGAAGGTGTGACTTCAGCGGTTGCAATGGCTGCTCAAAATGCGCAAACTAACTCTATTACCAATGCGCAGTTTCATTGCTTTGATTTAACGCAAAGCATACAGAGCGCCCCATGGTTTAGTAAAAACTTAGATGTGCTTGTACTCGATCCATCTAGGACTGGTGCAATGGCTGTATTAGAGCAATTATCTTTAAAGCAGTTTAAAACTATTTTATATGTCTCTTGTGACCCTGTTACTTTAGCCCGTGACAGCGCAATTATTTCACAAGCTGGCTTTGATCTTAATAAAATTGGGCTAATGAATATGTTCCCTCATACAGGGCATATTGAAACTATGGCGTTATTTCAACGGAGGTAGAACGCATTATGGTAGCTACACGACAATCACATCAACAAGATGAGACAACAGATTTTAGCACTCGGCTTTCATTTCTTGCCTTGTCTGAAGAAAAAACAGAGCTACTTACTAAAGCGCAAGCGCTCTGCGTAAAATGTGATAATGAAAGCAGGCAAACTACTGCAATCGAAATGGTTGAAATTTTAGCTGAGCTAAATCTCGACCCCGAATCGTTAGCTACTGCGTATTTAACCCCGTATTTTTTAAACGATTTAATATCACTAGAAACCATAGAAGAGCAGCTTGGTAGTAATATAGCCATGCTGTTAACTGGGGTTGCACAAATGGCCACTATTAGTACTTTATCGCATCAAGGTAAAGGAACTATGCAAGTTGATAATATTCGAAAAATGTTATTAACCATGGTTGAAGATGTGCGCGCCGTGGTCATTAAGCTTGCCGAGCAGGTATGTCATTTACGTAATGTAAAAAATGCGGATGAAGAAGACCGCGTCATTGCCGCTAAAGAAACGGCTGATATTTTTGCACCATTGGCAAACAGATTAGGAATAGGGCAATTAAAGTGGGAACTGGAAGATTTATCGTTTAGATATTTGCACCCAGGCACCTATAAAAGCATAGCCAAACAACTTGACGACAAACGTCTTACGCGCGAAGCCTATATGGAAGATATGGTTGAGCAAGTAAAAAACCGTTTAAGTGAAGCGGGCATAGAGGCCCAAGTTTATGGCCGCCCCAAGCACATTTACAGCATTTATAAAAAAATGCAGCAAAAAAACTACGAGTTTGATCAGCTTTTTGATATTCGTGCAATGCGTATCGTTGTTGAACGCCTACAAGATTGTTATGGAGCGCTGGGTATTGTGCACACCAATTGGCGTCATCTTAATAAAGAGTTTGACGACTATGTAGCAACCCCAAAACAAAACGGCTATCAGTCAATCCATACCGTAGTATTTGGGCCTGAAGGTAAAACAGTAGAAATACAAATTCGTACCAGCGATATGCATCAAGATGCTGAGTTGGGTGTGGCTGCACACTGGATGTACAAAGAAGGTGCATTACCGGGACGCGGCTCGGGTTATGAGCAAAAAATTAGCTGGTTGCGTAAGTTACTTCAATGGCAAGAAGAAGTGGTTGATGGTGGCGATTTAGCAGAAGAGCTTAAAAACCAAGTAGTAGAAGACCGCGTATACATATTTACCCCAAGCGGCGATATTATCGATTTACCACTTGGCGCTACACCACTTGATTTTGCTTACTACATTCACTCAAATGTAGGGCATCGTTGTATTGGCGCAAAAATTTTCGGCAAAATAGTGCCGTTCACGCATCAACTTACAACTGGGGATCAGGTAGAAATACTGACCCAAAAACAACCAAATCCAAGTCGTGATTGGTTAAACCCGTCATTAGGATACATTAAGTCATCGCGCGCTAGAGCCAAAATTCATCACTGGTTTAAACAGCTCGACCGCGACAAAAACTTAAGTGCGGGGAAAGAAATTCTCGACAGTGAATTACAAAAGCTTAATTTAACATACAAAGATTTAGAGCCAGCCATCAAGCGTTTTAATTTTAAAGAACTTGATGACTTAATGGTTGCAATTGGTGCGGGCGATGTACGCCTCAATCAAATGCTTAACTTTGTAAGTGATCGGACAGAAGATGAACCGGTTATTCGTATTAAAGCGCCTAGCAAAGTAACCGGTGACAAAAACGGCATAGTGGTTGATGGCGTTGGTAGCTTAATGAGCCATGTAGCAAAATGCTGTCGTCCTGTCCCTGGCGATGAAATAATAGGTTATATAACGCAAGGTCGAGGGATAGGTGTTCATAAGGAAGACTGTGATTCGTTTAATAACTTAAAAAATCAGCATCCAGAGCGTGTTATTTCGGTAAGTTGGTCTGATGATATCAACGGCTCGTACGCACTAAGTATTAAAATAGAAGCAACCGATCGTTCTGGGCTAATACGCGATATAAGCTCAGTACTTGCTAACGAAAAAGTAAATGTTTTAAATATGAACGTAAATACGGTTGAAGATAATCAGTTAGCTATATTTACGATGCAAATAGAAGTACATGACTTATCGGGTACTAACCGTGTTCTTTCTAAGTTACACCAAATTGAAGGTGTACACGATGCCAAGCGTGGTCATTAATCATGAATGATAATGCAGCGCTTACACAACTTCTTAGCATAATGAAAACACTGCGAGATCCCAAGGGCGGTTGCCCGTGGGATCTTAAACAAGATTTTAAATCTATTGTGCCGCATACACTAGAAGAAGCATACGAAGTTGCCGACTGTATTGAGTCAGGCAACTTAGATGAGCTTAAAGGTGAATTGGGTGATTTGTTATTTCAAATTATTTTTTATGCGCAGCTTGCACAAGAGCAAAATCTATTTGATTTTAATGATCTAGTAGATCAATTAAACGATAAGCTTACACGTCGTCACCCGCATGTATTTGGCGATAAAAAAGAGCTAACAGATAAGCAGCTATCGCAGCAGTGGCAAACAATCAAAACACAAGAACGCAGTGCTAGAGCGCAAACAGAATCACCTTCTTTTTGGCAAGATATTCCTGCCAATATGCCAAGCTTAAGTAAAGCTAAAAAAATTCAACAACGCGTTGCCGCACTTGGTTTCGATTGGCCAACGTATCACGGTGCACTTAATAAAGTGAGCGAAGAAGTGCTTGAAGTAAAAGAAGCGATTGAGCAAGACCCGTTATCTGATCATACAGCGGAAGAGCTCGGCGACTTACTTTTTGCCACTGTTAATGTTGTACGCCATGTTAAACGAGATCCCGAACAACTGCTTCGTAGCGCTAATGATAAGTTTTCAGCGCGTTTTGAAAAGGTAAACGCCTATTTGCATGCGCAAGGTAAAAGCTTAGATACAGCCACCTTTGAAGAAATGGACAGTGCGTGGGATGCGATTAAAAAAGTAAAATAGGCTTAATGTTAAATAGTGCACATTTTTTGTGCGCGCATTAGCTAATTTTAGCTGGATTGATAAGCAGTGTTTTGGTACAATTTCGCCCCGTCTTGATGATATACCCTTAGGCTCTTCTTTGGGTGTTATATTCCTTTTAATTCCTGATATTCTAGGGTTCGCATGAGTACAAAATTTATCTTCGTTACTGGCGGAGTTGTTTCTTCGTTGGGTAAAGGTATTGCCGCAGCTTCACTGGCCGCTATTTTAGAAGCCCGTGGTTTAAATGTTACCATTTTAAAGCTGGATCCTTACATCAACGTTGACCCAGGCACAATGAGCCCAATTCAACACGGTGAAGTTTACGTTACAGAAGACGGCGCAGAAACTGACCTTGATTTAGGTCACTACGAGCGTTTTATTCGTACCAAAATGACTAGTCGTAATAACTTCACACAAGGCCGTGTATATGAAGACGTATTACGTCGTGAGCGCCGTGGTGAATACCTAGGCGCTACTATTCAGGTTATTCCACATATCACTAACGATATTAAGCAACGTGTATACGACGGTGCTGAAGGTTATGATATTGCTATTGTAGAAATTGGCGGCACTGTAGGTGATATAGAATCACAACCGTTTATTGAAGCAATTCGTCAGATGGGAACTGAAATTGGCCGCGAACGCGCGCTATTTATTCACTTAACGTTAGTGCCATTTTTAGGCCCTGCAGGTGAAGTTAAAACAAAACCAACCCAGCACTCTGTTAAAGAGTTACGCTCAGTAGGTATTCAGCCAGATATTCTTATTTGTCGTTCAGACCGTAAACTACCTAATAATGAGCGTGCAAAAATCTCATTATTCACAAACGTAGAAGAAAAAGCGGTTATTTCATTACCTGACGTAGACAGCATTTATAAAATTCCAGCGCTATTAAAAACGCAAGAATTAGATAACTTCGTATGTCGTCGTTTTCACTTAGATCCACCAGAAGCTGATTTAGCTGAGTGGGAACAAGTACTTTATCAAGAGTCTAACCCAACGGGTGAAGTGACAATTGGTATGGTTGGTAAATACACTGAATTACCAGATGCGTACAAATCGGTTAACGAAGCATTAAAGCATGCGGGCCTTAAAAACCGTTTAACAATTAATATTCAATACGTAGATTCACAAGATCTTGAAAGCAAAGGTGTTGAGCTGTTATCTAATTTAGACGCTATTTTAGTGCCAGGTGGATTTGGCGGACGTGGTGTTGAGGGTAAAATCTTAGCGGCTAAATACGCACGTGAAAATAAAGTACCATACCTAGGTATTTGTTTAGGTATGCAAGTAGCATTAATTGAATATGCACGTAATGTTGCAGGCTTAACGGATGCAAACTCTACAGAGTTTAATGCAAATTCAGAAGCGCCAGTAGTTGGCTTAATTACTGAATGGCTAGATGCAGAAGGTAATGTTGAAACACGTAGCGAAAAATCTGATTTAGGTGGCACTATGCGTTTAGGCGCACAAAAATGTCATTTAACGCCAGGTTCTAAAGTACGCGAAGTATATGGCAGCGACGAAATAGTTGAACGTCATCGTCATCGCTACGAAGTAAATAATAACTTTGTAGAAATACTTGAAAAAGCAGGCTTAAGCTTTACTGGTTTATCAGAAGATAAAAAACTGGTAGAAATTATCGAAAATAAAGATCACCCATGGTTTATTGCCGCGCAGTTCCACCCGGAATTCACGTCAACTCCACGTGATGGTCATCCGTTGTTTGAAGGGTTTGTAGCAGCCGCGCATATCCACCAAAAAGCGAATTCGTAATTTTAAAAGCCGTGCATATTGCACGGCTTTTTTGTTTTAAGGGCTGACTAAGCTATATAAAACGTAGTAAAGTTAGCTGAACTCACCATTTTGGGAATATAGAGGAATCAAGATGTCAGAAATCGTAAAAGTAATCGGTCGCGAAATTATGGACTCGCGTGGTAACCCAACTGTTGAAGCAGACGTACATTTAGCAGATGGCTCTTGGGGTCGTGCAGCAGCACCTTCAGGCGCATCTACTGGTACTCGTGAAGCATTAGAGTTACGCGACGGTGATAAATCACGTTACTTAGGTAAAGGTGTATTAAAAGCAGTTGGTTATATCAATAACGAAATTGCTGATGCTTTAAAAGGCCAAAGTGCATTAGATCAAAGCGCTGTAGATAAAGTGATGCTAGATTTAGACGGTACCGAAAATAAAGAAAAATTAGGTGCAAACGCAATCTTAGCTGTATCACTAGCAACTGCAAAAGCAGCTGCACAGTCTAAAAAAGTTGAGCTTTATGAACATATCGCTGACTTAAACGGCACGCCAGGTGTTTACTCTATGCCACTTCCAATGATGAACATCATCAATGGTGGTGAACATGCAGATAACTCTGTAGATATTCAAGAATTCATGATCCAACCTGTTGGCGCTAAAAACTTCCGCGAAGGCCTACGTATGGGTGCTGAAGTATTCCATAGCCTTGCTAAAGTACTTAAAGCTGATGGTCATTCAACAGCGGTTGGCGATGAAGGTGGTTTTGCACCTAACCTTGCATCTAACGAAGCGGCTCTTGCTGCAATTAAAGTAGCTGTTGCAAACGCAGGTTACGAGCTAGGTAAAGATATTACTTTAGCGATGGATTGTGCTGCATCTGAGTTCTACGACAAAGAAGCAAATATCTACGACCTTAAGGGTGAAGGCAAAAAATTCACTTCTGAAGAATTTAACTTCTTCTTACAAGATCTTACTAATCAGTACCCAATCGTTTCTATTGAAGATGGTCTTGATGAGTCTGATTGGGATGGCTTTGCACATCAAACTAAACTAATGGGTGATAAAATCCAATTAGTAGGTGATGATTTATTTGTAACAAATACTAAGATTTTAAAACGTGGTATCGACAACGGTATTGCTAACTCAATCTTAATTAAGTTTAACCAAATCGGTTCTTTAACTGAAACTTTAGCTGCAATCAAAATGGCTAAAGACGCTGGTTTTACTGTTGTTATTTCTCACCGTTCTGGTGAAACTGAAGATTCAACAATTGCTGATTTAGCTGTTGGTACTGCTGCAGGTCAAATTAAAACAGGTTCATTGAGCCGTTCTGACCGTGTTGCAAAGTACAACCAATTGCTACGTATTGAAGAGCAATTAGGTGATAAAGCACCGTACAACGGTCTTAAAGAAGTTAAAGGTCAGTAATTCTATTTTATATAGAATCTAATTTTTAATTTTAGATGATAAAATCCTCGCATAAGCGGGGATTTTTTATGCCTGATACTTTTTCAAAGAGATGAGAATAAGTTGTAGGGTTAAGCTTGCTGGCGCGCGCACAGAGCGAAAGAGGGTGGCGGCAATAATATTAAAGGTTACTTAAGTTTTAATATTTTATAACACAGTTAAAGCTGAAACTGCTGCTTTAAAATATCACCTGTAAAACTGGTTTTTAAGTAAAAGCCACGGGGTAGGGTTTTAATTATTTGCCCATTTGGACCAATAGCATCAGTCACTATTTTGCTATGAGCTGCTTTAGGGCGTATTTGCATCGCATCGCCTAAATGGCCTGATATTTCGTCGACTCTACCTAGCGCAATTAGCTCCATTTGCTCTTCCCAGTCGCGCTGTAATAAAGCGTCCTGTTCAGGTGAGGGTTGCCACAAAAAGCCGCTGCCAATGGTTCTATCAAACGGGGCAATATCACGTTCGCTTAAAATTGGCAGCCATAAAACATGATTTAGTTTTTTACGTACAGAGCTGGTATGCCACGTCATTCCTGTAACGTTCATTAAAGGTGTAACCGATACAAACGTAGTTTCCAGTGGCCTACCTTTATAGGAAATAGGGAGTGTTTTTAGCTCAATTCCTAAATCTTCAAAATCCGGAAGTGGTTTTGAGCCCGCAGTAGCACCTAGTACGTATTCAATTAACTGACCAGTCCAACCTTTTTCGCGCAGTAAATCATCTGGCGTTTTAAAATTATACTTGTTAGCAAGCTGCCCTAGAGTTAATCCGGCAATATTATTAACGCGTTGCATTAAATCGTTAATTGAGTGTGGTTTTGTAGGTCGCATGTCATGCCAATTTTATTAAAATATGAATATTATAGAGGTTTAATAACTCACTAACTACGTTGAAATTACTTATGCGGAGAAACTGCATATGATAGTTTTTTGTTATTGAGCTACTTTTTATTGCGATTATAAGTATCAATTCAACGTAATCAGTATTCTTAATTTCGGTTGTATAAATATCATAGCCATGATAGCAAATAGGCTAAGCCGTGGATATCTCTAGAGTTGTGTGTTTTTTGCCCGCTTGTTGTTTGGGTTAATTTTGAGCATATTGAAATTAAGCTGCTTTACTTTAAGTTACTGACTCAGTTGGTTTTTTTAATGTTGTACATTCAGTTTTGATTAAGCAATTTAAAAGTTGTAAGGATAAATACAACTATATGAACATGTTTATCCACAGAATCTGTGGAGAAGCCAAGTTTTTGGATCTAATATTGTGGATTTGTTTGCAAAATGAGCGTGTTTTACAAAAGTTATGCACAAACTGTGAGTAACTAGAGGAAAACAAGAACCGCAATAGCCTTGTTAAGTTATTTTCCAAATATTTACCCACTCTCCATAATTTATCAATGTACTAAAAGCTCAAACTTAGCTTACTAATCGGGTTGGGTATAATAGTATTTGCCGTATTGCGGCTAATGTGGAACAATCATTAAAAATCGACTTACAAATGAGGCACTAAGGTGATTGATGCCGAAGGTTTTCGTGCCAATGTCGGAATTGTGATTTGCAATAATCAGGGACAGGTTTTTTGGGCCAGACGTTATGGTCAACACTCTTGGCAATTTCCCCAAGGTGGTGTTGATGATGGCGAAACTGCAGAACAAACCATGTACCGTGAATTACACGAAGAAGTAGGGTTGCGACCAGAAGATGTAGAAATAGTCGCAAGCTCAAAACATTGGTTACGCTATAAATTACCCAAACGATTAATCCGCCGAGACTCTAGTCCGGTGTGTATTGGGCAAAAACAAAAATGGTTTTTACTAAAATTACGCTGTAAAGACGAAGATGTAAATTTACTTAAAACCCATCATCCTGAATTTGATGATTGGCGCTGGGTAAGTTATTGGTATCCTGTAAGACAGGTTGTATCGTTTAAACGGGATGTTTATCGACGTGTAATGAAAGAGTTTGCTCCTTTCGCCATGCCTTTTAATAAGAGAGAACAACATAAAGATCATTGGCGAAGTAAAAGGTAGTTAACTAGGTAACCTGAACTCTGGATAATAAATCTATCTCGAGCAGCTATTTTCAGCGCTAACTACGTTGAATTTACTTGCAATAGGCCAGCTATTGACGCGTAAGTTCGCCTTGTTTTCACTGAAAATCTCTGGCTAGAGAAAATAAAGTTAAATATCACCATGACTCAACACATTAGTAAATATCTTAACCAGGGTTCAGGTTAAGTATAAAATAAAGGAGCAGGACATGCTGGCTACACTGAGATCTATTGCGGAGTCTGTATCGCGACAAGCGAATTTAGACAGCGCATTAGTGTGCTTTGTGCAAATGGTTAAAGATGCCATGAAAACCCAGTGCTGCTCCATTTATTTTGCAGATTACAGCCAAGACAATTTTGTACTTATGGCAACCGAAGGGCTAAACCCCGATGCGGTAGGTAAGTTTAGAATTGGTTTTACCGAAGGTTTAGTTGGCCTAGTGGCGCAACGCGAAGAACCTATTAATATTGCATTTGCTAAATCGCATCCTCGTTTTAAGCTCTCCCCCGAAGTAAACGAAGAAGGCTACAACGCTTTTTTATCTGTACCCGTTGTTCATCAAAAAAAAGTACTGGGCGTTATTGTTGTCCAACAAAAAATGGCACGTGTATTTAGCCAAGACGAAGAGTCGTTTTTAATAACGCTTTCTGCTCAACTTGCTTCACAGTTAGCGCATGCTGAAATTAAAGAAATACTACGCCAAGATGAGTCATCTCATCAAACGTCTGTTTTAAAAGGTGTATCTAGCGCGCCAGGAATAGGTATAGGACAAGCATTTGTTGTATTACCAAAACTTGATTTTAAATCTATTGAGCTTTTAAAAGACAGTGACGTCACTGAGCAGCGCCGTTTATTTACTCAAGCTGTAGCTGCAACGCGCAAAGAATTTAATACCCTATCGATGACGCTAAGCGATTCTATTCCGCACGAAGCTCTTGCGGTATTTGATGTGTATCAACAACTGCTTGATGCTAAAAGTTTAGGGCATAATGTTGAAATGCAATTACAAGAAGGGTGGTGTGCTAAAAGCGCCCTAAAAATTGTAATAGAGCGTTTAATATCTCAATTTAATGCCATGCAAGACCCTTATATAAAAGAGCGTGCTGTTGACGTTAAAGACATTGGTCTTCGCGTATTACACCACCTTGTAAATACCGAGCACGCTGTTAAAAATTATCCGGCCAACACTATTTTAATTGCTAATACCTTAACACCCGCCATGCTTGCTGAAGTGCCAAAAGGTCACTTAACAGGCGTTGTAAGCGTAAATGGCTCTGCAAATAGCCATGCTTCTATATTAACGCGTGCGATGGGGATCCCTGCCATTTGGGGTATAGAGGATTTACCTCTACTGCAGTTTAATGGCAAACCGATGATTTTAGATGCATTTGCTGGGCGTTTATATATATCGCCTTCACAAATGCTGATGGACGAATACACAGAGTTACAGCATCAAGATAACCTACTTAATAACCGCTTTTTAGCTGAGCAAGACTCAGAATCAATTACGCTTGACGGTGAACATGTTAGCTTATTATTAAACGCAGGCCTTGAGCTTAATACCGAGCAAAGTAGCGCGCATATTTGTGACGGTGTGGGGCTTTATCGAACCGAAGCGTGGTTTATGCAAAAGGGTCAGTTTCCTTCGCAATCAGAGCAAGAAAATTGGTACCGAGAAGTACTAACTAGCTATCATCCTAATCCTGTGGTTATGCGTACATTGGATATTGGGGGCGATAAGGTACTTGATTACTTTAATATTACCGAAGAAAACCCATTTTTAGGTTGGCGTGGGATTCGTATTAGCCTTGATCATCCAGAGTTATTTTTAGATCAACTAAAAGCGATGCTTAAAGCAAATATTGGTTTGGGTAATTTAAAAATAATGCTCCCTATGATCAGTGGCACTGAAGAAGTTGATGAGTCACTTGCGTTATTTGAACAGGCTTATTTTGAGTTAAGTGAAAAATACCCAGAGCAAACCATAGAAAGACCCGACATAGGAATAATGCTGGAAGTGCCTTCAAGTGTATTTATGCTTCCTGAGTGGTCAAAAAAAGTCGATTTTTGCTCAGTAGGCAGTAACGATTTAACACAGTATTTATTAGCAGTAGACAGAGCTAACGCACGTGTAGCCGAACTTTTTAACCCTTATCACCCAGGTGTACTAAGAGTACTAAATAAAGTGGCGCACGAATGTGAGCAATATGAACTGCCATTTAGTTTGTGTGGTGAACTAGGCGGCGATCCTGAAGGTGCTATTTTGCTTATTGCCATGGGTTACAGACGCCTGAGTATGAATTTATCATCGCTTAATAAAGTGAAGTGGGTACTTAGGCGTTTAAATGTCAGTGACATGGAACAACTACTAAGTGAATGTTTAGCGCAATCCACTGCCAAACAAGTACTACGTTTAACGCGAAGCTTTATGCTAGAGCATAAATTAGGTGATTTGTTTTACACCCCCAAATAAGCTTGTACACCTAATTAATTGCAATACACAGATGCTATTAGTTTTATAATCCTTTAATATATAAACCTTAAAAGGGTATTTGAGATTACTATGTATGACTTAGGTTTGTTAGTCGCAAGCTGCGCACTACTAGGCTGTATTGTTGGGTTTTTAGCTGGGTTACTAGGCATTGGCGGCGGTTTAATTATCGTTCCAGTACTAAGCACTCTGCTACTCTCATTTAATGTAACGTCGGCTGATCATGTATTAGTAATTGCTATTGCAACCTCACTCGCTTCTATTTTATTTACTTCAACGTCTTCAGCGCTGGCTCATCATAAAAATGATAATGTGCCTTGGGCAATCGCCCCGTGGGTTATGTCGGGTGTGGCTTTAGGTGCACTCATTAGTGGCTTTGCAGCAAGTTTAATCCCTGAACAAATATTACGTACAGTGTTTGCTATAAGTGTTGTATTTATTGCAGCAAGAATGGTGCTCTCCGCGCGTAATAAACCGATGTCAGAAAAACCGTTGCCGGCTGGTCCTATTTTAGGGGGCGTTTCTGCAATAATGGGCGGGTTATCAGGTTTAATAGGGATTGGCGGCGGAGCTTTAATAGTACCGATGCTTAATTATTTTTCGGTTGATATAAAAAAAGCAATTGGCTGCGCGGCAGCGTGCGGAATTGTTATTGCATTATTTGGCTCTATTGGTTACATCAGCGCAGGCTGGCATGTTACCGATTTAGAGCATGGTTTTGCCGGGTTTGTTTATTTACCTGCATTATTTGGGATTGTTATTACCTCGTGGTTTGTTGCGCCCATTGGCGCCAAAGCAACTCACTATTTACCTGTTAATACAATTAAGAAAGTTTTCGCGGTGCTGCTTGTAGTTATCGCAATTAAAATGGTTTTTAGCTAAAGGTTTATTTTTTATGGCACTTGAGTTTCCTCAAATTGATCCAATTATTTTTTCTGTTGGACCGCTAAGCGTACGTTGGTATGGCTTAATGTACTTAATAGGTTTTGCATTTGCGATGTGGTTTGCTAATCGTCAAGCGTCAAAGCCAAATTCGGGTTGGACTAAAGACCAAGTAAGCGATTTACTGTTTTACGGCATGTTAGGGGTAATACTAGGTGGGCGTATTGGCTACGTATTGTTTTACCAGTTTAGTTATTTTATAGAAAACCCACTGTATTTATTTAGGATAGATCAGGGCGGTATGTCGTTCCATGGTGGAACACTTGGCGTTATAACCGCCGTCGCAATTTTTTCGTGGACGCGTAAAAAGTCACTGCTTCAAGTAGGCGACTTTGTTGCACCACTGGTTCCTGTAGGGCTTTTAGCAGGGCGTATTGGTAACTTTATAAACGGTGAGTTATGGGGCCGAGTTACCGACGTGCCATGGGCAATGGTATTTCCAACGGGCGGTCCGCTTGCGCGTCACCCATCGCAGTTATACGAAGCATTTTTCGAAGGCTTAGTGCTGTTTTTAATCCTGCAATGGTTTATTAAAAAACCACGTCCAGCAGGGAGTGTAGCCGGTGTATTTTTATTAGGTTACGGCGTGTTTAGATTCTGTATTGAATATTTCCGCCAACCCGATGCACAACTAGGTTTATTTGCCGACTTTATTTCAATGGGACAAATACTTTCACTTCCTATGATAGTAGGTGGTTTAGGCTTATTAATTTGGGCATACAAGCAACCACAACACGTTAAAACAGCTAAGGCATAATAAGAAAAGCATGAAACAATATTTAAAATTATGTCAGCGTATTGTTGACGAAGGTCAGTGGGTCGAAAACAAACGTACCGGTACGCGTTGTTTAACCGTTATTAATGCCGATTTAGAATACGATGTGGCTAATAATAAGTTTCCAATGATCACGACGCGTAAAAGTTACTACAAAGCAGCTATCGCCGAATTGCTAGGTTATTTACGCGGTTACGACAGCGCTGAGCAGTTTCGAGAAATTGGCTGTAAAACATGGGATGCCAATGCGAACGATAACAGCGCATGGCTTAATAATCCTAACCGTAAAGGTGAGGATGACATGGGGCGTGTTTATGGCGTACAAGGCCGTGGTTGGCAACGTCCAGATGGCTCAACGCTTGATCAGCTTTCCAAAGTTATTAATAACTTAAAAAATGGCATTGATGACCGTGGTGAAATAATCACGTTTTATAATCCAGGTGAGTTTGAGCTTGGTTGTTTGCGCCCGTGTATGCATACGCACACTTTTTCGTTACTTGGCGATACGCTATATTTAACGTCATACCAGCGAAGCTGTGATGTGCCACTTGGCCTTAATTTTAATCAAATTCAGTGTTTTGTATTGCTTGCGTTAGTGGCTCAAATTACCGGCCATAAAGCGGGTAAGGCGTATCATAAAATTGCTAATGCACATATTTACGAAAACCAACTTGAACTGATGCGAGACGTGCAGTTAACGCGTGAGCCATTTGACTCACCTCAGTTAAAAATTAATCCAGAAATTAAATCATTAGAAGACATAGAAACGTGGGTAACACGAGACGACTTTGAAGTAATAGGCTATCAATGCCACGAAGCGATTCAATATCCATTTTCAGTATAATAAAAGATTAAGGAAAACATAAAATGAAAGCAGTGATCCCAGTAGCGGGCCTTGGTACTCGTATGTTACCAGCCACTAAAGCAATTCCTAAAGAAATGCTGCCAGTGGTAGACCGTCCTTTAATTCAATATGTAGTAAACGAAGCCGTTGCTGCAGGAATTAAAGAAATAGTGTTAGTAACGCACTCAAGTAAAAATTCAATCGAAAATCACTTCGATACAAGTTTTGAACTAGAAGCTACTTTAGAAAAGCGTGTTAAGCGGCAACTACTTGCCGAAGTGCAAGCAATTTGCCCTAAAGACGTAACCATTATTCACGTACGCCAAGGTGAAGCAAAAGGCTTAGGCCATGCTATTAGTTGTGCAGCGCCTATTATTGGTAACGAACCGTTTGTAGTTATTTTACCAGATGTAATTATTGACGATGTAGAGAGCGATCTTAAAAAAGATAACTTAGCAGAAATGATCGCTAATTTTGAGAAAACCAAGCACAGCCAAATTATGGTAGAACCAGTACCAATGGCACAAGTTAACCAGTTTGGTGTGGTTGATTTAGGTGATGTTGACTTAAAGCAAGGTGAAAGCTCACCAATTCTTAATATGGTAGAAAAGCCGCCAGTAGATGAAGCTCCATCAAACTTAGCTGTAGTGGGTCGATACGTATTAAGCGAAAATATCTGGCCGTTACTTGCAAAAACTCCGCAAGGTGCAGGCGACGAAATTCAATTAACTGACGCAATTGCGATGTTAATGGAACACGAAAAAGTAGATGCATACGCTATAAAAGGCCGTAGCCACGATTGTGGAAGTAAAATTGGTTACTTAAAAGCAACGATTGAGTTTGCACTTCGTCGCGATGAATTTGCCGATGAATTAAAATCATTTATTAAAAAACTGATTTAACAGTTAACGTAAAACATGAAAGGCGCCTATATCGGCGCCTTTTTTTATGAGTTTTATCAGGATCAAAATAAGAAAAGGAATAGCTCTAAAATAAAAGTTTTTAAGTCATTACAGACATATTGTTATTTATGTTGTAAAGTTTGTGTTAATTGGCATTGAATTTGTATTAAATAATGCTCTCAAGGAAGGGGGGGAGTATGCAGCGTTGTGTTTTACGAAATACTGACAAGCATGCGAAGAGCTAAGTTTTATAGCTCACAGCTTAAATAAAGTTAAACGCTTTCTTGTGAGAATGTTTAACTGAAATGTAGTGTAAAAACACTGCTTTCAGGACAACTAATATATGTTTATATATAAAAAAAATAACATTGGGCTTTTACTTAGCTTGCTAATGCTTTTATTTGGTACAGCATGCAGCGTCTCGCCTGAAATAAAAACCATTGATGAACAACCTCAAAGTAACTCGCCTGACTACGTATCAATTACAGCCCTTGAACTTGCACAGCTAAAAGATGCCGCAATGCAGTGGCAACAAGCTCGTGAAGGTATAGAGCGAATTTTAAGATTAGAAAAAGAAATAACTTACCTCGTAAATCATATCGATATTATAAACAGCAAAGCTATTGCGCAGTCTAATCAAGGGTATAGCAGCAAGTCTGTACGCTCACCACGAAACACACGTAATGTTAAATCACGCCAACAAGTTAAACAAAATTACAGTAATAAAAAACAAACTGTAAAATTAAATAAACCTAAACATGTATTTGCTTTACAGGTAGCTTCGGTTGACTCAGAGCAAGGTGTGGCTAAAGCATGGCAAGAGCTAAATACTAAAGCAGCACCGTTGTTTAGAGACAAAATATTGACTAACGTAGAAACCGCCAAAATAAACGACAAAATGTTTTACAGGCTAAAACTTGGCTCTTACCAAAACTTTAAAAATGCAAAAGCAGACTGTGACGTATTCAAGTTGTACAAACTCGATTGCATAGTAAGTAACTATACCGATAAGCCAGTAAGGCTTTAGCGCACAGCATGTAATATCAATCTACAATAATACCTAATCAATTTGAAGGATTAGACCTGACGCTAACTTCGCTAATAATTTTTGATATACGACGGCATGTATGCCGGAGTTAGAGCAATGCAGCAACAATTAGTGATACCAACTAAATGATGAAATTTTGCCTTGTTATCGATATGGCTTTTCTTACCTCAAAATAGACTACTTAATTAAAAAGTTGCTATAAAGTGGCGCAAAATTTGCTTTGATTTATTATCTTGGTTAGTAGAGTGCATTTTGCAATGCGGTATTTTAAGTCTTGTCATTTAATATCAGTTTTATTCTTATCTTTTTATTTATATGGATGTAGCAGCGCAACTGTAAATAACGAGAGCGTGCAGCATTCTTTAATAACTGATAAACAAGTAAAAGAGTATGTTTCGCAGTGGCACTTACAGCAAGAAAGCATTGGTCGTTTAACTGCTATGGAAGATGATTTACAGCTATTAATTATGGCGTTATCGTCTCAAAGTGAATTAACTGAAAACCCGCCTTTACTCATGCAAAGTAAAACCGATATCACCTATGGTAATCAGCCTTCACAGAATTTGGAACCGACGGCACTAAATAACACTCCCGAAGTAAAAACACCAAACTTACAAAATTCAGAACTCACCTTAACAGATGAAACTAAAATTGGAGCACAGCTTGGTTGGTATTTAAAGCCAGAGCTTGTTAAAGCAAGAGTCGAAAGGCTTAAGCAATTATACCCCAGTGCATTTACTCAATTTAATTTTACTATGTTTGAACGTAAAAATAATAATATGACTTTGTATGGATTACGTGTAGGTCCATTTAAAAACGATGCTCAAGTAAGTGCGTTTTGTTATTTAGCTAATCAGCTTGATCAAGTATGTAATATTGCTGCTTTTGTCGGAAAACCAATATAATTAATAAATTAGGCCTTTTAAACTTATATAGTATTAAAGTATTTGTACTAATAGTCGATACTAACTATAGTTGGGCAAATATTTGATAAAGCCCATTTTCTTATAAGGATTTAGCATGAAGTTTTATTTATCTGCATTAGCTGTAGCCACCGTGGTCAGCTCGTTTAGCACTTATGCTGCTACAGAGTCATTTGAAGCGAAAGTAACAGTACAAAATGCTGTAGTACTCACAAAAGATAACGATTTAAATTTTGGTACTATTCGTGCTATTTCAGATCCATTAGGCGCCGAACAAGCAACGCTGACAGTTAATCCTGATCCAGCTGCTAGCAATGTTACTTCACAAGATAATCCAACTGGTAACGCTGCGAGTATCTCAATAATTGAAGGTGGTGAAGCGGGCGCTTTTAGTGTTTCAGATGTAGTACCAAATTCTATTTTAACCATTAGCGACCCATTAAATACTTTAGTACAACCTTTAGCTGGTCAAGGGTTGAATGAACCTGATTTTACTGTAGGTGCTTGGACTTACTTTATAACGAGCGGCACTAATGCTGGTGGATTATATACAAGTGCTACGCCCAACCTACAAGCTGGCGTTGATGGCGCTGTATCATTTAATATAGGCGCGACTCTTTCTACTTCATCAAACGCATCAAGTGTGGATTACCCTGATGGTGAGTATTCTGGTAGCTTTAATATTGAAGTGTCATATTAATTAGTGTTTAAACAAACAATGCGCTTTTTGTATGTTTCTGCTTGGCTTTCGTTAATGTTTAGCGAGCAAGCCTATAGCGCAAGCATACAACAAGAAGCGCTTAATTTTGGCACTTTAGTTATCCCTCAAAATAATACTTTAAGCTCTATAACCATTAGCCATGAAGGTGAAATAATCACATTTGGTAGTATTTACGTATTAACTGAGGGTAATCCCGCAGAACTTTTATTTACTGATTTACCTCCCCTTACTCAAATATCGTTTAACAAAACGAGTGACTCTACATTGCAAAGTGAAGCGCTAGGAGCTAATAGTGCCAAGTTTTCGGTTGTATTAGTGGATTTACCAAGAACGCAAACTAGCGATGAATTTGGAGAGCTTTTACTCAAAGTAGGTGGCCGTTTAATAACGACAGGGACTAGCCAAAGTTACTTAGATGGTAGTTTTATTACTGACACCCAATTAGAAATTACGATTGATTACTAAAGGAAAAACATGCTTTATAAAGTTGTAGTGCTGCTCGCACTGAGTGTATGTATTTTAGGAAAAAATGCATACGCAAATTTACTTATCTCTCCAACCCGTATTAGTTTTGATGAACGTCAACGAACCGCTAAAGTTACCGTAATTAATACGGGGGATGAATATCAAACATATCGTGTTTTATGGAGTGAGAAGCAAGCGCAACCTAGCGGTGGCTACATACAGTTGGCAGAGGCTACAAGCGAAAGTTTAAGTTCAATGGCACGTTTGTCACCAAAACAAATGCGTTTAGCACCAGGTGAAAAACAAACAGTAAAAATAGCAATACGTAAACCTAAAGGCCTAGCTTCTGGTGAGTACCGCTCTCATCTTCTATTTCAAGCATTGCCTGGTGAAAATACTAATAAAACAAGCTCAATAAAAGTTAATATGATTATGAGCTACAGCATTCCTATTTTGTTACGTAAAGACATGAAACAGCCAGAAGTTGCCATAGAGCATGCTAAACTAGTGCTAAATGAAAGCAATCAACGTCCTCAGTTTTTATTGAATATAAAACGAGAAGGTAAGTTTAGTAGCTACGGTAAATTAAGTGCTTACTTTGTTGATAGTAATAACGAGCAAGTTAAAATTGCAGAAATTGGTAATTTAAGTATTTATCCAGAAGTGGATAATGCGTTTGTAACCCTTAGTTTATTTAGTGACAAAAATTTAGATAAAGCAGGAAAAGTTATTTTTAAATATGAAGGCAGTCAAGAATATAAAGACCTTACATTTGCACAATACACTCTGCCTTTAACTTCACAATCACTTAATGTTTTAACAGTGAATGACGCTAAATAATTTATTGTATGCACTATTACTAAGCATAAGTAGTTTGCTTAGTAATAGTGTAATCGCTAATCCTAATTCTTCCGTAGGGGATGCTTTAACAACACTACGCGCAATTGAACTAAAGCCAACTAAGCCCGTTGAAGTAATTGATTATAAAAACAAAGAAAATCAGCAACAGCGAATCGCCACAGGCGAGTTATTAATACTTTCGCTTTATTTAAACTCATACTACTTAGGTGAAGTTGCAGCAATTAAAAGCGAGCAAAGTGTACAAGTTAGTTTAAGCGACTTATTTGATATTCTACAATTTGCAATGAATGTTGATGCTAGCAATCGAATTGCTCAAGGTGTTGGAGCAAATCAACAACCTCTTTCTCTAAATGCAGCGGTTACACCCGCTGTATTTACTAGTCCTACACAGAGCTACTTATTAGCAAAAAATCAAATTACCATTGAAGATGATATTTATGTAGATATTCAAAGTTTACATAATGCTTTAAATCTAGAGTTTAATATTGATTACCCAGATTTAGAATTACTTATAAGCTCAGAGAGCCCCTTACCGGTTGAACAACAAAGATACAGACAGTCGCGCAACCTTAAATCACCTAACAAAAGATCGCCACCTACGCTGCCATGGAAAGCTAGCCCATATAAAGCGCTATCTTCTCCGGTTGCCGACTTACAACTAAATTTTACCGCGAGCGATGATAGACATTCTACGAACTATTCACTTTTAGGCACTCAAGACTTTGCGTATTTATCTGCAGAGTATTTTTTGTCTGGACGAAGTACTGACTTACTTACCAACTCTAGGTTAACGTTTACAAAGCAAAACTTAGACAAAGAAATAAAAAACAGCTTCATGCCTACTGAAATATCTTTTGGTGATGTTATCGCCACGCAAGTGGGTAATAGCTACAGTAGTCAGTATGCCCGAGGTGTTAAAGTTTCTAATAATGTAACCAATAGAAAAATAGTCAATAATCAAGTTAACTTAAGCGGTGCTATACAGCCAGGTTGGGATGTAGAGCTGTATCGTAATGAAATATTAATAGACCAGCAGCTTAGCCTCGCAGATGGGCGTTATATTTTTGATAATATAAACCTATTATTTGGAGCTAATAATTTTGAGCTTATTTTTTATGGGCCTCAAGGTCAAGTTGAGCGTAAAAGTGATTATTACTTTGTGGAAGGAAATCAACTTAAGCAGGGACAAGGTCACTATGAATTGTCGGTTACTGAACAAGGTAAGCAGTTACTAAATAACAATGTTTCAAGCTCGCAGGGGCAGGGTTGGCAAGTTGCGGGTAGATATGAGCAAGGGCTTACAGATAATATATCTGTATACACTGCTACATCAGGTCAAAAAAACACGGATGACGATCTACTTAAGTATGCATTTGGTACCAACATAAGCTTGTTTGACCGATTATTATTAAATGCGAATGTTGAAAAAAATAATAACAATGAACAAGAATTTGAATTTACAGCCCGAACTCAAATTGCCGAACAATCACTACTTTTTAGCGCTACAAATCGTACCGACGAACAGCAGCAAGATTTTAACAGCTACCAAATAAATTTAGCTGGTGGGCTAATGAATAATACCTATGGACGCCTTTCTTATCAAAATAACGTCTTATATGACGATAGTGATATTAGAGGGCGTTTTAAACAAGTACGCAACCAGTTCAACTACTCATACTCAGGATTTGCACTAAGTAACCAATTGCTGTGGCAACAAGACGATAGCTCTAAGAGTACTTTTGGAACAACACGTTTTCAAAAGCGCTTTGGGAGAACCTACACAAGGTTTGGTATAGATTATAGTATATCGCCAGTAAGTGAGCTTGTTAGTTACGAGGCTGAGTTTAGCCGCAACTTGGGCCGAGATTTACAAGCGGAACTTACTTTAACTGATTCACTTCGTAATAATATTCAATCGGCCGAATTAGGGCTCAATTGGCAAAGCGACAAGTTTAGTTTAACGAGTAACTTAAACTACAACAGTAACGATGATTGGCGGCTCGGTATTTATAGCCGTTTTAGCTTAGGTTTTGATGTTGAACACAATACATATTTTGTCTCTAAGCGCAGCTTAACTAACACGGGTAGCTTAATGTTACGCGTATTCTTAGATCAAAATAATAACGGTATTATGGATGATGATGAGCACGGCGTTGCCGGCGTAAAAGTAAAAGGCGTTCACAATTATCGTCAAGCAATTACAGACGAACACGGCGTTGCGCTATTAACTTCAATGCCAGCAAATCGTACAACAGATATAATACTTGATAGAAATAGTTTTGAAGATCCGTTTTTAATACCAGCCAATGAGGGTTTTTCTATTACCCCAAGGGCTGGTTTTGTAGAGTATATGGACTTCGCATTAAATAATGCAAGTGAAGTGGAGGGAGTTGTTTATCAACAAAAAGGTGATACAACACAGATCCAACCCTTTGCAAATATAGCGCTGTTGAATGAGAAAGGGGATCAAGTTGCACAAACTCAAGCAGCATATGATGGCTATTATTTATTTACAGACCTTAAACCGGGGCAGTATAAAGCAGTAATCGATGATGAATATAAACAACGCAAGCAGCTAAAAAACACTCAAAATATAACAGTTAATTTATCGCCTCAAGGAGATGTAGTAATGGGCGTTGATTTAACGTTAAAGGCGCTCAGTGCAACAACTGGAAGCATTGCCAATGCAGGAAGTTTTAGTTCGTTAAATATCTTAAAAATTTATTACCGTTTAATAGCACCACGAATAGAGCAGCAAGAAGCTTTTTATATGCATGATAAAGCTAAAAATAAATTTATTTTAGCCTTAGCGTACGCAACAAACAGTTCGCCAGAGCTTATTTCTGTATGCGACTCAGTAAAAGCGCAAGGATTAAAGTGTGTTGTTGAAACACATAAAATACTCCATTAAAGGAATTAGGATGAAAAGAGTTCAATGTATATTTTTAATCAGTGCAATGTTGCTAAGTTATGGTTGTGCGAATAATAAAGCAATTGATGGTAGTGCTACTCAGACCAACGTAACTGACGAAAAAAGCTACGTAAAAATAACAAAGCAAGAACTTGAAACTTTAAAAATAAGCTCCCAGCAGTGGCAAAATATGAAGCCAGAACTTGCGCGTTTATTACTTATTGAAGAAGACTTAAGCTTACTAATATTGCAACTCAATACAATTGCAAAAGAAAATGAGCAGAAAAACGCACCAGTAATAAAAGCAGAAATAGTTAATAGCAACACAATTAATCGCTCCAATTTACAAGTAACAAAACCAGTTGATCCTAAATTTGCTTTACAAGTGCTTTCAATAACGCAAAAAGAACAACTCTCTTTAGCTTTTAGGCAACTTCAAAAAAAGCTTCCTAGCTTACTAGGCGATAATTTTGTGATGAATGTTGAAACAATAAATGTAAAAGGAGTTATGTATAACCGCTTAAAGCTAGGCGCATACATAGACAAAAAAAACGCTATGGGTGACTGTCAAAAATTAAAGAGCCAAAATATAAATTGTTTAGTTAGTTATTACGTAGATCAGCCCTTTACCGCACAATAGCTAAGTCGGCATACAAATTGCTTCATCCTCAGTATGTTTTGAAGAGGATGGCAATTATGCGCCTTTTACTGCCTTTATTATTTTTAAATTTAGCTGCTTGTAACTTGGTGCCGCCGCCAGAACCAAGTGTGCCTACAGATGCACCTAAAGCATCCATGGCTCCTTTTACGGTTAATGACTATGTAGTTAATTTAACGTCGCAACTTAACCACCTAAACGGAGCATTAAATGCTAATGCACGTGTTGGCGTTAGTAGCTTCTTTTATGCAGATGCACTAGATACAAAATTAGTGACAGGGCAGGCCTCAGGCTTAAGTCAGCAGATCCAAGAAAGTCTGCTTACACAATTTACTCAACTGGGTTATCACACCGTTGAGTACAGACTTGGGAATAACCTCTCTTTATCAGAAAACTCAGACAGTATTTTAAGTCGCGATTTAAGTAAATTACGTAATCGCCAAAATATTGACTTAGTTATCACAGGAACAGTGACTCGTCAGCAGCATGCATACATAGTTAATGCACGGCTTGTGAATATAGAAAATAAACAGGTGCTCTCTGCGGGAAGTACCGAGATCCCAATTAATGTAATGTGGGGCAATGAGAAAATTCAGCAGCGTGACGGACTTTTATACCGAAGCGAATACTAATTTGGAGCACAAAATGAAAAACCTATTAATTACATTATGCTTACCACTGGGCTTTGGTTGCTCTCAAATACTAGGCACAATGAATACAGACACCACAACACCACAAAGTGAGCAAAGCAACCAACTGGTGAGTAACCAACGCGACGTTGCAGCGCCTGTTTCTGACGATAACTTATTTCAGTCAGGAATGGCTCCACAAGATAACTACACAAAAGCAACACCGCCAATGCGCAAAAATATTAACCATTATGTGCGCGGCATAATGCAAGACATGGTTGAAAACTTACAGTACGTAAGTGAACAAACACCGTTAGCTGTTTCGAGTTTTATTTTTTTAGATGAAGACTACAACGATGGTAGCTTACTAGGAAACCAAATTGCAGAAAGCTTCATGCATGAATTACACAGCTTTGGTGTACCTGTTATTGATTTTAAAACAACTGATTATATGCGTGTTACCTCAACAGGCGACTTTGTATTTAGTCGCGACTATTTAGAGCTAAATCAAGATCAAAACTTTAAGTATGTACTAGCCGGTACGCTTGTAAACCATCAAGGTGGTGTACTTGTCAATGCACGTATTGTTGGGCTAGAAAGTAAGGCCGTGGTAGGTTCTGCACAAGGGTTTATTCCACAGTCGGTTGTTGATGCGCTTAATAGTAGCTATCGCACTGATGGCATAATGTTAAAACAAGCAAGCAAGTGAGATAATTATGTATAGTAAATTATTTAACCGCTTTATCGTTTTTTTTGCTTTAGCTAACTTAACTGGTTGTGCCTTTACTCAAAATAATGAAAGTGCTGAAATGAATGCATCTTCAACCACACAAGTAAATTATGACCTAGCAAGCATGCTTAAAACAGCCGAGCAACAATCAACTCAAGATGATGTTAACGGCAATCAATTTACACCACTTAAGCACCATAAAACACTTGCTAACTATGTAGAGCAAATGGCACTAGATTTGGTTGATACGCTTGAGTTTGAAAGTGATACCGACGCCAATATTAATATTGCCGTTACTACCTTGGTCGATCTTGATTCATCGCTTACTAAAAGTAATCAATTGGGTAATCAAATTTCTGAAACGTTAATTCATCAGTTACAAAAGTTTGGTTATGGCGTGGTTGATTTTAAAACCACTCAAACAATAGATGTAAATAGCCGTGGTGATTTTGCTTTTTCGCGTGATATTGAAAAGCTCAGCGAAGAGCAAATGGCGAGCCATGTATTAGCGGGTACATTAATTTATCGCAGTGATGCTGTTGTTGTAAATACACGTGTAATTAACGCGCATACAAAAAAAATTGTCGCGAGTAGTCGAAAACTAATCCCAATTTATGTACTAAATAAAGAAGATATATACTTATCAAGCAATTAAGTTCAGTTGTCGCTTGATATAAAAAACCAGATGCCGTTATAATTCACACTTCTAAGCACACAGCTTATTTGTGGCCTCTTAGTTAAATGGATATAACGGCCCCCTCCTAAGGGGCAGTTGCAAGTTCGATTCTTGCAGGGGCTACCAATTAAATCAATAAGTTAGACTTCTTACTCCTTTTTTAATTTCTGTATAGCGCATCTATAGCAGTTGAAATTTAAAAAAGTTCATAGATGCCCTTTTATTAAAGTGGCTCAACTATATTCAAGACTATCTTTGCCATAACAGATAGTTACAACATTAATCGTTTGTTAGGTACATATTTCCACACGCCAAGGTGGATTAGGCCGGTTTTCACCTGCCCAATAAAGTTTAATTTTATTATCAGACGGATAATGTAAAACAGCTTCTTGCAATAAATAACTCTCACCTGTTGGCTCTTGGTCGAAATTAATACCTCTAGACTTTAATTCATTGAGCCTGAATTACCGATTACAGATCGAAGCCGAAATACGGTTACGTGCCATAATGCGACATATGGGACTTGTTTGCACATGGCTTAAATCAATTTAAATAATTTAAGTTACTAAATTATATTTAGTGCAGAACCATAGTGTAATTTATCAAAAAAATCTCTCCGTAGCCCGCAGTACAAATTCTCTGAGTAAATATAATCATCATTACATATTTGCTTACAAAACCATATTAGTGGAAAACCTTCGACGTGATAGGGTGTAAGAGTCGCAAGACTGAATTTTTGCGCACTAGTAACTATCGCAGATAAATCACAAGGATGCTTTAAAATGTATAAAACCAAAGACTCTCGTTCATTGCTAGTCATTATGGTTATTGCCTACGTGTTAGCCTACTTAGCATACCAGCACTTAAACAGCGGCGTTCCTTCGCATCATTTACTGCATGACTCTAGCTTACCTGCAATATCCAGCTGGTGGGGAGTAATAATTTTACCCGTATTGAGCTGGGTACTAGGGACGCTTATAAATAAACAGTACGGTAAGTTCTACCCAAAACACGTTTGGTTTCAACTTGCTGGAGCCGGTCTTTATGCACTCGTTAACGGCGCACTGTTTTATGCTGGTTATGTAGAATTTGTTTCGATGCTAGCGCTACCCTCAATTCTGGTAGCAGCTGTTTTTTTTAGGATCTATAAACCCGCTTATTTTCTGGGGTATGCTGTTACGGCAAGTATGGGCTTTGGCCCAATCATTCCAATTATTGGAGGGGGAGTTTTTGCAGTTATTGGCTACATTGTTTTTAATTTTATTCGACCTCTGCCTAATTATTTAATAATACTACTTAATAAAAATAAGTAATTTGTTGCGCTATTACGAAGCTTTATGGAAATACAATAAAATATCTCATCTCTATTGGGTCAAGTTCTTTGAATGCGCTCCTTAATCTAGAGAAAAGCATGCTCTAGCTTTTGGTTACATCCGTTTACCCTTTCGGAATAATGCCTGGTGCAAGTGCTTTAGCAGTAAACCCTCAACTGTACTATTTGGGTATGAGTTACCACTGCAATGGTTTTGTAGACATTAGTATTTGCCTGCTTAATTTTTAATTTGTTTATATTCTTGGTAGGTAATATAAAACAACTCTTTTAGCGTGCTTTGTGCTGCCTGGTTTAGCGGGTCTGATTGATTACTAGCTATGTTTAATAACAGTTCTTTGAGCTGATTTGAGCGAGGTACAATGCCAGTGTGAAGCCCACTTAAAATCTCATGGCGTGTTTCAATATCATAGTTAGAATCTATAAATTGGCTTGCCATATGCTCGCGTTCTTCGTTGTTGCTAAATTTTAATGCGTTATTAATAAGTTGGCTGCGGTTAGTAGTATTGCTAGTAGCTAATAGGTTATTTATTCGCGTTAATATTTGCTCTTTTTCGTAGTTATCCATATGAAAAGGTTTTAATAAAGTTAATGCATCTAAAACAATGTGCTCAGAGTCTTCAGCGTAAATTGCGATATCAGCAAGGGCAGTTTGAATACGTGGATTTTCAATATTATTATTTAGGTTTGCGGCAAGTAATAAGAACTGTTCTTGTGATTTAATATCATCATTTTGACTAAGCTCAAGCGCAACACTCGTTAAGGCAAGGCTACCTTGGTGTTCAGGTAGTTCTTGTAAAATAGATACAATATGATGAAATTCTTTTGATTCAAAACTGAGTGTCCTCATATGATCAATTAAGTTAGCTTGTTCATCGGCAGAGGTGACGAGTAAGTTTTTAAATGAATCAAGTGCTTCTGCTATTTCACCTTGGTCAGCATAATTCCCCATTTCAGATAATATAATCACTTTGTTTAACATTGATATGGCATCGTAGGTGTCACTGCTGTGAAAGTGAGCCTCAACAGGGTTAACAAAACTTTCGCTGGTATGGTTTGGAAGAACTTTTTTTCCGCTTTCTTGTGTCTTGTTTAGGTTTTTATTAGCTAGGCGAGTATCTAATTTTTCGTGGTTAGTAAGTGTGAGTTGTTGAATGTTTTTTACTTCATACGATTCAACTTCTCCCGTAAATGAGTCAAATACATCTAATAAAGCAGTAGAATAACCACATAGAAACGCGAGGGCCATCAACGTTAATGTAGTTGATTTACTTTGCCATTTTGTTGCTTTGTTTTTGCTTTTTGTCATGATTGTGCTTATTCATAATTTATTTATATTAGCGCTAAGTAAAGCTCGTCGTATATTTGACGAGCTATACATATTACTAACGCTTAATAAAACTTTAAGTTTTTAGTTGCTACTTTTGCGCTACCATCTGTGTTTATGTAAACACCTGTTTTGAGGTAGAGTTTTTTATCTTTCCAGTCAGCGTTATTTCTTAAATCGATAGAGCTTCCAGTTTTTACTTCTGATTTATTGCCATCACCGTCTTCATCGTAAATATCATTACGTGGCAAGTTAATATATGAGTCGTTAACCTTCAATCTTAACTTTCCGTTGAATAAACCTAGTCTATAAGTTTTAAATGTTTCGTCGTAATTGCCTACATAAATATGTGTGAAACAATCAGTTCCTGAGCAGTTCATGGTTCTGCGAAGTGAAAGGTAGATCCCTTCAGGCGAGTTGTTGTATGCATCTTTTTGTTCGCCAGCTGCAGCCCACTTAAGTGCGGCTAGTGGCCCTTTTTGTCCGCTTTCATCTACGTGCACTTGTGCAAAAATGGCTTTTCCTAGGTTTGATGATTTAGATACAAACTTTGAATTAATTCGGATGTAGCGGCTTGATGATGTATTTTCGCTAATTTTAAACTCGCGTTCCTCACGAAGCTCTGATCTATTACTATCACCCGATTCATAAAAGTAAATAACGGAGCCATCTGAAGTTGTATAAAAATGGTCGTTTTTCGAACTACTGTTTTTAATTTGGCTTTGTGAGTAGCAAGTTGTTGAGCTTGGACCAACCTGTAACTTAGCTTTTTGTACTTCTGTACGTTGATTGCCAGAAACATATCCAGGTGCGTAAGAGCCGCTAGGGGCGTTACCACTGTAGTTACACGATGCTAATGCTTTACTAGGTGTAAAGCTTAATAAAGCAATAGCTACAGCAGATGCTTTAATCATTGGTGTTATATATCTTTGTTGCATTATGTTCTTCCATGTAAAAGTAGTAAGCCTCTGCTCTTATTTATTAAGGCTTGCTAGTTAATTGGTTTTAAAATTGGTAAGGTTTTATTTTGGCTTCTTACTATCCAATATGTTATTTTTATATTTACAATTTTGCAACTTATATTTTTTCTTATTATTGGCTTTATTTTTCTTATAGTTAGAAAAAAACTTTGATTTTTTTTGGTTAACCAATTTATTTTCAATAAAGTTCGGAACTGTGAAAAGTAATGCACTAATGAACGGAATTATGTATAGACGACTGCTAGTCTCGTAAGTTTAGATTGGTTAATTTACTAATGGCAATCAGCGCATAAAATGCTTTATTGTAATAAAGGTTTGTAAAGAAGGGCGCGACTAAGTCAGATAATGACTTTATAGCTCATAGTCTTTATGACTTTAGCTAAAATAGTTTGTTGCACAAAAAAAGCGAGTAAACGTTAATTTACTCGCTTTTACATAATTAAATATTAAAACCTAGCCATCACTTGTAATCGTATCGATTAACTCACTAAGCACGGCTTCAGATTTACTTGTTTCTACTTGGCAAGTACCTGCATTTAAATGACCACCACCGCCGTATTTAAGGCACAGTTCGCCAACATTCGTGTTTGAGCTGCGGTTAGTGATTGATTTGCCAACGGCATACACTACGTTTTGTTTTTTAAGGCCCCACATTTTATGAATCGAAATATTGCAGTCGGGGTACATTGCATAAATAACAAATCGGTTTGTGGCGTAAATTGTTTCTTCTTGGGTTAAATCAAGGACCACTAAGTTTTTATGGACGGTAGCGCATTGAGAAATTTGCTCTTTGGCTTTTTCGTTATGCTCGTTATATAAAGCAACACGTTCGGCTACGTCTTCCATTTTTAGGATTTCTTTGATGCTTTGATCTTTACACGCATCAATCAGTTTCATCATTAATTGGTAGTTTGAAATTTTAAATTCGCGAAAACGACCAAGGCCAGTTCGCGCATCCATAATAAAGTTCATTAATACCCAATCGGTTGGGTTTAATATTTCGTCTTTTGAAAACTGAGCAGCATCGCCTTTATCTACCGCGTCCATCATTTCAACAGAAATATTTGGAAGTTTTTCAGCGCCGCCATAATAGTCATAAACTACGCGAGCTGCTGATGGGGCTTCTGGATCAATAATATGATTTTTTATGTCGCTTGAGTTACGAACGGTTTCGCTAAGGTGATGATCGAATGCGATGTGACAGCCTGCAACGTAGGGGAGGTTGGTGGTAATGTCGTTTTCGGTAATGTCTATTTTGCCATCTTGCATGTCTTTTGGGTGAACAAACAAAATATCGTCAATTAGGTCCAAGTCTTTAAGCAATACAGCACAAACTAAGCCATCAAAATCGCTGCGGGTGACTAGTCTAAATTTATTATTGGGCATAGCTATTCCATTTATTAAATTGAATTATCAATTAAGTGTAACAGCTAAATTTTTTTTTGAGAGGTCAGCTCAAAAAAATTATAAAAAAAAGCCAAAACGTTAGTTTTGGCTTTTGCTAGCAAGTTTGTATGTGTGGCAAATAGGTTATGCGCCTGGGCCACATTCCATACATGAATTTACAATGTCTGGGCCAAATTTAAGTTTGGCATTTAAGTCGCGAAGGGCGGTACGTAACCCTTCTTCAATTACTGGGTGGTAAAATGGCATATCAAGCATTTCTGGTACGGTCATTTTGTTTTGTACAGCCCATGCAAGTAAGTGAGCGATGTGTTCGGCTTGTGGGCCAATAAACTCAGCACCTAAAAATAAGCCTGTACCTTGCTCTGCGTATACTCGCATATGACCTTTGTTTTTAAGCATTACTCGGCTACGGCCTTGGTTTTCAAAGCTGACTTCGCCTACTTCAAAACAACCACATGGGCCTAAACGGTCGGTAATTTGCTTGTAGCTTTCGCCTACCATCGCTATTTGTGGGTCGCTAAATACAGCTGCAATTTTAGCTCTGCGCAGACCTATACGTACATCTGGGAAGCGCCCGGCATTTTGACCTGCAATAGCACCTTGGTCTGATGCTTCGTGTAACAATGGGAGCATGTTACTCGCATCGCCTGCTATAAATATGTTCGACTCACCACATTGCATTGTGTGCGTGTCTGCGTGCGGTACGCCGCGTTCATCAAGCTCAATGCCGGTGTTTTCAAGGCCTAGTTTATCTACGTTAGGTACTCGGCCTGTGGCTGCAAGTACGTAGTCAAACTGTTCGGTGTGTTTTTCACCTTGTTTGTCGGTGTAAGTTAGCTGTGCTTTGTCGCCAACTTGCATCATGTCAGATACGTTTGAGTCGGTATCTACAAAAAATTCTTCAGCAAAAACAGTATTTGCATAGTCTTTTACTACTGGGTCTGTAAGTGGGCCAATTGCGCCGCCTACACCAAATAGTTTTACATTTACGCCTAGTCGGCTAAGTGCTTGGCCAATTTCAAGACCTATTACACCAGGGCCAAATACAGCGACTGATTCTGGTAGGTCATCCCAATCAAATACGTCGTCGTTTATAATAAGTTTGTCGCCAAAGTTATTAAATACGCCAGGGTACGAAGGGCGTGAACCGGTGGCAATTACAAAGCGTTTTGCTGTAATAATTGTGTGGTCGTCTATTTGTATGCGGTTTGTGTCTAAAAATTTAGCGTAACCACGAATTTTATCACCATCTGGTAATTCATCTACGGCTTCTACTACGAATCCTGCAAAACGATCTCGTTCACTTTTAACGCGTGCCATAACTGCTTTGCCATCAATAACTGGCTTTGAGCTATGAACACCAAATGCAGGTGCCATTTCAATTGCGTGTGCAGCTTCAGCGGCTGCAATCAATAACTTGCTTGGCATACAACCAACACGTGCACATGTGGTGCCGTATGGGCCTGATTCGATCATTAATACATTTTGTGTGAACTGTTTAGCATTACGATAAGCACTTAAACCAGCAGTGCCTGCGCCTATAACAACAACATCGGTTTGCAATTCTTTCATAGTATTTTTTCCTCTAATAAATAGGGGCATAAAAGCCCCTATTTTTTACCTACTAACGTTAGGTATTTAATTTACTTATTAATTAAGCAAAGTATTTTTCTAAGTCGTCTGAACCACCGATGTGTTTACCACCAATGAATATTTGTGGAACAGTGTCACGACCAGATACAGCTTTTAGACTTGTTAGTGATGCGCCTGCACCCATAACAATCTCTTCATATGCGAAGCCTTTTTCTGCAAGAAGCTCTTTTGCTTTTTTACAGAAAGGACAGCCAGGTTTAGTAAAGATGCTTACTGGTTCTGGTTTAGCTTGCTTAGGGTTGATGTAATCAAGCATTGTGTCTGCGTCTGATACTTCAAACGGGTCACCTGGTAAATCTGGTTCGATAAACATTTTGTCAATCACGCCATCTTTAACAAGCATAGAGTATCTCCAGCTGCGCTTACCAAAGCCTAGGTCGTTTTTGTCTACTAACATGCCCATGCCGTCAGTAAATTCGCCGTTGCCGTCTGGTAATAAAGTAATGTTTTGCGCTTCTTGATGTTCAGCCCATGCGTTCATTACAAAGGTATCGTTTACTGATAAACATACAATTTCGTCAACGCCGTTTTGCTTAAGTACGCCTGCTAATTCGTTGTAACGTGGTAAGTGAGTTGATGAACATGTTGGTGTGAATGCACCTGGTAGTGAAAACACTACAACAGTTTTACCTTTAAAAATGTCATCTGTTGTTACTGATTTCCAATCGTTATTTTGACGAGTTGCAAATGTAACACTTGGGATTGTTTGACCTTCGATATTGTTTAACATAGTTTTTGTTCCTCTTGATTTGTTGATAGCCATTATGGTGAATAATTAAATATAGTTCCAATCGTTTGTTTGTATTAAACTGATAGTTATAAACTATCACGTAGAGCTGAATATGAACTTAAAAGATTTTGAATATGTAAAAGCAATAGCGCAATATAAACATTTTCGCAAAGCTGCCGATGCATGTTTTGTAAGCCAGCCTACATTAAGTGGTCAAGTAAAAAAACTCGAAAATGAGCTTGGCGTTACTTTGTTTGATCGCTCAACCAAGCAAGTTACCTTAACAGCAAAAGGTGAACGTTTGTTGACGCAAATAGAGATTATTTTAGAACAAACGCAAATACTCAAAGAACTTGCTGCTACTTCTAACGAGCCTCTACAAGGTAAATTAACTATTGGTATTATTCCTACCATTGCGCCTTACTTGTTGCCTGCGTTACTAACATCGATGAAAGCGGCATTTATTGATAGCCAGTTTTCGTTTATTGAGATGCAAACAGCAACAATTTTAGAAGCTTTAAACAAGGGTGAACTCGACTTTGCTATTTTAGCCGATGTGCCAGAGCTTATTAATTACCATACGGTTGCTTTATACAAAGAAGATTTTTTAGTGGCGGTATCACACGATAACGCGCTGTCTAAGCATAAAAAAGTAGCGCTGAGCGATCTTCAAGGATGCAGCCTATTAATGTTAAGTGATGGCCATTGCTTTAAAGATCAAGCCCAAAAGTTTTGTTTTTCTGCAGGAGTCGATGTATCTAACCAGTATAAAGGTAATAGTTTAGAAACATTATTAGCGTTAGTGGCCATGGATGACGGTATTACATTTGTACCAAAGTTGGCATGTACCGACCGTGTAGGGATTGATTACTTGCCTATATTCCCTAATCAGCAGCGTAATGTGGTGTTTGCATGCAGAAAGCATTATCCGCATTTATCTGGTGTAGAACAATTGGGCGAGTGGTTATCGGCTCACCCTAATTTAAAAGCTAAATTAACTAAAAAAGTTAATTAAATATTTAAAGGTTTTGGCTGATTATTTCTACAACATCGTTAATTTGCACGCCAGGTAGCGGTTTGTCATCAATACTGACAGCTACAGCAGTTTGCTGATAAAGCTGTTCTACACGGATTTTATTAAGTGTGGTAATAGTGTGCGGCATAACATTACCTGCGGCATCGGTTAAATAGTTATGGTGAGCAATGCTTAGCATCTGGCCTTTTTTCAAACCATGAGCTTTGCCTAAATTAATAACTATTTTGCTGTTTTCCATATGCATTATTTTACCTTGTGTAGGTAAACACGCCATGGCTGCTTGAATGTCATAACTTACTGATTGGTTGATATCGGTTATACTTTGCCCATAAGGCGATTGCCAAAATCTATCACTATTAACGTCAACTATGGTTGTTTTTTCAAATGGCCAAATTGCTTGAGTATGGTAACTATTTTGCCAAAGTTGCTCATAGGTAGTGCCATCAAACAGTGCAAACTCAATGTTGTAACTGCGCTCATACGCCTCGTCTTGCCAAAATGCATAATCGTTATTGAGTTTGTCGCTAGTCGAAAGGCTGGTTATTTGGCTAAGTAATACATATTGAGCGTTACTGCGCGAAGATATTTCTTCTAATTGGGCATTTGAATAGTCGTGCTGCTGCGAAAAGTATTTATCAACGCTTATTGCATTATTATAGTAAGCAATAGGTACTGCGCTCATTTTTGATTTTTGTAGAGAGGTAAAAATATTTTTGCTAATCGCTTTGCTTACGTCAAATATTTGACCCATTTTGGCGTGTTCACGATGAACAAGTTGGCTTTGTGTAACGGCCACAAACTTATTAAAACTATTTTGTGGGCATTGCTCTGTTTGAGAAAAAATATCGAGTCGTAATGTAACGGCAAATTTATTGTCGTATTTATTTTCGCTGACCAGTTCAATTTTTTGAATTTCGCCGTGGCTGCTAATTTTTAGCTGATCTTGCATTAACACGCCATCTACCAGGGTTTGTACAGAGCTAACCCGTGCGCCAGAGAACACTAACGCTTGTGTAATCGCATCTTTTATAGCGGCAGATTTAGCCGCGCTTGTATCACCATTTTGAACGTTCGCATGGCCCGTTGATTCATACCACTGCGCTTTAGTAAAAGGGGAGAACGTTAATAATACCGTTGCACTTAACCCTGCAAATGCCAATGATAAAAACGACTTCATACTTTTACTCCAATTAAACGTTAGCTATTAACTAGGTAGAGCAAGGACTGTACCAATGTTATTTGGTAATTATTAGTAATGCTATAAATGGCATTAAACGTGCATATGTACTGCTAATTACTATACAAGGGCTAGATGCTATGCGAGCAATTTCATTACTTATTACACTTGGGTGTTTAACCTTAGGTGGTTGTAGCAGCGTTTTTGATAAGCATGTTGAATATAAATATGTAGAGCCAAATAATTACCCCGTTTTAAAAGCGATAGGGTATGCACCTATTAGCTTGCAAAAAGGCGCTAACGCGTCGCAAAAACAACTTATGGCCATTAAGGCTTCTAAGCTTGAGGCTTACCGCGAGCTTACTGAGCAAGTATATGGGCAAAAAATTACCGCAGGAACAACGGTGGAAGGTTCAATTGCTCAAGACGATTACCTAGAAAGTAAAGTGCAGGGGCTTATTAAAGGTGCACAAATAATTAAAACTTACGCAGTAGATGACACTTACGTGACCGAGCTTGAGCTTAATATGAAGCGTGTGCACGATTTATACATAGGTGAAGTAAAACCACGCGAAGTTAAAAAAGTAACTTATTACTAAATAGCCCAGTTAATTAAAAAAGTTATTCAAAATATCTCATCCTCTTATATTGAGTGCTATGCTGTTGTTAGGATTAATTTTTAAGCAGATTGCGTAGTGCTCAACAGATGTATTTTATTGCCACTTATATTAACAGTGGCTCTGTAAATGGCGTTTAAGCCAACTCATTTAAATCCTAAATTATTTATATGGTGCAAAGCCAATTTGCGCTACCTATTACTGTTTTTTGTACTCTCTAGTGGTGTGCTTGCAAGCCGACTAACTATTCAATTTAATACCTTTATTGAGCTGATGGGTCAAAAATATGGACCTGCGCGAGCGGCTGTTGCACGTAACTGGCAAAGTATGTTGGTACAAACTCAAAACAAACCAGAGCAACAACAAATTCTTATTGTTAATGATTTTTTTGCGCGTAATTTACGCTATCAAACTGATATTTTGCTATGGAAACAAAACGATTATTGGGCAACCCCTTTAGAAACGTTAGGCAGAGGCCTAGGTGATTGTGAAGATTACGCAATAGCAAAATATATCAGCTTAAGAGCCCTAGGGGTGAGTGACGACAAGTTACGCCTTATTTATGTAAAAGCAAAAATTGCGGGCACTAACAAAACGCAAGCACATATGGTGTTAGGTTATTTTGCTACACCAAACGCTCAGCCACTTATTTTAGACAGTTTAATAACAAAGGTTTTACCTGCTGCAAAACGTGTAGATTTAAGCCCTGTTTTTAGCTTTAACAGCCAAGGTTTATGGGCTAATAATTCAACCAAAAGTGTAGCCAGCCCAACAGCAAGACTTTCACGCTGGCGTAAAATTTTGGAGCAGACAACCAAAGAAGGAGTTATGTGGTAATGGCATCATTTTCCTTATCTAAGTATCTTAAAAAACGAAAAATAACACTCAGGCAAGAGCTGTGGATTGCATTATTAATTGTTATTTTTGTAGGCTTTATAAGTAGTGTTTTAATTAGCACTAATTCGGCTAAAAGTTATTTTTCGACCCAGCTGTACTTAAAAAATGTAGATAATGCCAGTTCACTTGCGTTAATGATTAGCCAATTAGACAAAGACCCCGTTGAGCTTGAATTATTAGTATCGGCCACATTTGATACCGGTCACTATAAGCGAATAGAGCTACAAGACCCTAATGGTGAGGTGATTGTTAAACGCACGTTTACCGATGAACTTAAAGCGACGGCTCCGCAGTGGTTTAGATCAATGTATGGATTAAATGTACAGCCAGGGGTTGGGCAAGTAAATGATGGTTGGCAGCAGTTTGGTACTTTGTTTATAGAAAGCCATAGTCAATATGCTGAGCAAGCCTTATGGGAAAGTGCGTTTAAACTATTTTTTAGTTTTTTAATTGTCGCTTTTTTTGCTTGTATAGTTAGTGCTTACTTTTTAAGTAGGATATTAAAACCACTAGATGATGTTGTGTATCAGGCTAATGCATTTGGTGAAAAACGTTTTATTAAATCGAGCGTTCCGCGCACTTTTGAGTTTGCACGTTTAGTGCAATCAATGAACCAATTATCTACCCGTTTTAGCCGTATTATTAAAGAAGATAATAAACGTTTAGAAGAGCTTAGATTTAAATCGCAACACGATGAGCTAACTGGTTTAGCAAATAGAGAGTACTTTGGTGCAACGCTTGAGGCTCACTTACAAAAATCGAAAGATCATGCCCATGGTGCTTTGTTTTTATTTAGGGTTGTAAACCTCGATCGCGTAAGTGAGGAAGTGGGACGAGTAGAAATGGTTAACTTTCTACGTCGATTTTCACAGATGTTGGTTAGCTTCTTAGAGAGCAACCAAGAACACTTTTCTGAAAATTACATTGCACGTATTTCTCACAGCGATTTTACCGTTTTATTTAGTGATATTGATGATATTCAAGCAATCAGTGAACGTATTTTATTGATGCATCAATCGTTTGTTGAAGAGTATAAAAACGTTAAGCTAGCGATACCTCACAGCTGTACTTATATTCAAAAAGACGACACGCGATTTGATGTATTAAAGCGTGCGGATGAACTTTTAAAATCATCGGGTAAACGATCTGATGTACAAGCAAAAGTAGCTCAAATCAAGCAAGAAAGTGAGCTGTTTGATAATGCAACTAGCTGGAAAAATGCCATAGAAGAGGCACTCAACAATAATAATTTAGAAATAAATACTTACCCAGTAACGAGCTTTACAGGGCAGGTAATGCAAAATCAATTAGGGTTGAGCCTAAAGCTTGGTGGGCAAGTATACCGTGCTAGTTACTACTACCAGTGGGCTAACCGATTAAAGTTATTAGCGCGTTTAGATTGGGGTTTAATTAAGGCGTTGGTGGCTCATTATAGTATTGAGCCACCAAGTGAACTGATTTCGGTTGAATTATCTGCTCAAACGTTACTTGATGATGCTGCACTTGCTTCGATTCTTACGTACCTTTCGGCGTTTCCTGATTTAGCCTCTAAAATTTGTTTTGATATTCGTGAAAGTATTGCCGTTAGCGAAATTGAGATATTTAAAGATTTTTGTGAGCAGGCTCGATGTATGGGCGCTAAGGTAGCATTAAAACGTGTGGGCCCTGAATTTACTAAAATTAATAAAATTCAGGAATTTGGTCTTGAAATGATTAAGGTTGATAGCGTTTACGGACACAATATTAGTTACAGCCAAGATAACCAAACATTTCTGCGAGGAGTGTGCACGTTAGCGCATTCTATTGGCATTAAAGTGGTGGCTCAAGGTGTAACAAGCCAAGATGATATAGATACGCTTATTAACTTAGGTTTTGATGGGGTTATTAAAGAGTAAGTAATAGGCATTAACGGTGCGGTTAATGCCCTTTTACAACTAACATTAATTGAATACGGTCGCGAACTTTTAGCTTATTAAATATAGAGCTCATATGCTCTTTAATTGTGCGTTCTGTAATATTTAAAGATTCTGCAGCTTGCTTATTAGTTGCACCTGTTACAACAATATCAACTACTTGACGTTCTCGCTTTGTGAGTACATCAAGCTCGCATGTGCTCGCATATTTAAACGGTGTATTTGATAAAGCTCCTACTAAGTTAGATAGTAATTGCCCTGGTAACCATATTCCGCCAGCACAAATTGTCTCAAGTACTTGTTCAATAATTACTTTAGTAGCAAGTGCTTCTACGTACCCCCTAGCTCCTGCTTCAAGCGCACTTCTTAGTTGATTTATTTCTAGTTCGTTGGTCATAACTATAACCAGTAAACGTTGCTGAGAATACTTTTTAACAAGCTCAAGCCAATTAGGTGTGCCGGCCAAAACCCAAATAATACTTGATGCCGTGACTCTGTGTGGTTCTTTTGTGAATATCAAACAACCAGGAAACGCTGTATGCCAGTGTTTCGATTCAAATTCAGGCTGTGTAATAAAAATACTTTGGCGCATTACTTCTCCATTTATAAAATGTTTTAACGCTCTGTCATTGCTTGCGATGTAGCTCTAAGAACCGGTTTTAAAATATACTCAAGTACGGTTTTTTTACCGGTAATAATATCCACTTGAGTTGTCATTCCTGGAATAATAGTTAGTTCTTTTGAAAAATTATTTTTGGTGGTTTTTAGCTGCACCAAATAAAAGGTATTCTCGCGGTCATCTGTAATTGTATCGGCACTTATATGTAATACTTCGGCTTCAAGGCCACCATATACGGCAAAGTCGTAGGCACTAAATTTTATCATTGCAGATTGCCCAGGGCGTAAAAATGCAATGTCTTTAGGCGGGATTTTTGCCTCTACTACAAGTTGATCGTCAAGCGGGACAATTTCCATAACATCACTACCTGGCTGTAAAATACCGCCAACAGTATTAACTAATAATCGTTGTACAGTGCCTTTAACAGGAGAGCGTATTTCAGTTTGAGTTACTTTATCGGCTAAGCCAGATTCAGTTTCTTTAATTGAATCTAGTCGCAGTAGCGCTTCGGAGAGTTCATTGTTCCAGCGGTTAATCATAACGAGCTCAACTTCGGTTACCTTATTTTTAGCTTCGTTAATGGCCGAAAGACTCCTATTTATAACTGCTTTGGTTCTGTTTATCTCGCCGTTTAAATCAACTATTTGACGCTCTAAACGAATAATATCTATATCCGAAATAGCACCGGTGCGTAACAATGGACGGGTCACTTTAAGCTCCCTGTTTGTTAAGCGCAGCGCACTTGTATGCTGCTGAAGTGCCGCTTTTGCTTCAATATAATCTTGGTGTCGCTGCTCTAGTTGGCGTTTGTGTATACTTACCTGTTGCTCCAACTCTTGGCTGTTACTCAAATAAAGAGAGCGTTCGTGTTGAACCACCTGAGGTGCATTTTTTATAACATCTTCGTTAAATACGAGCTCCTTTTTTTGAGTGAGCGCTCTGAGCCTCGCAACTTTTGCACTTAACGATTCAACCTTGGATTGATTTTCTCTAAAGCTAGAAATAAAGCGGGTAGGGTCTATTTTAATGAGTACATCCCCCTCGTTTACTATTTGGCCTTCTCGGACATTTATTTTTTCGACCATACCGCCGTCATAAGATTGAATAAGCTGTAATTTATTAGAGGGAATAACCCGTCCCTCGCCACGAGCAACTTCATCCAAATTAGCAAAGCCAGACCACACAATAAGGCATATAAACGTTAAACAAATTAGATAAAGTAGTAACCTAGCGCTTGCTGGTTCCTGCTGCATTTTTTCCCACTGTGCATCCACTACCCAGTCTTGAGTATTTGGCGGTGAAATCCATCCTTTAAATAGTTTATTAAATACGGATGGCTTACCTTGTTTTCTTGCTTCTATTGCTTTGCTAACAGATTCAAAAGAGCGTTGTTCAAGTGGTTTTTTGTTATCACTCATGAGGCTTGCTCCACGGTTTTATTATTTAACGCCGCAATTACTTTTTGTTTTGGTCCATCAGCAACTACTTTTCCGTTATCTAAAACTATAATACGGTCAACAAGCTCGAGTAATGATGAGCGGTGAGTCACTACAATTAGGGTTTTATCTTTAGAATAATTTTTTAAATTGTTAATAATTTTACTTTCACTATTGTGATCTAGCGATGAAGTTGGCTCATCTAGTAATAGTATTGGTGGGTCATTAATTATGGCTCTTGCCATACCTACTGCTTGGCGTTGCCCTCCTGATAATTGGCGGCCTTGCTCGCCTACTTGTAGATCAAATCCGTCTGGGTGCGAATTAACTAAATCAAATAATTGGCTTCGCTCACAGGCTTCAATAATTTGCTCGTCTTTGGCATGCCAAGCGCTTATCGTAAGGTTGTCTTTTAAGGTCCCATAAAACAGGGCAACGGTTTGCGGTACATAACCAATATTATGGCGAAGCTCTGCAGGGTCAATTTGATGTATATCGTTATTGTCCATCAAAATTGCTCCTGAACAGGGTTCATATAGCCCTAAAATAAGCTTTTCTAATGTACTTTTACCTGAGCCATTACGTCCTAAAATTGCAACTTTTTCACCAGCTTTAATTTTAAAACTAACGCCGTTGAGTGCATTATGAGATTCGTCAGAGTATTTAAAGCATACATCTTTAAATTCTATATCGCCCTTTAAAATAGGGTGTCTTAACCAATGCTTACCAGGTGGGCGCTCGACCTCTTTTTCCATAATCTCATTTAGTGATTGCATTGCTATTGCGGCATGATGATATTGCGCTAAAACAGCGGCTGACTGCCCAATAGGGCCCATAGCACGAGATGATAATAGGTAGGCTGCAATTAATCCGCCTTGAGTTAGCTCACCTTCAATAACGAGGTGTACGCCTATTATCATTATTATCACGCCTACGCATTGCTGTATCCATGATGCTGTATTTGATATAGAGCTAGAAACGAGTCGGCTTTGTGCGTTTACTTGCGCAATGTAAATGGTCGACTTTTCCCATACAGATTGTGTTTTACACTCTGAGTGAAAACTTTTTACATCTTCAATGTTGGTTAAACTTTCTACTAATACTGCATTTCGCATTGAGCTTGCTTTCATTGTTTGCTCTGAAAGGGCTTCAAGTTTGCGGTGTGCGGCTATAGCGTAAGCTAATAATATAAGTGCGCCCGCGATAATGGGTAAACTTAGAGGTACGCCAATAATGGCGATAACAATTAAATATAAAACTACGAATGGTAAGTCGACTAATGCGACAAGCGTTATGGAGCTAAAAAAGTTACGTACAGCTTCAAATGATTGAATATTGCTAGCAAAGGAGCCAGCTGATGATGGACGGTTTTTTAGTTTCATACCTAATACCCGCTCCATAATTACAGCCGATACTTTTACATCTATTCTGCTTGCAGCAAGCTCTACAAAATAGCCTCTTACTAAGCGTAAAACAAAGTCAGCAGTGAGTGCTATCAAAATACCAATAGCAAGTACCCAAAGGGTTTCTGTTGCATGGTTGGGCACTACGCGGTCATATACATTCATTACAAATAAAGGCATAGCAACCGACAAAAAGCCCAAAGCAATAGCTGAAATGATTACGTCTTTATAAAGTGAGCGGCATTCTTTAATTACTCCCCAAAACCATCCGTCTTTTGATAGTTTTTCAAGTACAGGTGTTCGCTCATCAAATGCAAATTCTGGTTGTGCATAAATAATTAAACCAACACTGTTGCCTGCTAATTCATCAATGCTTTGTTCGATAACTGATTCGGTAAGCTCTGGGTAAATTACACTCACCACCTGCTTATCGTAATCAATAGAATTAATAACACAGGCTTGATTGTCTTTTAAAATTAAGATGGCAGGTAGTAGTGCTGTATTAATTTTTTGTAGTGGCTTATTAACTACTTTCGATTTAAAGCCAATGCGCTTAGCTGCGCGCGAAAAACCTGATGGAGTAAGATTTCCATCAGTTAGAGGAAGTCCATTTAATAGTGCTTCTCTTGAAAACTCTTTATCATGATGGCGACATAAAACTGCTAGGCAGTCAACGAGTATGCCACCATGATCAAGTACATCGTTTAATTCCATAAACCATCCAATGTTATGTAGAACTGCATGCGGTTGTTACTACTAAACCTAAACTCGAGAAATAAATTTAGCTTAAATATTTCAAGCCGAGTTTAGGTTATTTACATAACGTTAATTGACTTAGCTATCAGTAATTACAGCTTCGATACGTCGATTCGCAGCATTTGCTCTTACTGATATTTCGTTTACTCGTGGTTGATCGATGCCATACCCGAACGATTTAACACGTTTTGGTTTTATATCGAATTGTTTAATTAGAATTTCAGCAACGGCAAACGCACGTTTTTCAGATAGTTTGCGGTTATATGTTCGATCTCCATCTAGAGATGCATGACCTCGTATTTCAACCTGCTTATTTGGGTTTTCTTTTAAAAAATCTGCAAGCCGACTAATTTCTTGAATATATTGAGACCTTACATCGCTTGAGTCAGCAGAAAAAGGGATACCAATCTCTATATTCGAGGTTGATGCGCTATAAATTGTACAGCCAGATAAATCAACATTAGTTGACAGCGGTGTACTCGGACAAGTGTCTTGCTCGTTTGGTACGCCGTCACCATCATCATCTAAAAAGTTACTTGGTGTAGTGTCGGTTTCCAACGGTATATCTAAGTACCTTGGCATAGCGGTTACACTCATGTAGGCATTATCTTGCTTCGCTTTTTTTTGTAGAAATGCCTTGCGGCTAAAGGTGGTTGCTACATCGTAACTCGGACAAATATTTTGTGCGTTATGCACAATAGGATCGTCAGTTAGCTCTTTTAATGTAGGGTATTTACCTGACATTACGTCAAGTGCTGGCAATAATTTCCCCATTTCTTTTAGCATAGTTAAAATAGCCGATTGGCGGTCGTAAAGCGCAACTATGTATGAACGTGTTGATTGGAACGATTCGTTTTCGGCATCAAGTACGTCTAGTAAAGTTCGTTGGCCTATATCAAATTGATCTTTATATGCAATTTTAACTTTAGTTGATGATTCGCGGTGTTGATTAAGCGCTGGTAACTTTTGCTCTAATATAGTGACGTTGTAATAAGCAATTTGCAGACTTTGACGAATATCAATACAGGCTTGATCTCGTTGATATTTTGCAATGTTTATATCTTGATAAGCTTGTTCTAAATTAGCGCTATCAAGACCACCGTTATACAAGTTATAACTAATATCTATGCCGACTCGCGCTTCTGTTCTGGTTTCATTTTGACCAAGCTCATCTCTATCTTGGCTACCGTAGCGGGCAGATAAATCTACGTTAGGATGAAAGGCCGCTTTTTGTGCTTTGGCGTTCGCTTTTTGCGCTTCAATATTATACAAAGAGGCATAAAATGAAGGGCTGTTTTTGTAGGCGACGTCTAGCGCTTGGTTAACCGAAATTGGTATATTGTTTTCATCAAGGTCAGCTTGCTTTATATCGTTCATAGGTAGCTCACCTACAACTCTTAGGTAGCGAGCGCTTACATCATGTAAATTTGAGTACTCCGTTAATACATTAGATTGCGCTAGAGATAAACGACCACTAATTTGTTCTAGGTCTGCTGCGCGCGCTACACCGGCGCCTACGCTTTGCTCTATTTGTTGGTATACAGACTCGTGCTCTTGTAAATTAGCTTCTGCAAGTTGTACTAACTCCTTGAATTTTTGTACGTCAAGTAGTGCAATCGAGGCTTCAAGTGCTGTTTGTTCTGTTTGAGAAATAAGCTCAAAGTACCTAATAAGTTGAATACGTTTAAAACGGTCAACTGTATTAGATGTTCTAAAACCGTCATAAAGCATTTGAGTAACGCTTAATTCGGCTGTATTACGGTTATATTCTTCTTCAATACCGTAATTTCTTCTTTCATATCCTGCACTTGCTGATACATCAACACTTGGTAAATAACCTGAACGGGCAGCATCCACTCCATAAATAGAAGATTTAAAAGCATGCCATGCTTCTTGTACTTCAGGATTGTTTTCAATCGCTTTACTTGAGACGTATGTAAGTGGCATTGCTGATTGTTCGTTTGCATGCACGTAGTTTGATAAAGTTACGGCTGTAATCGCTAATCCGATTAACATAGTCCCTTGATGCTTTTTAAAAGTGTTTTTTATAATCATTTCTTCCTCTTAGATCCTGTTAAGACCGAAAATACTCTTTTAAATATTTAGTAAAGGAGTGCTAATTTTGCAAGTAATCTTTTTGGGTAGCATGAAAAAAAATTTCTACCACTTTTTTGTTGATTTTTTATTTTTGAATTTTTCTTCTAAACCTGTACTTGAGTCCAGTATCTATGTGCTTTTTTTGTTCTACCTTTAACTTATTAGATTGTTATTTTAAAAGTTTGAGGGTACCTAAATGGAAGCAAATCAACTTGTAGTTATTGATATTCAGGGTTCGGCGGGTGTTGTGTTGGATGATGGATCAATAAGAGCGTTAAACGTTGGTGACATTATTACCGTAGGTGATTTAGTTGTTACTGCTATTAAGTCGTCGTTACAAATAGATGTGCAAGGTGAAACCTTATCTATACCCGCAAATCAAAAGGTAAAAATAACACCAGACCTATTAGCGAAAGAAGCAAGAGACTCTAGCGAAACAACTGTTTTTGATGAAAGTTTAGATGAAGCAATCGCAAGCTTAGACTTAGGTACAGAGCAAGACTCATCAACGGCGGCTAATTCAGATGTAACAGATTTTTTAGATGCATTAGAGGGTGATGGGGACATTTTAGATAATTTAGAGGCAACAGCCGCTGGTGGCGGTAATGCAGCTGGTGCCGATGGAGGTAGTTCGTTTGTACAGTTAACCCGAATTTCTGAAAGTGTTGATCCTAGTAGTGTTACTTTTGATTCTTCTTTTGATCAAAACGCTACTGAAGCTTTTAATTTAAGAGATACCTCTGATGGTATTGTGCCTGACGCAACTTCGGCTTCTATTTCACTTAATGAGCTGGGCGTTACTAATTCATCACAACCAACAATTACCGGTACGAGTGAAAACTTAATTGGCGAAACGGTTAATGTGACGGTAACTGATGTTGATGGAAATTCTCAAGTAGTTAGTGTTGTGATTGGCCCTGATGGTACCTTTGAAATAACCCTACCAACTCCAATCGCAGATGGCCCTGTAACGGTTGTTGTTGAAGCGACAGATCCTGTTGGCAACCCTATAAACGACACTATTTCTATAGAAATTGATACAACACCTCCGCTTATTGCTATTGATCCTGTTGCCGATTCTGCTTCGCAAACAGTGACAGTAACAGGAACAGTATCTGGGTTGAACACTGGTGATAATGTGTCGGTCACGTTAACGGATAGTGCAGGTACGGTACAAACAATTGTTACTCAGGTTGATGCGCTAGGAAATTGGGTTATTACTACTACCTCACCTTTATCTGAAGGAGAGTTTAACGTAAGCGCAGTGGCGATTGATGCCGCTGGAAATCAAGCTGTAGATCAAGCTTTAGCTAATGTAGATTTAACTGCTCCGGTAATCACAGTAAATGTAACTGATGAAACAAATAACGCAACACCACCACTTGTTGGAACAACAAATGGGGTTCCTGAAGGCACGCAAGTAACAATTACTGTTACAGATAGTGCAGGACAAATACAAACATTAACAGCGGTTACTCAAGCCGATGGAAGCTGGAGTGTAGAAGTTGGGACTCCTTTACCTGAAGGTGATTTTACTGTTGATGCACAAGTAAGCGACAGTGTAGGAAACTTAGCATTAGCAAGTGATTCAGGAGTAATTGATTTAACGGCGCCTACGGTACAAATTAATAATATTAACGACACTCAAGACACCACGCCAACTATTACAGGTAACGCGCAAGATGTACCTGCTGGCTCTATTATTAGTGTGGTTATTACCGATTTTAATGGTCAAACTCAAACATTATTAACCCAAACTAACGCTGATGGTGATTGGTCTATTGACGTAACTACGCCATTGGCTGAAGGGCAGTTTGAGGTTGATGCAAGTGTAAGCGATGCTGCAGGTAACCAAGCCCAAGCAAATAACCAAGGTGTTGTTGATTTAACAAATCCAGATATTACCGTTACTGCAATTGCTGATACTAACGATACTACACCAACATTTGTAGGTAGGGTAGAAGACGCTCCAGCAGGCTCTGTAATTACAGTATTAGTAACCGATATAAACGGTAGCGTACAAACTTTAACTACTTTATTAAATGAAGATGGCACATGGAGTGTTGATGCTAATGAAATCTTGCCAGGTGGTGAGTTTACAGCAACTGCGTCAGTAACCGATGTAGCAGGTAATGAGGCTACTGCGCAAACAAACGGCGAAATAACGTTTGCTCCTATTTCAATTCAAATCGATGCAATTGCTAATACTAACGATACCACTCCATTTTTAAGTGGTAACACCGGTAATGTGCCTGCAGGTACAACCATTACTTTAACTATTACGGCAAGCGATGGGAGTACATTTACATTACTTGCAGTGACGCAAGCAGATGGTTCGTGGACTGCACAAGTAACAACTCCTCTGCCTGAGGGCGACTTTACTGTAGTTGCAGCGGTTATAGATGACTCGGGCAATGAGGCGCAAGCAAGTGCAGTAGGTAATGTTGATTTAACTATAAGCATTAATTTTATTATTGATACTAACGATACAACACCAACAATTAGCGGCTCTACACAAGACGTAGAACCTGGTGCGTTAGTAACCGTTACATTTACAGGAAGCGATGGCGTAGCAGAAACCGTGCAAGTAGTTACTGGTGCTGATGGAAGTTGGTCAGTTGAGGCAAGTAATGAATTAGTTGAAGGCCAGTTTAGTGTGGTTGCAACAGTGACTGATGCTGCAGGTAATACAGCTTCTGCAAGCGAAACTGGAGAGATTGATTTAACCGATCCTGCAATCACGATTAATCCTATTGAGGATACGAATGATGTAACCCCATCTGTAAGCGGTAATGTAATTGATGTACCTGCAGGGACCGAAGTTACATTAGTAATAACTGACAGTGAAGGCAATGAACAAACACTTACAACAATTACAAATACAGATGGTACATATACAGCGGATATTATTGCAGATCTCAGTGAAGGTGATTTCACAGTAACAGCGAGTGTTAGTGATACTGCTGGTAATAGCAGTACTGCAACTGTTACAGGTACGGTTGATTTAACTGCACCAAGTGTGACTATTAACAATATTGCAGATACAAACGATACAACACCTGTTCTTACCGGCTCTACCCAAGGATTAGCATCGGGCAGTGAAGTAACTTTAATTGTTACCGATAGTCTAGGGGCTGAGCAACAGTTAGTCACTACTATAAGTGCTGATGGTACTTGGAGTATTGAGATTCCAACTGCTTTAAGCGAGGGAGATTTTACAGTAACAGCTAATGTATCTGATAATGCGGGTAACGCAGCTCAAGATTCACAATTAGGCTCAGTTGATACCACCCCTCCTTTAGTTGCAATAAATGACTTTGCTGATTCAAACGACACAACACCTATATTTAGTGGAACAACGAGTGATGTAGCACCGGGTAGCCTTGTTAGTGTTTTAGTTACTGATGCAAATGGTGAGTCACAAACATTGACGGCGGTTGTGTCAGAAGATGGAACTTGGCAAGTAGGTGCAACTCAAGCTGTTACTGAAGGCGATTTTACAATTACAGCAACAGTAACAGACGCTGCAGGTAATGAAGCAAGCGATACCGGTACTGGAACAATTGATTTATCAGCTCCAATTATAGCAATTAATGCAATCCCAGATAGCGCCGATACTACTCCAACAATTTCAGGTTCCGTACAAAATGTGCCAGCTGGAACAACGGTTACGTTAACATTGACGGACGCTGGTGGTAATACACAAACAATTACAACACAAACGCTAGCTGATGGTACCTGGACAGCTGATGCTATTAATGAGTTAGTTGAAGGTGACTTTAGCGTTAATGCCATCGTTAGCGATGAAGCAGGTAATCAAAGTGAAACTTCAGCACAAGGAACTATCGATAATACCGCACCAACTATTACGATTGATGCACTGGCTGATAGTAACGACACCACCCCAACTATTTCAGGTACAGCAACGGGCGAGCCAGAAGGCACCGTTGTTACTATTACCGTGACCGATGAAGCAGGTAACCCACAAACCATCACCACAGAAGTACAAGCCGATGGCACCTTTAGTATTGATGTGCCGAACGAATTAAGTGAAGGCGAATACAGCGTAGACGTATCAATCACTGATACTGCGGGTAACGAAAGTACAGAAGTAACAACGGGTACTATTGATACCTCAGCACCGGTGATTACGATAGATGCACTGGCTGATAGTAACGACACCACCCCAACTATTTCAGGCACCGCAACAGGTGAGCCAGAAGGCACGGTTGTTACTATTACGGTAACTGATGAAGCAGGTAACCCACAAATAATTACTACTGAAGTGCAAGCTGATGGCACATTTAGTGTTGATGTACCGAACGAATTAAGTGAGGGTGAATTTACCGTTGAAGTATCGGTTACAGATACTGCGGGCAATGAAACCACAGCAACTACGACTGGCGAGGTTGATACTTTAGCACCGGTGATCACGATAGATGCACTGGCTGATAGTAACGACACTACCCCAACTATTTCAGGTACAGCAACGGGCGAGCCAGAAGGCACAGTTGTTACTATTACCGTGACTGATGAAGCAGGTAACCCACAAATCATTACCACTGAAGTACAAGCCGATGGCACCTTTAGTATTGATGTGCCGAACGAATTAAGTGAAGGTGAATTTACGGTTGAAGTATCGGTTACCGATACTGCAGGGAATGAAACTACCGCAACAACAACGGGAGAAGTTGATACTGCCGCGCCAACAGTTATTATTGACCCCGTAGGTGATACTAACAACACCACCCCAACTATTTCAGGCACCGCAACGGGTGAGCCAGAGGGCACGGTTGTTACTATTACCGTAACTGATGAAGCAGGTAATCCACAAACTATTACCACAGAAGTACAAGCCGATGGCACCTTTAGTGTTGATGTACCAAATGAATTAAGTGAAGGCGAATTTACCGTTGAAGTATCGGTTACCGATACCGCAGGTAATGAAACCACAGCAACAACAACAGGCGAAGTTGATACTGCCGCGCCAACAGTTATTATTGACCCCGTAGGTGATACTAACAACACCACCCCAACTATTTCAGGCACCGCAACGGGTGAGCCAGAGGGCACCGTTGTTACTATTACTGTAACTGATGAAGCAGGTAACCCACAAACTATTACTACTGAAGTACAAGCCGATGGCACCTTTAGTGTGGATGTACCGAACGAATTAAGTGAAGGCGAATTTACTGTTGAAGTATCGATTACTGATACCGCGGGTAATGAAACCACAGCCACAACAACGGGAGAAGTTGATACCACAGCGCCAATAGTTACTATTAATGCACTAGGCGATACGAGTGATACAACACCGACCATTTCAGGCACAGTTAGCGGGGAGCCTGCTGGTTCAACCATAACTTTAACAGTGACCGATGCTAATGGCGCAGTACAAATAATTTCAGCACAAGTAATTGCTGATGGAAGTTGGACTGCAGAAGTATCCGCGGCTTTAGCTGAAGGAAGCTACTCTGTAGATGCAAGTATTAGTGATAGCGCTGGTAATGAAGGCACAGCAAGTGCTTCAGGCACAATTGATACAAGCGCATTGACCATTACCATTGATATTATTGGCGAAACTAACGATCAAACACCTCAAATAAATGGTGATACTTTTAATGCACAAGCTGGCTCTCAAGTTGAAGTTCAGATCACTGACTCAGCGGGTGCAATAATTACTTTAACCACAGTTGTTGATGAAAACGGTCTTTGGAGTGTTACTCCGCCTGCAAATTTAGCTGAGGGCACCATTTTAATTAGTGCAACAGTAACAGACATAGGTGGTGGAACGGCTAATGCAGAGCTTGATGCTGTAATTGATATTACGCCTCCAACCATACAAGTAAATGAACTAGAAACAAGTAATGATACAACACCGGTTATTTCTGGTAACACAACAGACGTAGTTGCAGGCACAGTTATAAATTTAACGGTTACTGATTCTCAAGGGGTTGTTCGCACATTTAGCACTACAACGGATGTAGAAGGTAATTGGAGTGTTGAACTTTCTCAAGAGTTGGCCTCGGGCGATTATTCTGTAGAAGCTGAAGTATCTGATGCTGCAGGAAATAGCGCTTCAGATACGGCTACAGGTAACATAGATACATCAGGACCTAGCTTAACCGTTGACTTTGAAGCTGTAACCAACGACTCAACGCCTACTATTTCAGGCACTAGTGATGCAGACGTTGGTACCAGTATCACGGTTGTTATTACAGATGAAAATGGAGTTGAACAAACACTTAGCACCACAGTAGATGCAAATGGTAACTGGGAAGTAACTCCACAAACAGATTTAAATGAAGGTGATAACACCATCGAAGTGAGTGTATCTGACGAAGCAGGAAATACGACAACAGTTACAGATACAATTACGTTAGACACACAAGCGCCAATACTCACCATTCAAAACGTAGGCGATGTCAGCGATTTAACACCTGAGCTGCAGGGCACTAGTAATGAAATTGGCGGCACCGTAACACTGACCATCACCGACAGCCAAGGCGCTGAGCAAACCTTCACCACCACCGTTGAAAGTGATGGCCACTGGAATATTGAAATTCCAGGTGCCCTTGCACAAGGTGACTTTAGCGTTGTTGCCAGCATCACTGATGCTGCAGGCAACGACACCACGGCCAACAGTAGTGGTAATGTAGATACCATTACACCGGTTATCACCGTTGATGCACTGGGTTTAGGCAACGACAGCACCCCAGTTGTTAGTGGTACCTCAACAGAGCCTGAAGGCACCGTTGTGAATATTGTTATCACAGACAGTAACGGCGATGAAACACCAATTACAGCCACAGTCGATGCGAACGGCAACTGGCAAGCAATCAGCCCTGAATTACCAGAGGGCAGCTACAGTGTGCAAGCCAGCATTACCGATGCCGCAGGTAACACCGATAGCGCCGTGCAATCGGGCACCATTGATAGCCTCGCGCCAACGCTTGTGCTTGATACCGTGGGCGCAACGAACGATAGCACCCCGACTATCAGCGGAAGTACCAATGCGCCAGCGGGGACTGTTATTAGCATCAGCGTGAGTGATGGCACCACAACAGAAACGTTCACCGCGACAGTACAAGCTGATGGCAGCTGGTCAGCGGATGTACCGAATGCACTGAGCGATGGTCCACTCACCATTGAAGCTAGCGTTAGTGATAACGCCGGTAATACCACTACATTAAGTGAAACCGCAACACTCAACACCACGGCCCCAAGCATTAGTATTAATGCATTGGTTGATACCAACGACACTACCCCAACCATTAATGGTACAAGCGATGCGGCAGATAACACCACCATTAGCTTAACGTTTGAAGACAGTGCAGGGAATATTACGACTGTTGATACGACGGTAACGGGTGGCGTCTGGAGCGTTGATGCACCAACTGATTTAGCCGAAGGTGAATACACGGTGACCGCAGAGGTAGACGATGGCCTAGGTAATATCGGCAGCGCCACCGAAACAGGTCAGATAGACTTAACCGCACCGAGCCTTGTTATTACCGACAACGGCGTAGGCAACGATACCACCCCAACTATTACCGGTACTAGCGATGCACCGCAAGGCAGTACGGTAACGGTTATAGTGACAGATACCAGTGGCACACCACAAACAATGAGCGCCACTGTACTTGCCAATGGCACGTGGTCAATCCCTGTACCGGTAGCACTTGCAGAAGGTGCATACACCATTAGCGCGAGTGTTGAAGACACCGCTGGTAATGAAGCCACCGCCACAGGCACTGGTGAAATAGATACCACCGCACCGACACTTGTACTTACCAGCTCAGGCTCAAGTAACGACATCACCCCGACACTCAGTGGCACAAGCGATGCCGTTGAAGGCACGGTTATTAACTTCACCGTAGTGGACGATCAAGGCAATACACAAACCTTCACCACCACTGTGGGTGCTGATGGCAACTTCTCAGTTGAAGTACCGATTGCACTGGCAGAAGGGCCGTACACGATCACCGCCAACATCAGCGATGTGGCAGGTAACAGCACCAACATTACAGGCATTGGCACCATTGATACCACAGCACCAAGTGTGAGTGTGGATGCGCCAGTACTCACCAACGACACCACACCAACTGTGACTGGCACCAGTGATGCACCTAACAGCACCATTACGGTTACATTTACAGACGCAGCAAATGCCACCCAAAGCATTGATGTACAAACCGATGCAAATGGTAACTGGAGTGCGACACCAACAGGTACATTAGCTGAAGGTAATTACAGCGTCAGCGCCAGCATTACCGATGCCGCAGGCAATACAGGCACGGGTACAGACAGTGGCGAAGTAGATGTTACACCACCAGATTTAGCGTTTACACCTACCTTCTTATTAGGTTCATTGGTGTTATTAAACGGTACCTCTGATTTACCGGCTGGCAGTGAAATTACCATTACCGAGCAACTGGTAGGCGGTGGCGTAGGACTAAGTTACACCACAACCACAGATGCCAATGGTAACTGGTCATTAACTGGTATCGACATCTCATTACTGAACTTAGGCTCCGTGATCGCAACAGCGACCGATGCAGCAGGTAATACCCGTACAATTAGCTCAGATGACTTTGATAATACACCGCCGACACTCACTGTTGATGTTGCAGCACAAAGCGACAGCAACACGCCAATCATAAGCGGTACAAGTGATGCGGGTGAAGGCGCGCAAGTCACTATTGTAGTGACCGATAGCGATGGTAATTCACAAACTATCACCGCCCTTGTGGATGCAAACGGTGATTGGATCGCCACTCCAACCACACCGCTAAGCGAAGGTGAAACGACCATTGAAGTAAGTGTGCGCGACAGTGTCGGCAATGAAACCACCGTGAGTGACACCACGACTATCGACACGCAAGCGCCACTACTCACCATTCAAAACGTGGGCGATGTCAGCGATTTAACACCAGAGCTTCAGGGCACCAGTAATGAAATTGGTGGCACCGTAACACTCACCATCACCGACAGCGAAGGCATCAATCAAACCCTTAGCACTGTTGTAGGCAGCGATGGTCACTGGAATATTGAAATTCCAGGTGCCCTTGCACAAGGTGATTTTACTGTAAGCGCGAATATTACCGATGCGGCAGGCAACGAGAGCACAGCCAACAGCAGTGGCAATGTTGATACCATTACGCCAATCGTCACCGTTGATGCACTGGGCTTAGGTAACGACAGCACACCGACCGTTAGCGGCACATCAACAGAGCCCGCAGGCACGGTTATAAACATTGTTATTACCGACAGTAACGGTGATGAACACCCAATCACCGCCACCGTGGATGCAAATGGTGATTGGCAAGCAACCAGCCCTGAATTACCAGATGGAAGCTACAACGTACAAGCCAGTATCACCGATGATGCAGGCAACACCGGCGGCGCAGTTCAATCAGGCACCATTGATAGCCTCGCGCCAACGCTTGTGCTTGATACCGTGGGCGCAACGAACGATAGCACCCCGACTATCAGCGGAAGTACCAATGCGCCAGAGGGGACTGTTATTAGCATCAGCGTGAGTGATGGCACCACAACAGAAACGTTCACCGCGACAGTACAAGCTGATGGCAGCTGGTCAGCGGATGTACCGAACGCGCTAACTGATGGTCCACTCACTATCGCAGCAAGCGTAAGCGACAGTGCAGGCAACACCACTACATTAAGTGAAAACGCAACACTCAACACCACGGCGCCAAGCATTAGTATTAATGCACTGGTTGACACCAACGACACCACCCCAGCTATTAATGGTACAAGCGATGCGGCAGATGGCACCACCATTAGTTTAACGTTTGAAGATAGTGCAGGAAATATTACGACTGTTGATACGACCGTAACGGGTGGTGTATGGAGCGTCGATGCACCAACTGATTTAGCCGAAGGCGAATATACTGTCACCGCACAGGTAGATGATGGACTGGGCAATATTGGCAGTGCCACCGAGACAGGTCAGATAGACCTAACAGGTCCGAGCCTTGTTATTACCAACAACGGTGTAGGCAACGACACCACGCCAACGATTGCAGGTACCAGCGATGCACCGCAAGGCAGTGAAGTAACCATTGTTGTCACCGACAGCAACGGCGCAGCGCAAACCATGAGTGCCACCGTGCTTGCTAATGGTACGTGGTCAATCCCTGTACCAGTAGCACTTGCAGAAGGTGCATACACCGTAAGCGCGAGTGTTGAAGATGTGGCAGGCAACGACACCATCGCCACAGGTGCTGGTGAAATAGATACCATTGCACCGACACTTATACTTACCAGCCCTGGTTCAAGTAATGACATCACCCCGACATTTAGCGGCACAAGCGATGCGGTTGAAGGCACCGTTATTAACTTCACCGTAGTGGATGATTTAGGCAATACACAAACCTTCACCACCACTGTGGATGCTGATGGTAACTTCTCTATAGAAGTACCGACTGCCTTGGCAGAAGGGCCGTACACGATCACCGCCAACATCAGCGATGTGGCAGGCAACAGCACTGATATTGCGAGCAATGGCACCATTGATACCACAGCACCAAGTGTGAGTGTAGATGCGCCGTTACTAACCAACGACAGCACGCCGACAGTGACAGGCACCAGTGATGCACCTAACAGCACCATCACGGTGACGTTTACCGATGCAGCGAATACCACACAAAGCATTGATGTACAAACCGATGCTAATGGTAACTGGAGTGCGACACCAACAGGTACATTAGCTGAAGGTGACTACAGCGTCAGCGCTAGCATCACCGATGCCGCAGGCAACACAGGCACCGGCACGGACAGTGGCGAAGTAGACGTAACCCCGCCAGCACTTGCCTTTACGCCAACGTTTGAGCTTGGCTTATTAGTCACATTAAGTGGTACGTCTGACTTGCCAGCAGGTAGTGAAATTACTATTACCGAGCAACTTGTTAACGGGGGTATTGGTGCAACTTATACCACTACAACCGATGCGGATGGCAACTGGTCATTAGTCGGATTAGATGTATCGTTACTTGATGTTGGCTCAGTGATCGCAACAGCGACCGATGCAGCAGGTAACACGCGTACAATTAGCTCAGACGACTTTGATAACACACCACCAACGCTTACTGTTGAGGTTGACGCACAAAGCGACAGCAACACGCCAATCATAAGCGGTACAAGTGATGCGGGTGAAGGCGCGCAAGTGACGATTGTGGTTACCGACAGCAACGGCAACCCACAAACTATCACCGCCCTTGTGGATGCAAACGGTGATTGGAGCGCCACACCAGCGACACCATTAAGTGAAGGTCAAAGCACCATTGAAGTAAGTGTACGCGACAGTGTTGGCAATGAAACCACCGTGAGTGACACCACGACTATCGACACGCAAGCGCCAACGCTCACCATTCAAAACGTAGGCGATGTTAGCGATTTAACACCAGAGCTTCAGGGCACCAGTAATGAAATTGGTGGCACTGTCACACTCACTATCACGGATAGCGCAGGTGCTGTGCAAACCATTGATACGATAGTTGACAGCGATGGCCACTGGGTTATTGAAGTATCAAACGCGCTTGCCCAAGGCGACTTCACAGTTGTTGCGAGCATTACCGATGCCGCAGGCAATGAGAGCACAGCGAATAGCAGTGGCAATGTTGATACGGTTACACCAATCGTCACTGTTGACGCATTGGGTCTAGGTAACGACAGCACCCCAGTTGTTAGTGGTACCTCAACAGAGCCTGAAGGCACGGTTGTAAACATTGTTATTACTGACAGCAACGGTGATGAACACCCAATCACCGCTACTGTGGATGCAAACGGTAATTGGCAAGCAACCAGCCCTGAATTACCAGATGGCAGCTACACCGTACAAGCCAGTATCACCGATGATTCAGGCAACACAGGTGGCGCAGTTCAATCAGGCACTCTTGATACCTTAGCACCGACATTAACACTGGATACCGTGGGCGCTACGAACGACAGCACCCCAGCAATCAGCGGAAGCAGCAATGCTCCAGCGGGCACAGTGATAAACATCAGCGTAAGCGACGGCACCACAACCGAAACGTTCACCGCGACAGTACAAGCCGACGGCAGTTGGTCAGCAGATGTGCCGACAGCATTAGCTGATGGAGAGCTTACTATTGAAGCCAGCGTGAGCGATAACGCCGGAAACACCACCACATTAAGTGAAACCGCGACACTCAACACCACCGCGCCGAGCATTAACATTAATGCCTTGGTTGATACCAACGACACCACACCAACCATTAATGGTACAAGTGATGCAGCCGATGGCACCACTATCAGCTTAACGTTTGTAGACAGTGCAGGAGCTGAAACCACCACGACCATCACGGTCACCGGTGGCCTATGGAGCGTTGCAGCGCCTGTTGAGTTAGCCGAAGGCGAATACACTGTTACCGCACAGGTAGATGATGGACTGGGTAATATTGGCAGCGCCACCGAGACAGGTCAGATAGACCTAACAGGTCCGAGCCTTGTTATTACCAACAACGGTGTAGGCAACGACACCACGCCAACGATTGCAGGTACCAGCGATGCACCGCAAGGCAGTGAAGTAACCATTGTTGTCACCGACAGCAGCGGCGCAGCGCAAACAATGAGCGCCACCGTACTAGCCAATGGCACGTGGTCAATGCCTGTACCGGTAGCACTTGCAGAAGGCGCATACACCATTAGCGCGAGTGTAGAAGATGTCGCAGGCAACGACACCACCGCCACAGGCACTGGTGAAATAGATACCACCGCACCGACACTTGTACTTACCAGTCCAGGCTCAAGTAGCGACATCACCCCGACACTCAGCGGAACAAGCGATGCGGTTGAAGGCACCGTTATTAACTTCACCGTGGTGGACGATCAAGGCAATACACAAACGTTCACCACCACGGTTGATGCCGATGGCAACTTCTCAGTCGAAGTGCCTAATGCGATAGCCGAAGGGCCGTACAGTATTAACGCCAGCATCAGCGATGTGGCAGGTAACAGCACCGATATTACCGGCAACGGCACGATTGATACCACAGCACCAAGTGTGAGTGTAGATGCGCCAGTACTCACCAATGACACCACACCCACAGTGACTGGCACCAGTGATGCACCTAATAGCACTATCACAGTTACGTTTACAGATGCAGCGAATGCGACTCAAAGCATTGATGTACAAACCGATGCAAGTGGTAACTGGAGTGCAACGCCAAGCGGCGATTTAGCGGAAGGTAATTACAGCGTCAGCGCCAGCATCACCGATGCTGCAGGCAACACAGGCACAGGTACAGATAGTGGCGAAGTCGATATAACACCGCCAGACTTAGCATTTACACCTACCTTCTTATTAGGCTCATTGGTGTTATTAAACGGCACCTCTGATTTACCAGCTGGCAGTGAAATTACTATTACCGAGCAACTTGTTAACGGTGGTATTGGTGCAACATATACCACTACAACGGATGCGGATGGCAACTGGTCATTAGTCGGGTTGGATGTATCTTTACTTGATGTTGGCTCAGTGATCGCAACAGCGACCGATGCCGCAGGTAATACCCGTACAATTAGCTCAGATGACTTTGATAATACACCACCAACGCTTACTGTTGAGGTTGCAGCACAAAGCGACAGCAACACGCCAATCATAAGCGGCACAAGCGATGCAGGTGAGGGTGCACAAGTGACTATCGTGGTCACTGATAGCGCAGGCAACCCGCAAACTATCACCGCCCTTGTGGATGCAAACGGTGATTGGAGCGCCACACCAGCGACACCATTAAGTGAAGGTCAAAGCACCATTGAAGTAAGTGTACGCGACAGTGTTGGCAACGAAACTACAGTGAGTGACACCACCACTATCGACACGCAAGCGCCAATACTCACCATTCAAAACGTAGGCGATGTCAGCGACTTAACACCAGAGCTTCAGGGCACCAGTAATGAAATTGGTGGCACCGTAACACTCACCATCACCGACAGCGAAGGCATCAATCAAACCCTTAGCACCGTTGTAGGCAGCGATGGTCACTGGGCAATCGAAGTATCGACAGCCCTTGCACAAGGTGAGTTTAGCGTTGTTGCCAGCATTATCGATGCCGCAGGCAACGAGAGTACCGCAAACAGCAGTGGTAATGTAGATACCATCACACCAGTTGTCACCGTTGATGCACTGGGTTTGAGTAACGACAGCACCCCAGTGATTAGTGGTACCTCAACAGAGCCTGCAGGCACGGTTGTAAATATTGTTATTACCGACAGTAACGGTGATGAGCACCCAATCACCGCTACTGTGGATGCAAACGGTGATTGGCAAGCAACTAGCCCTGAATTACCAGATGGAAGCTACACCGTACAAGCCAGTATCACCGATGATGCAGGTAACACTGGCGGCGCCACACAAACTGGCAGCTTAGATACCTTAGCGCCGACACTGACGTTAGACACAGTAGGCGCCACTAATAACAGCACGCCAACAATTAGCGGGACATCAAACGCGCCAGCAGGCACGGTTATAACGATTAACGTCACGGATGCAGATAATACAGAAACGTTCACCGCGACAGTACAAGCCGATGGCAGTTGGTCAGCGGATGTACCGAACGCGCTAACTGATGGTCCACTCACTATCGAAGCAAGCGTAAGCGACAGTGCAGGCAACACCACTACATTAAGTGAAAACGCAACACTCAACACCACGGCGCCAAGTATCAGTATTAATGCACTGGTTGACACTAATGACACCACGCCAGAAATTCGCGGGACAAGCGATGCGGCAGATGGCACCACCATTAGTTTAACGTTTGAAGATAGTGCAGGGAATATTACGACTGTTGATACGACCGTAACGGGTGGTGTATGGAGCGTCGATGCACCAACTGATTTAGCCGAAGGTGAATATACTGTCACCGCAGAGGTAGATGATGGACTGGGCAATATTGGCAGTGCCACCGAGACAGGTCTGATAGATCTAACAGGTCCGAGCCTTGTTATTACCAACAACGGTGTAGGCAACGACACCACGCCAACGATTGCAGGCAGTAGTGATGCACCGCAAGGCAGTACGATAACGGTTATAGTGACAGATAGCAGTGGTGCAGCGCAAACAATGAGCGCCACCGTACTTGCTAATGGTACGTGGTCAATTCCTGTACCGGCAGCCATTGCAGAAGGTGGATACACCATCAGCGCAGGCGTGAGCGATGCAGCAGGCAATGACACCACCGCTACAGGCACCGGCGAAGTAGACACCACCGCACCTACACTTGTACTTACCAGCCCAGGCTCAAGCAACGACGTAACCCCGACACTGAGCGGCACAAGCGATGCGGTTGAAGGCACCGTTATTAACTTCACGGTTGTGGACGATTTAGGTAATACACAAACGTTGACCACCGCTGTGGATGCTGATGGCAACTTCTCAGTCGAAGTGCCAACAGCACTTGCAGAAGGGCCGTACACGATCACCGCTAACATCAGCGATGTGGCAGGTAACAGCACCGATATTACCGGCAACGGCACAATAGACACGTCCGCGCCAAGCATTACCGTTGATGCGCCAGTATTAACAAACGACAGCACGCCAACAGTGACAGGCACCAGTGATGCACCTAGCAGCACCATCACGGTGACGTTTACAGATGCAGCGAATGCAGTGCAAACTATTGATGTACAAACCGATGCTAATGGTAACTGGAGTGTAACGCCAAGCGGCGATTTAGCGGAAGGTAATTACAGCGTCAGCGCCAGCATCACCGATGCCGCAGGCAATACAGGCACGGGTACAGACACTGGCGAAGTCGATATAACCGCTCCGGATCTTGAAATTATTCCATCGTTTTTATTAGGTAATTTAGTTTCTCTTTCGGGGGATTCTGATTTACCGGGAGGCTCTGTAATCACTATTACAGAGTACCTAGTTGGGGGATTAGTTGGCGCAACTTACACCGCGACAACGAATGCTGACGGTACATGGGGGCTTGCAAATATAACAGTGCCTTTACTTAGTCTTGCTTATGTAACAGCCAGTGCAACTGATGCAGCAGGTAATATTGCATCAGTCAATACGCTTGATTTTGATAACGTAGCGCCAGAACTAACCGTTAGTGTTGATGCTTTATCGAATGATAGCACCCCAGTAATTAGCGGCACCACCGATATGGGGCAAGGCACTGTAATTGATGTGACTGTTACCGATAGTGCAGGGCAAAGCCAAGAGTTTACTGCGATTGTTCAAGCCGATGGCAGTTGGTCAGCAGATGTACCAGCAGAGCTAGCGCAAGGTCAATACACCGTTGTTGCAGAGGTTAGAGACAGTGTTGGTAATTTAACAACGCAACAGACTCAAGGTGAAATAGATAGCGTTGCTCCTACATTAATTGTGAACGAAGTTAACGCGACAATAGATACAACCCCTACAATTTCAGGCACGAGTAATGAGATTGGTGCTGATGTAACCATTCTTATCGGCGGTCAAACACTAACAGCAACAGTGGGTACTGATGGCAATTGGCAAGTAGATGTCCCCGTAGCACTTGTTGATGGTGATTATACGGCGCAAGTAAGTGTTACCGATGACGCTAATAATATCAGCAGCACGACAATTGATTTAACAATTGATACCCAAGTACCTGTTATTGTACTTAATGATATAACTGTATTTAACACTGAGACACCAATTATAAGTGGCACTTCAACTGAACCACAGGATACGGTGGTCGATATAGTTATTACAGATAGCAACGGTGATATACATACTTTAACCGCAATAGTTGATGCTAACGGCGATTGGCAAGTTACGGCGCCAAGCTTGCCTGATGGTAATTATGATGTAGAGGTAAGTATTACCGATGATGCTGGCAATCAAGGTGTGGATACAGGCTCGAGCTTTATTGATACTCAAGCACCAAGTATTACTATAAACGCATTAGGTACAATTAATGACAGCACGCCAACTATTTCAGGCACATCCAATGAACCTGAAAACACGAGTATTACAGTAACTGTGACCGATGGAGATAGTACCGAGACTTACACAATTGTTGTTGGTGCAGGTGGTGCTTGGACTGTAGATATTACAGATGCACTGACTGATGGTGAAGTTACAGTTTCTGCAAGTGTTACTGATGCCGCAGGGAATGAATCAGTTGCAAATAGTACCGCAACTTTAAATACCAATGCGCCTACAATTAATATTAATACAATGGTTGATACGAACGATCAAACACCAGCAATATCAGGCACAAGTAGTGCAATAGATAACTCGGTGATCACAGTCGTTATAACTGACGTTAATAACGTTTCACATACTGTAACTACGACGGTAGTAGGCGGTATTTGGAGTGTTGATGCGACAAGTATTCTTCCTGAAGGTGAGTTTACTGTTTCGGCAAGTGTGACTGAAGGAGGCTTAACGAGTAATACAACAGGTAGCGGTGTTATCGATTTAACCGCGCCAACGCTTAGTATTACTCCGCTTGTAACTTTAAATGATACAACGCCTACAATTTCAGGCACAACAACCGCACCGCAAGGCGCATTAGTTATTATTTTAATTACTGATAGCTTAGGTGCAGAGCAAACGGTTAATGCTACGGTTGGTGCAAATGGCACATGGTCAGTCGCTGCAAGTACAGAATTGAGCGAGGGCACTTACACGGTTTTAGCTTCAACAACAGATACTGCAGGTAATCCTGTAAACACAAGTATTACAGGGGAAGTTGATATAACAGCGCCTGTTGTGACCATTAACGATATTATTGGAAGTACCGATCTAACTCCAAGTATTTCAGGGAATGTGACAGGTGCCAATGTGGGGGATGCAGTTGCTGTGGTATTTACCGATGCACTAGGGAATAAGCATACTGTAAATACAACAGTTCAAACTGGTGGTATATGGTCTGTAGAGGCAAGTAGTTCTCTTTCACAAGGAGATTATTCAGTTGAAGTATTTGTTACTGACAGCGCTGGTAATACCGGGGACGCAACAAATACAGCAACTATTGATACAATTGCTCCCGAGATTAGTATTAATCAAAGTTCATTAATACTCACTCAAGATAGCACTCCATTGATTACAGGTACGTCTAACGAAGCAAATACAAACGTTATAGTTACCTTTACTGATTCTGCTGGAGTTTCTCATCAAATGACCGTTCAAACCGATGGCAATGGAGACTGGCAAGCGGCTGCTAATAATATTTTAGCTGACGGTGTTTACAGTGTTAGTGCAACTATTAGCGATGCTGCGGGCAATACTTCGGTCGACAATAAAACCGGTGGTGAGGTTGATACCGTGGGACCAGAGCTAACAATTGTGCCTTCGTTCCTATTAGGTCAGTTGGTTTCTTTATCTGGCACATCTGATTTGGGCGAAGGTAAAACCGTTACGGTTACTCTAGAGCTTGCAGGTGATTTACTCGATTTAACATACGATGTAACCACAGATGCAAATGGTGATTGGGAGCTATTAGGCCTAGCAGTTAATGTTATTGGTCTATCAGTTGTTGAAGCCTCTGCAACTGATGAAGCGGGTAACACCACCACTATTACGACTGCAGATGTAGATGCTTCAACGCCGTTACTTAATGCGGTGGTTGACTTTGTAACTGGCGAGGGAGATTTACCAATAATTAGCGGTACGACCGACCAAGCCCCAGGCACCGAAGTGCTAGTGAGAGTGGTAGATAGCGAAAATGTAGTACAAGAGCTTACGGCTATAGTGCAAGCAGATAATACGTGGGCTGTGCAGGTTCCTCAATCATTAGCTGAGGGGACATTTAGCGTAACAGTTGACGTGTTAAGTGAGGTCGGTATTACTACCACGCAACTACTTACCGCAGTGGTGGATACAATATCGCCAACACTTGGCTTACAGGTTATTGGCACAACATCAGACTCCACGCCAATAATCCAAGGTACCAGTGATTTAATTAATGGTGTTGTTGAAATACAACTAGATGGCGGCACTGTACTAACTACTACAGTTGATGCTTTGGGAATATTTACACTTGAAGTTGATGCATTATCTGAAGGGCAGCACGTTGCTAATGTGAGTATTACTGATGATGCAGGAAACGTAGTTACCGATACTCTCGAGTTTGTAGTGGATACACTAGTACCAGTGGTTGATATTTTACCATTGACTATTAGCGATACCGATATATTAACTATTTCAGGCAGTTCTGAAGAGCCTGAGGGTACAGACATTGACGTAACTGTTATTGGTAGTAATGGTGATGAAACAGTATTTGATGCTGTAGTTGGTAGCGACGGCACGTGGTCTTTAGTAACAACTAGCTTATCAGATGGTGTATATGATGTGTATGCGAGTATTACTGATGCCGCAGGTAATACTGGGCAGTCAGCCATTGAACAAGTAACTATAGACACCATTCCACCAGTGTTAGTAATAGATGCGTTCGGAGTACTTAATACTCTAACACCAACAATTACAGGCTCTAGCGATGAGGAAGTAGGGAGTTTAATTACTGTAAATATCACTGACTCAACAGCCGCAGTACAAACAGTTACTACTACTGTTTTAGGAGATGGCACTTGGTCTGTCATTGCTTCTTTATTACCTGAAGGAGAAATTACAGTTGAGGCCATAAGTACCGATAGCGCTGGAAATGAAGCAACAGCAACCCAAACAGGCACTATTAGTACAACCTTACCTGGTTTGTTAATTAATCAAATTGTAGATACAAGCGATACAACGCCCACGATTACAGGTACCACGGATGTATTAGCAGGTGATGTACAGGTAGTTATTACCGATAGTAGCGGTACAGCAACGACATATAACACCACAGCCATTGCCGGTGAATGGACTCTAATACCTACAACACCATTAGCTGAAGGCGCCTTTACTGTAAGTGCTACAGTTGAAGACTTAGGGCTTTCAAGCTCTACAAGTCTTGGTGGAATAATTGATTTAACACCACCAACAGTTGAAGTTGATCAATTACCTGTAACCAATAACCCGCTACCGACGATAACAGGTATAAGTGATGCACCAGCAGGTACAAATGTGAGTGTTGTTATTACCGATGCTAATAATGATTCACAAACTATTACCGCTCAAGTTTCAGGCAATGGCACATGGTCAGTAACAGCTACCACCGCGCTTAGTGAAGGTAGCTTTAATGCAACAGCATCGATAAGCGATACAGCGGGTAACTCTGCTAGCGATACTATGGTGTCAAGCACCGATTATACTGCACCAACTGTAGTCATAGATCCAATATTGGTAGGGCAAGATACAACGCCTACTGTTACGGGGTCAGTTACTGGAAGCTTTGCAGGTGCAGCGGTTATAGTTATGTTTACTGATTCAGCTGGTGCCACTCACAATGTTCAAACAACAGTTGGAGCTGATGGAACTTGGAGCGTGACATCAGCAGAAGTACTTCCTGAGGGCAACTACAGCGTTGATGTAAGCATTGTTGATGGTGCAAGTAATACTGGTACGCAATCATCAAGTAGCGCAATTGACTCAGGTATTACAATTGACTCGGGATTAGAAATAACAGCAGATCAAACCCCACTCGTTACCGGGACTGCTGGAGCTGGTGAAACCATATTAGTCACCTTTAGTGGCACAACTGAGGTCACTAAACCGGTAACGGCTAACGCATCAGGTGAATGGAGTGCTTCACCGGATACTGATTTAGCAGATGGGGAGTACACAGTAACAGCCGTAGCAACTGATACATCAGGCAATACAACTTCAAGCGGTAGCATATCTGGATTGATTATTGATACCACGCCAATAGGTTTTGAAGTTACTGATTTTAGAGCAGCATTAGGTTTTTTACTCCCATCAGTTGAAGGAACGACAGAACCAGATACTGAAGTGTATATTATTGGCTCTTCATTATTGGGTGTTAATTTACTCGGTCTAGATTTAGATGTACTAGATAATGCAGGAAGTTTTACTTCTGATAGCAATGGAGATTGGGGAGGCTTTCTAAATTTACTCAATCTAAACATAGGTGGAGGAGAGCAATTCTACTTTGTAACTGTAGATGAAGTTGGAAACTACTTAATCAAAAATACTGAAAACACAATAGAGGATACGGGAAATATTTACGATAATGGAGCAAGCGCTGCCTCTGGCGACACAATCCCTGCATCATTTAGCGAAGAGTCGGCTCTAGGCGATACAATCTCTAATGAAGTTTCAAGCAACAACATATTAAGCACTGAAACAATTGACTTAGGTAACTTGAGTGGTCTATCAGCACCTGAGCAAACTGTGCAAGTGAGTTCGGCGGAACCGCTTAATATTGATGACGTTATTATTAGCGAAGATGCAGAGCAGCTTATAGCGCTAAATACACTGGTTGAGGACGAAGGCTCTGCAATTGCTTATACTCCAGCTCAAAGTGGGGGAAGCATTGATGCAGCAGCACCTGCGGTTGATGTACAAAATCAATCGGAAGAGATGATCAAACACTTAATTGAAAGTAGTAATAATCAAACGGATATTTAATATCAATAAAGCCCTCTTAATTATTAAGGGGGCTTACATAATTAAGTGAATTGGTATTATTTATAACTAAATTTAAGAATAAAGGACATTAAAAAAGCCTTATTGATAAGTCAATAAGGCTTTTTTAATGTAAAATTTTGGGCTTAAGCTTTTAAATTACGAACCAGTTTACTCTCGGTATTTACAGACTTACCGGCTTGGTCGTAGGTCATTGACGTTGGTGCGCCAATTAATATCTCTTTTAATTGTTTAACACTTAGTTGCGCTTGGCGGGCAGCATGAGCATTAACATTATTTTGTTTTTGGCATTGCGCAAGTTGAGTTTTAACTTGGCTTATTAGCTCAGATATTTCAGGGTTTTGTGAGTCGTTACTGGCAATTAGCTTACTCAGCTCTTTATCAAGAGTGCTTAGCTTAGTTAAAAAAGACATTTTTTGTTGGGTAATTTCTTTTAAACCAGCACCACGTCGTGAGGCAATAGCAGTAAGCTCGTCGTTTAATAGCGCGTGCAAAGAGTCTAAACAACTTACTTGTTGGTTTAGTTTTACGCTAATTAAACTATTATGATCAGCCATACACGTTAAACTCAAAATCAGCTAAGTTTTTAGCAAGCTTTTCACTGTCCACTTGATATTTACCTTCGGTTATTGCTTTTTTAAGCTCAGCAACTTTATCGCTATCAAAGCCAGACGATTGCTGTGCTTTATCTTGAAGCGTTTTTAATTGCTGCGCTTGCGGCGTCAAGCTTACAGAGTCACTTGCTGCTTTAGGCGAAGGAGTCTGCGTCGCTTGTGTATTTGCGTTATCTTTTTTTAAATCAACTTGTTGTTGCTTTGCATTTGTTAACGCATTAGCTTGTTGATTACTGCCATTAACTTGATTAACCATAATAATAAACCCGTATATTACCCAACTTATGCCATGTTATCGGCATATACGTAGGATACTTTAGTATAAATCTAAATTAAATATTCACTTGAACAGACTCTACACCATCTACTCGCGCATTTAAAACTTTACCTGATTTTTTGTTTTTTATTTGTATCTGTTCGCCCAAAGTACCGTCTTCTAAAGCAATACCTGTGGTTTTAATTCTAAGGCCTCTAAGGTTAGCGTAAATATTAACAGAGTCACCTTTACACACCATACAAATTTGGTTTAGTAATACTGGCATACCACTTCTAATATTTCGTTTACTTCTGCTGCCTATTAGCATTGTGGGGTCATCTAAGTACTGTATGCGTACAAAGTGAGTTGGTTTCATTTCAATACTTAAATGCGATTTAGTTATTACTTCACCGCGGGTTAAATTAGCAGTGGCAACAACAACTGGAGCCATTTCAACAACTCTTACATGAACGTATTGAGCCCACGTTTGCGCATCATTGCACTTGGCTTGTAAGGTTACTTGGCGGTTAAATGGTGGCTCATCGGATGTTGATAATTCAAGTTCAGTATTACAGACACGATCAGGAATGCGACTATCTAAAGGCAGTGCACTTAATTGAGTATTAGTATTTTGCAATGTACCAATCTGCTTAGCTATATAAGCAACGGCCATGTCTTGTAATAAATCTTTACTAAACACTTTAGCTTGCAAAGGGAATACAAAGCACAAGCTAGTAACAAAATAAAAAACACTGTATCTTCTGATTTTTTTTAACAAACTCATAATGTTTCGACTATGCTTATGGTTTCAAACAGGGTATAAATATTTTGCGTCAAAAAGTAGACGCACCCGCGATGTTATGTAGCTTTATAAATAGAAAGCAATTATCGTTCCGTATTATTTGTTTTCTTTAGGAGATTTGAATGGCAGGCATTTTAGACTCAGTAAACCAACGCACACAGTTGGTTGGGCAGAACCGCCTAGAATTACTTTTATTTAAGCTCAGAGGGCGTCAGCGTTTTGGTATTAATGTATTTAAAGTGAGAGAAGTGCTGCAATGCCCTCCACTAACAAGCATGCCAAAATCTAATCCGTATATTCGTGGTGTTGCACATATTCGTGGTCAAACCATTTCGGTTATTGATTTATCAATGGCTGTAGGTGGGCGCCCAATCGACAACATTAAAGACAGCTTTATAATCATTGCTGAATACAATCGCTCTGTGCAAGGGTTTTTAGTGGGCGGAGTTGAACGTATTGTAAATATGAATTGGGAAAAAATAATGCCACCGCCATCAGGCGCCGGACGTTATTCATATTTAACGGCAGTGACCGAAATCGAAAATGAATTAGTCGAAATTCTCGATGTAGAAAAAATTCTCAACGAAATTTGCCCAGTAAACACAGAAGTAAGTGCTGAAGTTGCACAAAGTGGCGATATTCAAAAAGATTTAGGCGAACGTATCGTATTTATTGCAGATGACTCTGCTGTTGCGCGTAATCAAGTTAAACGTGCCCTAGAGCCGTTAGGCGTGCAAACAGAGCTTGCCAAAAATGGTAAAGAAGCACTTATAAGATTAAAAGAAATAGCAGAGCTTGATTGTAAAAACGATATTACTGAGCGAGTAGCGTTACTTATCTCAGACGTTGAAATGCCAGAAATGGACGGCTATACCTTAACAGCTGAAATAAAAGCAGATCCCAAACTTGCACCTTTGCATGTTATTTTGCATACCTCTCTGAGTGGTGTTTTTAACCAGGCGATGATTGAAAAAGTCGGGGCAGATGACTTTATTGCTAAATTTAACCCTGACGAATTAGCAACAGCGGTTAAAAAGTGGGTTCATTGTGATTAACAAAAATAGGTGCTACTAACTTGAATAATAAAGATTTGCAGCAAAGTGAATACGACCAGTTTCGTTCGTTTTTAGAGCAGCAATGCGGCATTGTTTTAGGTGAAAACAAACAGTATTTAGTTAAAAGCCGACTTGCTCCGTTAATGACTCGATTTAATGTGGGATCTTTATCGGAGTTGGTTAGTAAAACTCTCGGGCCTCACGAGCGGCAATTAAGAGCCGCTGTGGTTGATGCAATGACCACAAACGAAACGTTGTGGTTTAGAGATCAATACCCGTTTGAGTTGCTCCAAAATAAGCTTTTTCCTGAGTTTAAAGACTTAAGAAGGCCTTTAAAAATTTGGTCTGCTGCCAGCTCATCAGGACAAGAACCCTATTCAATAGCTATGTCAGTAGCTGAATTTAATACTAAGCAACCTGGTGTGCTTCGTATGGGTGCACAAATTATTGGTACCGACATATCTAATACCATGCTTGATATGTGTAAAAATGCAGAATATGACGCGCTTGCACTTGCCAGAGGGTTATCTGCAGAGCGTCGTAAAAAGTTTTTTAAAGACAGCGGCAATGGTATGGCACAAGTAAACGATACAATAAAAAAACAAGTTAGTTTTAGGCACCTGAATTTGCTTGATTCTTACGCGTTAATGGGCAAATTTGATATTATTTTTTGCCGTAATGTACTTATTTACTTTGCGCCTGAAATAAAAGCTAAAATTATTAATCAGTTTGCACAAGCATTAAACCCAAAAGGGTACTTATTTTTAGGAGCGTCAGAGTCCTTGACTGGCTTAAGTACTGAGTTCGATATGGTTAGATGCAACCCCGGTATCATTTACCAAAAGAAATAATTAAGTTAATTCATTTCCCTAAAACGACGCACCAAGCGTCGTTTTTCTATTTAGATACATAGTCTTATAAAAATATAACACTTCCTAATATTAATGGCTTATTTTTTGCTTTATTCATGGGTAAGTCAATTTTTTGGAGAAGGTTATGGCTATCAGTTTTGATAAAGCATTAGGTGTGCATCCGCAAGCCATGTTGATCCGTTCACAGCGAGCAGAATTAATTGCAACTAATATAGCTAACGCTGATACGCCTGGCTATAAAGCAAAAGATATAGACTTTGCCTCAGCTTTAAAAGCGGCAAGGTCAACCCAGCAAAGCGGCAATACTATGGTAAGAACTAATGATAAACACATTGGTGGAGGTACTCATAGTATGGGCAGTTCAGAATCATTTCGTTTGCCAAATCAATCAGATACAGGCGATGGTAACTCGGTTGATATACAAGTGGAACGAAACTTGTATACACAGAATGCTATGGAGTATCAGGCCAGCTTGCAATTTTTAAGCGGCAGATTCAAAGGTCTGAATAAAGCTCTCGGTAGTCAAGGATAAAAATTATGAGTTTATATAATGTTTTCGATATTGCAGGTTCGGGTATGAGCGCACAAAACGTTCGCTTAAATACTACAGCTAGTAATATTTCTAATGCTAATACCATTAGTTCATCTCAAGACAAAACGTACCGAGCGCGCCAACCTGTATTTGCGGCTGAGCTAACAAAGGCTTCAGCATCAGTAAGTAACCAACAGGGCTCCGCAGTTGGTGTTAAGGTTTTGGGCATTGTTGAAAGTAATGCACCATTACAAATTGAATATAACCCAAACCATCCAAGTGCGGATGAAAATGGCTATATCTATAAACCCAACGTCAATGTTGTAGAGGAGATGGCAAATATGATTTCTGCCTCTCGTTCTTACCAAACAAACGTGCAAGTTGCTGATGCAGCAAAGCAAATGCTAAGTAAAACACTGTTGCTAGGGCAGCGGTAACCGAGGGTAGGTTATGAGTAACGATATTAGTACATCTTCATCCTATTTAGACTCTATACGCTGGCAAGAATCGCAAGTAGCGACCAGCGACAATGAGAGTGATGCGTTAACACAAGAAGACTTTTTCTCTTTGTTAACTCAGCAATTATCGTTTCAAGATCCCAGTAACCCTGCGGATAACGATCAAATGATTGCGCAAATGACCAGCTTTACAATGGCGCAAGGCATCAGCGATTTAAATTCAAATTTTGATAGCTTAGCGTCTTCTATGACATCAAATTCAGCATTGCAAGCATCAACACTTGTTGGCAAGCAAGCTTTACTTGAGTCAAACACCCTGGATTTAAATGAAACGGGTGATGCCAGAGGCTCGGCAGTGGCAGAAGAAGCCGTTGATAACTTAAAAATTAAAGTAACTGATGCATCAGGTCAGCTAGTGAGAACTATTGATATGGGTTCTCAATCAGCAGGTGCAGTACGTTTTGCGTGGGATGGCAAAAATGAAGCTGGTGAGCGTTTACCTGAAGGTGAATACTCAGTAACCGCCGAAGGAAGTACTGACGGCGAATTTTCAAGCTTGCCCATTGCTACATTCAAGAACATTGAAAGCGTTAATATTAATGGCTCAAGTGGCATTATTATTAACACTAAAGAAGGTGCGGTTAGGCTGACAGATGTAGCAGAAATCGCGTAATAAATTTTAGTATTTTTCGCCTGCTAGCAGGCCACAGACTAACAGGTTAGAGGTGAATTATGAGCTTCAATATTGCATTAACCGGCCTTGCTGCCGCGCAAAAAGATTTAGACGTAACGGCAAATAATATTGCAAACGTTAATACCACAGGTTTTAAAGAGTCACGCGCTGAGTTTGCCGATGTTTACGCTTCATCAGTATTTAGCTCTGGTAAGACTAAAAATGGTGACGGTGTGCAAACAACCATGGTTGCGCAGCAGTTTCATCAAGGCTCACTACAATTTACAAATAACTCACTTGATTTAGCAATCACTGGTGAAGGTTATTTTGCGATGACCGACGATTTATCTTCGCAAGATTTAACATATACACGTGCAGGTGCATTTAAGCTTAACCAAGATAACTTTATGGTTGACGCAAAAGGTAACTTTTTACAAGCATTCCCAGTTGATTCATCTACAGGTGATACAACGTCGGTAAGTTTGAGCACAACTGATCCAATTCAAATCCCTGATTCGTCTGGTTCACCTCGCGCAACAGAAAATGTATTTTTATCGTTTAACTTAGATGCAACGGCGGATCCAACAGGTCTAGATTTTGACCCTACGTCTAGTGGTACTTATAACTCATCTACGTCAACAACGGTATATGATTCACTAGGTGAACCACATATTTTACAATACTTTTTTGCTAAAGAAGATGATGCCGCAGCAGGTGGTACAGATAACAGTTGGGAAGTATACGCAACACTCGATGGCAAAGTAGTTGATGGCACAACTGGTGGAGAACAAACAACGACACCTTATACACCACTGACCACCCTTGGTTTTAACTCAAGTGGTTTACCATCAACAACAGGTGGTGTAGCAAATACAAATACAACTACTTTTGATGAAATATTACTGCCAGCGGGTTCTGGAGCTGGTTTATCAACATTACTAGACAATGGTGCAACCTTCCCAGGTACTGGTATTGAGCTTAACTGGCGCGATGAAAATAACACGGCAGGACGTATCCCAACTCAGTATTCAAGTGGTTTTGAAGTAAAAGCACTCGATCAAGATGGCTCAACGGTTGGTCGTTTAGCCGGAATTGATATAGGAACAGACGGTAAAATTGTCGCTTCTTACAGTAATGGTGACTCAACATTCCTAGGCCAAGTGGCTATGGTACGTTTTCCAAATTCACAAGGGTTATCACAAGTGGGTGATACAAGCTGGAAGCAAAGTATTGATTCAGGTGAACCTGTAGCGGGTGAAGCCGGCTCGGGTACATTTGGTGGAATTAACTCATCAGCGCTTGAGCAATCAAATACAAACCTTACTAATGAACTTGTAGACTTAATTACTGCACAGCGTAATTACCAAGCAAACTCACGTGCGCTTGAAGTTAACTCAACTATTCAGCAAAGTATTTTGCAGATTCGATAAGCTAAACCCTATTAAATATATTAGGCTGCATTTTTGCAGCCTTTTTTATAAGTCCTCTTTGCAAGCCCTTCTAAATACCTCTCAATGTTGCGTCAAATTTAATCTGGCATCTATTTTGCATTTGTAAGTTCAGAGATTTTTTATGTGAGTCGATACTATGGACAAAATGGTCTACATTGCAGCCTCTGGCGCTAAGCAAAGCCTACAAGGGCTTGCTTTAAAAGCCAATAATTTGGCAAATGCAAATACAACGGGTTTTAAAGCTGACTTTGCGCAAGCACGTTCTATGCAAGCGTTTGGCGAAGGTTTGCCTACACGTGTATTTTCAATGCAAGAGCGTCCGGGTTCAAACATGGTATCGGGTGGCATTGTTCAAACCGGGCGAGACTTAGATATCGCGATGAGCGATAACGCATGGCTTGCAGTGCAAGATGCCTCCGGTAATGAAGCTTATACAAAAGTGGGTACGTTAAACATTACTGCTCAAGGCATGCTCGTAACCAGCCACGGTCGTCAAGTTATTGGCGAAGGGGGACCTGTTATTTTACCCGTTCCAGTCGAAAAAATAGGGTTTAGCCAAGATGGCGCTATTCAAGTTCGACCGCAAGGCGCTCCCGCTAACTTTTTAGAAGAAATAGACACGCTTAGAGTGGTAGAAGCAAATAGCTCACAGCTCGAAAAAGGCAACGATGGTTTATTTAGACCAAAAGCAAATGTAACAGTAGATACCTCTGCCAATGTAAAAGTTTTAAGTGGTTCGCTTGAAATGTCGAATGTGAACCCTGTTCACGAAATGGTCGACATGATAAGCCACCAGCGCCAATTTGAATTACAAGTGAAATTAATGAAAACAGCTGAAGAAATTGACGAGCGTCAAGATCAGTTATTACGCATAGTTTAACTTTAAAATGAGGACACGATTATGAATCCAGCATTGTGGATCAGTAAAACTGGGCTAGACGCTCAACAAACCGATATATCGGTTATCTCAAATAACTTAGCGAATGCGAGTACTGTAGGTTACAAAAAAAGCCGCGCTATATTTGAAGATTTACTTTATCAAAATATTAATCAACCAGGTGGTCGTTCATCGCAAGATACCGAAATGCCGTCGGGCTTAATGTTAGGTGCGGGTGCTAAAGTTGTAGCTAACCAAAAAGAGTTTACGCAAGGCAACATGTTGACCACCGAAAACTCACTAGATTGGATGATTTCTGGTGAAGGCTTTTTTGAAGTACTGCAACCAGATGGCAATATTGCTTACTCGCGCAATGGTCAGTTTACTACTGATGGCGATGGCCGAATTGTTACATCCGGCGCTGGTTATGTTATTCAGCCAGAAATGAATGTACCTGATGACGCTCAATCAATTACGGTTTCGCAAGACGGCGAAGTATCTGTGCGTGTTGCAGGCCAAGCCGATAACGTGGTCATTGGTCAGCTGACTATTAGTGACTTTATTAATCCGTCGGGTCTTGAGCCAATCGGTCAAAATCTTTATACCGAAACCGCTGTAAGTGGTGCGCCGGTACAAGGTAATCCTGGTGTTGAAGGGTTAGGTAGCATTATTCAAGGCTCACTCGAAACTTCAAACGTAAATGTAACTGAAGAGCTAGTAAATCTAATAGAAACTCAGCGTATTTACGAAATGAACTCAAAAGTAATTTCGGCCGTTGACGAAATGATGAGTTATATCAATCAACAGCTTTAATAGAGTAGGGGGAATTATGCGTAATATTATTTTATTTGCAGCGGGCACATTATTTTTAAGTGGCTGTATGTCTACGCAAAATAGTGAAGTAGTGCAGGACGACCCTTACTACGCACCTATGTACCCCGAGCCTATTTTAGAGCCGCTGGTAGCCACAGGTTCATTGTTTAATACTCATACATCAAACGACTTATATTCTGATAAAAAAGCGCTACGTACTGGCGATATAATTACGGTTAAATTGCAAGAGTCTACTCAAGCAACAAAAGCCGCTAAAACAGAAACAGACAAAGAAACCGACGCAAGCTTAGACCCAGTGATTGGCTTAGGTGGGCTACCTGTAAATATAGGTGGCGATAGTATTCAGTTTGGTATTGGTAGCGATTCGTCATTTACGGGCGATTCAAAATCAAACCAATCAAACAGCTTAGTAGGCGATATTTCGGTTAATGTAATGCGCGTTTTACCTAACGGTAATTTAGTTATACGCGGCGAAAAATGGCTAACGCTTAATACCGGCGAAGAGTTTATTCGTTTAGAAGGGCTAGTACGCCCTCAAGACGTAAGCGCCGATAATACGGTTGAATCAAACCGCATTGCTAATGCACGTATTCAATACTCAGGTAAAGGGCAAACGCAAGAAGCGCAAAGTCCTGGTTGGCTTACACGTTTCTTTAGCAGTTCGCTGTTTCCATTTTAGAGGGTAACAACATGAATAGCCTTAAAGCTTTATGTTTAGTTGTGTTATTAGGTTGGCAGTTTACTGCCAGTGCTGAGCGCATAAAAGATGTGTCTATGGTTGAAGGCGTACGCTCTAACCAATTAGTTGGTTATGGCTTAGTGGTTGGCTTGCCGGGCACAGGCGAGCAAAACTCATACACACAACAAAGTTTTAGAGGCATGTTGAACAGCTTTGGTATTACGCTACCTTCAACTCAAAGTCCTAAAATTAAAAATGTTGCAGCTGTTGCTGTGCATGCAGAATTACCCGCATTTAGAAAGCCCGGGCAAACAATAGATATTACGGTTTCTTCCATTGGTAGTGCAGGCAGTTTACGTGGTGGCACTTTATTACAAACTTTTTTAAAGGGTGTAGACGGTAACGTGTATGCAATTGCACAAGGTAGTTTAATTGTGGGAGGCCTAGGCGTAGAGGGCCTTGATGGAAGTAGAGTCGTAATTAATACTCCTACAGTTGGACGAATTCCCAATGGCGCAACAGTTGAGCGCACCGTAGAAAGCCCGTTTATGCAAGGCGATTACATTACCTTCAACTTAAACCGCCCAGACTTTACAACGGCAAAACGCCTAGAAAAAACAATTAATGACTTAGTCGGCCCAAATAGTGCGCAGGCAATTGATTCTGTTTCTATTCGTGTCATAGCACCACGCGATGCATCCCAGCGTGTATCGTACTTATCGACACTCGAAAACTTAGAATTTAAGCCAGCTGACATGGCCGCTAAAATTATAGTTAACTCGCGTACAGGTACTATTGTTATTGGTAAAAATGTAACCCTACAGCCTGCTGCAGTGACCCATGGCGGTTTAACAGTCACCATTGCTGAGCAGCAAAATGTAGTGCAGCCAAATCCGCTAGCAAACGGTGATACAGTTGTCACGCAGCAAAGCATTATTGATGTGAACCAAGACGACTCTCGTGCTTTTGTATTTAACCCTGGGGTAAGTCTTGACGATTTAGTTCGCGCAATTAACGAAGTAGGCGCAGCGCCTGGTGACTTAATGGCTATTTTAGAAGCGCTAAAAGAAGCGGGCGCAATTAATGGTCAGTTGATCGTTATTTAAAAACTCAAGCAAGTAACGTGTCACTCAAAGCTCTATATCTATTAAACAAAGATCTAGAGCTCTTTTATTTACAACAACTCAAGTTTATTATTTTTATCTTCCTTGTTTTATCGGTAGTGGCTCAATTTTTGCATTTTTAACTACATTATTCATTTTGTGTCAAAAAGCCGATGGAAACTAATCACCTCGATAAACAAAACTTTTTTGATTTAGGCAACTTAGATTCACTTCGTAAAGAAGCCTTAACGAGTGGCGATGCATCAACTGATGCTTCCAAAGCTGCGCTCAAAAAAGCGGCCGCACAATTTGAAGCTATTTTTACGCAAATGTTGCTCAAAGGAATGCGCAAAGCTAACGAAGCATTTGAAGATAAAGACAGTCCATTTAATTCAAGTGGCGTAAAGTTTTTTGAAGAAATGCACGATCAGCAACTTTCTACAGAGCTTTCATCAAATGGCTCGTTAGGCCTTGCCGATTTAATTGTTCAGCAGTTATCGCCTGAGTCTAAAAACTTTATGCCGGGCTCGGTGCTTAGAACAACCAACGATATTTTCAGCGATACGCAAGTCGGATCAGCTCTTCCTCATGAGCAAAAAAATAAGCAACCCGATCTTATCGTTAATAACACTAAAGCCGATATTGCTGAGCCTAAGGTTAATACTGCAGAGTCTAAAACCGATAGCCCAACATTTAAAAATGCAGAAGAGTTTGTAAGTTCAGTGTGGGAACACGCTAAAACTGCAGCGCAAAAAATTGGTTTAAACCCAGCGGTAATGGTTGCACAAGCGGCACTTGAAACCGGTTGGGGTAAACACATTATTAATAAAAGTGACGGTGGCAGCTCAAATAACTTATTTAATATTAAGTCAGATAAAAGCTGGGAAGGCGACAAAGCAAGCAAAGTAACGCTTGAATTTGAGCAAGGCACACCCGTTAAAAAACAAGCCAGCTTTAGAGCCTACGATTCAATTAAAGATAGCGTGAACGACTTCGTTGATTTTTTAACGCAAAACCCACGCTACAAAGAAGCATTACAAAATACAGCAAAACCAAATGACTTTTTAGATTCATTACAAAAAGCAGGTTATGCAACCGATCCAAATTATGCCAGCAAAATAAAAAAAGTACTCAATAGCAGTCAGCTAAAAGACATTGCGGCAAACGTGATCCGCCAAGGAGTAGAGTAACATGTCGTTTAATTTATTAAACATTGCCAGTTCTGGGGTTAGAGCAAGCTCGGAGCTATTGCAAACGACAAGTAAAAATATCGCCAATGTAAATACCGTAGGCTATGTGCGCGAGCGTACAGAGTTTACTACTATGGTTGATAACCAAGTGGGGCGGGGCGAAACATACCGATTACTAAACGAGTTTGCTCAGTCACAGCTAAATCGTGACACCTCTAATAAATCGTTTTTCGATCAGTTTATTACTGAGGCTAATCGAGTTGATACTATTTTTTCTGAAGAGTCGAACAACCTTTCGACTGGTATTAACTCTTTATTTAATAACGTGCAAGAAGCTCTAAATCAACCGTCATCTACAGTTGCCCGCTCATTAGTAATGACAGATGCGCAAAGCTTAATTGATCAAATGGATAGGCTTTCGGGCATCGTGCTTGATCAAAAAAGTGTAGTGAACGAGCAGCTCGAAATATTTTCAGATGAAGCAAACTCACTCATTCAAAGTATTAGCACGCTAAATCAAAATATTGCCGCAGTTAATGGCACTAATAACGCCGCAGATGCCAGCTCTACATATAACGAACGCGATAAAGCAATACGCGACTTATCAGAGCTAATAGACATAGAAACGCTTGATGGTCCAAATGGCGAAAAACTCGTTTTTATGGGCACAGGCGAAGCGGTTGTTATGCAAAATGGCGCATTTAACTTATTTTCGATGACGGGCGACCCTGATCCTAATTTTAAAGAATTCACGCTTGACGTTAATGGTGGCAAAGCAGTGCCGCTTGAAGTTGATGTAAGTAAGCTTAAAGGCAAAATTGGCGGCTTACTTGCTTTTAGAGATGACATATTAGTCCCTGCGCAAAACCAAATTGGCCAAATGGGCTTAGCGATAGCTGATGCATTTAACGAACAAAACAAATTGGGTATGGATGCAACGGGCCAGCTAGGGGGTAATATTTTTAATATACCTACCGTTGGCGCTTATGCGTATCAAGCTAACACGGGTACTGCCGGTATGACTGCAACGGTAGAGCCCGGTAAAGGCAGTGAATTACCTGCCAGTGACTTTATTATTACTTATACAGCTAATGCTAATGAAGTAAGTATTCAGCCTATAGATAACAAAGGCGATCCGTTAGGGCAGCCTTCACTTGCTGATATATCGACAGGTGTTATTGATTCATCGACTATAACCTCAGGCGAATCATTTGGTCTTCAAGTAAATGTATCTGGGGCAGGTGTTGAGGGTGATCAGTTTCAAATAAAGCTTAATTCAGATGCTGCTTCAAGTATTACACTTGCAACAGGGCGCGCAGAAGATTTAGCACTAGCATCGCCTATTCGTACTGCTAACGATTTAAATAATATAGGTACCGCTGCTATTTCAGCGGGAGAAGTAACAAGTGTTACCTCCGGTGGATTTACTTCAACACCAAGCTTAACGAACGGCGAAATAACGCTTGTTAAAACAGGTAATGCTAACGAATATCAAATTACTGATAATAGCGGAACGAATACTTTTACTATTACGCCTCCTGCAAAAGGAATGTTATCGCAAGCGGGTGCTCCATTTGATACCTACGGATTCGATTTTGATATAGAAGGTACACCAGCAACAGGCGACACCTTTACACTTGAGTTTAACGAAGGCGGCTTTGATGATAACCGTAATGGTTTAAAATTAGCTGATTTACAAAATGGTGAGTTAGTCCGTTTAAATGTAGAAACAACAGCAACGGCCGACAACCATAAAACGTTCAACCAAGCTTATTCAGGATTAGTCAGTGAAATAGGTGTTATAACTGGCCAAGCAATCACAAGCGGTAGTGCGTTTAATGCATTAGCAGAGCAGTCTGAGGCATGGTACGAATCACTATCGGGTGTAAACCTTGATGAAGAAGCTGCAAATTTACTGCGTTTTCAGCAATCATACTCAGCATCAGCACAAGTTTTAGCAGCAGCTCAAGAAATTTTTGACACCTTATTAAATGCGGCGAGGTAATTATGCGTTTATCAAATAATTTAATGTACCAAAACAACATAAATAAAATACTCGACAACCAACAAGGTGTTGCAAATGCTCAAGAGCGAGTAACAACAGGTGAAAAGTATTTAACCACCTCAGAAGCGCCAGCTGCTATTTCGCAAGCTATGTTGTATTCAAATAAAATACAAACTAATGAGCAATACACTAAAAATATCGATCAGCTTACCGGCAGGCTAGAAACTGAAGAAAGCGTATTACAAAGTATAAATAGTAATATCCAACAAGCGCAAGAGCTCACTATTCAAGCAGGTAATGGTGCGTACACTAAAGACGATTTAAAATCGATTGCATCAGAACTTAGTGGCATTCAACAAACGCTAGCTAACTTAATGAACACCCGATCAGAAGACGGAAAATTCATATTTTCAGGATACCAAGACAGCACGCAGCCGTATCAGTTTGATTCTGCAGCGGGTGAGTACACCTATAATGGCGACCAGGGCCAGCACCAAATAACTATAGCTGAAGGTGTATCAATTAAAGCGAGTGATAACGGCTTTGATACGTTTGAAAAAACTAACGCGCGATTAAATGTAGAATCTAACACGGCAAGTGTTTCAGGCTCTATTGCAGCGGCAAGTGTATATGTTGACGGCCAAGCTGAGTTTGATAAGTTTCATCAAGCAAATTACAACGCAGACCCAACAGCTTCAGCAACAGCAAATACATATAGTGTATTAGTAAGCCCAGGTGCTACAGCAACAGATCCACAAACTTACGAAATATACCGAGATGGCGCAGCACTAATCCCTGCAGTAACAGGTGAAGTTACTGATGAGTCTATCGATTTTGCAGGTATGACGATTGAATTTGAAGGCACAGCACCAGGTCAACTCGATTTTAGCCTTGAAAAACCAGGCAAAGAAAACGTACTTAACACATTGCAAGCACTTATTACCGGCCTTAACGATGGCACACTTGAAGGTGATGACTTTCAGCAAGTACTTGCTGATGGCCTAGTGCAATTACAAAACGCGAGTGAGCAAGTTGTGTTTACCCAAGCAAGTTTAGGTGGGCGTATGAACGCACTTGAAAGAGTAAGTGATTCAAACTTAGCGCTCGATATTCAAAATAAAAGTAATCGCTCTAACTTAGTTGAAGTTGATATGGCAGAAGCTATTAGCGAACTAACCAAACAAGAAACGGCACTGCAAGCATCGCAAGCTACTTTTGGCCGTTTAACTAACCTCTCATTATTCGATTACTTATAAGCAGATTATAAACAGATTATAATAAGAAATACTTTGCCGCTTTACCCACTTTAAAGCGGCAAAAAATTGTCACTCCTTTCTAAACAACTTCACTCTTTATTTACAATTCAATAAATTATATATTTCCATTTAAAAACAATAGCTTAAAAGCAAATTAAAGTTGGCACAGTAAATGCTTTTCTTATTATAAGAAATTATCGAACAGTGGTTCCTGTTAAATCGTGTTGAACCACACTCTGTTTAAACCTAGGAGATGGTAAAATGGCATTAACAGTAAATACTAATGTGTCGTCACTAAACGCACAACGTAACTTATCTAAATCAGGCGAAGGCTTAGCAACTTCGATGGAGCGTTTATCATCAGGTATGCGTATCAATAGCGCAAAAGATGATGCCGCAGGTCTACAAATTTCAAACAGATTGACGTCACAAATTAATGGCCTAGCCGTTGCTCAGCGAAATGCTAATGATGGTATTTCAATGGCGCAAACAGCTGAAGGTGCAATGAGTGAATCAACAAGTATTTTACAACGTATGCGTGAACTAGCACTTCAATCAGCAAACGGATCTAATTCACCAGAAGATCGTGAAGCGCTGCAAAAAGAAGTATCAGCTTTACAGGTTGAATTGACACGTATAGCCGATACCACCTCATTTGGTGGACAACAATTATTAGATGGCAGTTACGGTAGTAAAACATTTCAGGTTGGCGCTAACGCAAATGAAACAATAAATGTATCGCTTTCAAGTGTTGCAGCAGAAAAAATCGGTGCAAATCAAACTAACCTGCAATCTGCAGCTGGTGTCGATGGTTTTGGTCAAGTAAATGAAGTTTCTGGTACTGGGAGTACGTTAGCTGATAGTACAGTTGCATATGGTAACTTGGTTATTTCAGGTAGGGAAGACTCTACTGTTGTTATCCCAAATGGCGCTAGTGCTGAAGAAGCTGCTAATTTAATAAACCAAGTAACGGGTGCTACTGGTGTTGAGGCTCAAGCAAGGACAGAAGCACAGCTGGATGTTACGGGTACTCAAACAACAGCGGGTGAATCTGTAAGTTTTGAATTGAATGGTGAAAAAGTATCATTTGTTGCTACAGGTACAGCAACAGGGGACGAACAAGCCATGGCTGAAGCTATTAATAGCAGAACAGACGAGCACGGTGTTACAGCAATACTTGATAATGGTGTTTTATCTGTTTCAAATAATACTGGTGCTGATATTGAGATTGTTGAGTTTACAGGAGGTGCTGCTTCAGGGTTAAGTATAACACCTCAAGGTTATGATGAGGACTCTGCTGGTGATATTGTTACACTCACAACAGGTAGTGCTACTCTAGCTTCTGCCAGAATAGCCGGTGCTATACAATTAAATTCATCAGATACATTTGCAACAACAGCTACTACTTTTGTTGATGCAGTTGCGACAAAGGTAACAAGCTCTCTAGAGAACGCAGCAGATATTGACGTTACAAGCCAAAAAGGCTCTCAAGATGCACTATCGGTAATTGATAAAGCAATAGCTAATATTGATTCTCAACGTGCCGGTTTGGGTGCTGTTCAAAATCGCTTTAGCCATACAATTAGTAACCTTGCTAATATTGCTGAAAATGTATCTGCATCACGTAGTCGCATTCAAGATACTGACTTCGCGGTAGAGACAGCACAAATGACGAAAAACCAAATTTTGCAACAAGCGGGAACTTCAATACTCTCGCAAGCTAATCAAGTACCTCAAGCCGCAATTAGTCTATTAGGCGGTTAATTATTGATTTTATATATAATTGAATATAAAATGCACTTTTTTGAAGTGCGTTTTTTTTATTTGACATTAGCAAATTAATACCTATTAGCTCGTGATTATTTTTATTATAAAACAAAGCGTTAACTTTTTTATTTTAAATAACTCAATTTATTTCTAAAGATAATAAACCTCCTGCCGTTAACTTAATCAGTAAGGAGCTGAGCATACATTTGTGACAGCTCTTGGTTAAACTTAAACAGCAATATTACGAAAGTAATCAGGAGTTCTATTATGATTTCAGTAAATACAAATGTATCTTCACTAAACGCTCAGCGTAACTTATCTCAATCAGGTTCTGACCTAGCTACTTCGATGGAACGTCTATCATCAGGTATGCGTATCAATAGCGCAAAAGATGATGCGGCTGGTTTACAAATTTCGAATCGTTTAACGTCTCAAATCGACGGTTTATCAGTAGCGCAAAGTAATGCAAATAACGGCATTTCAATGGCGCAAACAGCTGAAGGTGCGATGAGCGAATCAACCAGTATTTTACAGCGTATGCGTGAACTTGCGCTACAATCTGCAAATGGTTCAAACTCAACTGAAGATCGTGAAGCATTACAAAAAGAAGTATCAGCTCTACAAGTTGAAATGACACGCATTGCTGAAACGACATCATTTGGTGGTCAGCAATTATTAAATGGTAGCTTTGGTTCTAAGTCATTCCAAGTTGGTTCAAATGCTAACGAAACTATTAATGTATCACTTTCAAGTGTAGCTGCTAACAAAATTGGTACTAACCAAGTTAACCTTCAAGGTGATACAGCTGGTTTGGGTGAAACGCAGGCAGCTACTTCAACGGGCACCTCTAATGGAGTTGGTACTGGTACTTATACTATTTCAGGGCGTGAAGAGGCAACAGTGACTATTGCCGATGAGGCAACAGCAGAAGAGATTGCAAATTCTATAAATAGTTATAATAGCTCGACAGGTGTATCTGCTCAAGCAAGAACAGAGGCAACCATTGATATCGGTACACCAGGTGAGTTAGATGAGACTATCAGTTTTAAATTAGATGGCGCAGGCTTAGATGCTGGCAAAGAATCAACTATTTCATACGTTGGGACGGGTACTGCAGAAGGTGATAAGCAAGCAATGGCTGAAGCCATAAATGCTAAAACAGATGATCATGGTGTAACAGCTACAGTTGAAAATGGTGAACTTACAATTTCAAATAATACTGGTGCAGATATTGAGTTAACAGATTTAGCTGAAAGTAGCTCAACTTCAGCTGTTGGTATAACACTTACAGGCCAATCTTACGATGGCAACGATACCACAACAGCTACTGCACTGGCTGCAGGTGGTGGTGCTGCTGTAACAGGTACCGTACAACTAAATTCTTCAGAGGTATTTAGCGTTGCAGGAAGTGTTGCTACTTTGGCTGCGGTAGCGACAACAGAGGAAGTAAGCACACTTGTAAATGTAGAAGATGTTGATATTACAAGTCAGAAAGGTTCACAAGATGCATTAGCAATTATTGATAACGCGATTGCAAGTATTGATTCACAGCGAGCTAGTCTAGGTGCGGTTCAAAACCGTTTTGACCACACTATTAGTAATTTGGCTAACATCTCTGAAAATGTATCTGCATCACGAAGCCGTATTCAAGATACAGACTTTGCAACTGAAACTGCAGAGATGACAAAGAACCAAATCTTGCAACAAGCAGGTACGTCAATCTTGTCGCAAGCGAACCAGTTACCACAAACAGCACTTAGCTTATTAGGTTAATAAGTTAAAAGTAATAGCTTAATAGTAGCAAGCTAGTACATAAAGTCAGTATTAGTTGTAAAAAAGGAGGTGGCTTTAGCTACCTCCTTTTGTGGTTTAAGAATTTAAACTAAGCTATTGTTGGTTTAATTAAGTGAAAAATAGGAATCTGTTATGAATACAATTACTTCAAACGCAGAGGTTACTACATCAGCGGTTCCCATTGCTGGTGATAATAAGCAAACAGGACAAGCTGCTCACTCTTTAACTGAGCGAGCGGTTGATGATGTAAAGCAGGTGGATGCACAAAATCAACAAAAGTTACAGCAAAATCAATATAACAATAATAACCAAGATGAAAAAGCTCAGCCGTTAGAGCGCGAACAGCTAGAACAAATGGCGCAACAATTGCAGGACTTTATGGGCGAAATGAACCGAAGTTTGCAATTTAAAGTTGATGAAGATTCAGGCCGCGATGTAATTAAAGTGCTTGATAAAAACAGTGGCGAAGTTATTAAACAATATCCTTCTGAGGAAGTATTGAGCTTAGTATCTAAATTATCTGAATCAGCTGGTATTTTAATTGATCAAACAGTTTAATGAGTAGTTCTAATTACTAATACTAAGTTAGTTTATTTTTGAGTATTTAAGAGGTAAGTATGTCTATTTCGTTCAATGGTTTAGGCTCTGGTTTAGCTGTATCAGATATTGTGGATGCATTAGTTAATGCTGAGCAAGCTCCTGCTGAAGCTCGTTTAAATACTAAAGAAGCTAATTTAACAACGGATATTTCTGCTGTGGGCGCTTTAAAGTCTGCGTTACAGCAGGTTCAAACCGCTATGGAAGTATTAGGTGACGCAGACAATTATCAAAAGCGTAGTTCATCTGGTAGTGATAGCTTTGTACAATTAAGTGCTAATGAAGATGCACAACCTGGGGGTTATTCCGTAGAGGTTAACAACCTTGCTACAAAGCATAAAATACTCTCAGTGGCACTTGATGCGGACACAGCTGTAGGGGAGGGCACCATAACTCTTAGCTCTGGTGATGGTAGCTTTGATATTGAAGTATCGGATTCTGCAACATTAAGTGAAATTAGAGATGCAATTAATGATAGTAATGATAACGATAGCATCAACGCAACAATAATAACTGACGATACCGGCCAACATTTAGTACTTGCTGCCAAAAATAGCGGCCTTGCAAATGAAATTAAAGTAGAAGTAACAGATATTGATGGTGACAATACTGATACAAACGGCTTATCTCGTCTTGCTTTCGATTCTGCTGGAGTTCAAAATTCATCTGAAATTATTGCTGCAACAGATGCTTCAATTACTATAGATGGCTCCCTTACGGTTAGTAGTTCATCCAATGAGTTTTCTGATGTAATTGACGGTATTACAATAACAGCTAAAAAAGCACATGGTGTTGATGACGATATCAGCGATATAGTAGTTACTGAAAACAATAATAATATACAAGCAGGCTTAAATAGTTTTATATCAAGCTACAATGAGCTTTTAGAGTTAAGTAATAATCTAGGTACTTCAGCTGATGGTGCAGGTGTTATGGCTGGTGACTCGTTACTACGTGGTGTAATGTCTAAATTACGAGAACAGATTACCGATTCCGTGGATTTAGGTAATAGCAACTCATTATCACTTTCGCAATTAGGTGTCGAAACAGACCGCTACGGTGTTTTAACGCTAAATACAGAAACACTAGATGAGCAAATAGATGCAAACGTAGATTTAGTGCAGCAATTTTTTGTAGGTGATGACGATGATGGCTTTGCACAGTCGTTTGATGAGCTAATGAGTTTTTATACAGATTCCGATGGTATTATTCAAAACCGAATAGACAGTAAAACAAATCAGCTAGATGATTTAGATGATGATCGCTTGGACCTTGCCAGTAAAATGGAATCATTATCATCTCGTTTATACGCTCAATATAATGCGATGGATTTATTAGTGGCTAGCCTTAATAACACCAGCAGCTATGTTCAAGCTCAATTAGAAAACATGCCAGGCGTAGTTAGGCAATCAAATTAATAACTGAGTTAAATATATTATAGATTTAATAAAAAACCGCTAAGTTTAAATTTAGCGGTTTTTTTGTGTATTATTCTTTGATTCAAATAGTAAGCTATAGCCATGTATTTAGTTAGAATAAAGGTAGTTTATTAGGTCTGTTTACTAGGTGTTTTTATAAGCTTTTATCGCCTTTCCTGACTTTTTATGTTTAATAATAGCTTTTGATGATTCGTTTTTGGCACTATTCGCTTTAACTAAAATGGTATTTATACGAAGCTGAATTAATTCTAATTGCTCTGTACTTGGACCTTCGCTACTTTCGCACCATTGCTTTAGTTTAGTATTTAAAGTGTCTAAAAAAGGCTGAGCTTCGTCTGCATTATCATCATTTACTAACACTTCAATTTTACTAAGTAATGCTTGTATCTGCTCAGCATTGCTTACTGGTGTTTGCGAATCCATAATTTAAATTAAACCGCAGGGTTACGTTGATCTAATGGGATATTATCCCAGCCTTCTTTAATTTCTTTAACAATACTTGATACTTCAATAATTGCTTCAATATCGTTATGTAAGTTAGCTTGTGTTAAACGGCGTTGGCAGTAATCGTAAAGTGCCAATAAATTGTTAGAAATACTAGGATCTTGCTCTACTTCTAAATTAAGAGCGTCTTGTAGGGCACCAAATAGTAAAACACAGGCTGAAATGTTTTCACCTTTCTTTTGTATTTCCTTGCGCTCAATAAATCCCTTTGTTGCAGCTAAACGGCCGATAATATTACTAAATATAAGGTTTATTTGTTCGTATGGCGCCATTTCGGCAATACTACTAGCACGAACTTGACCGTATTTTTTTACTGAGATATGAGCCATGGGGGAATCCTAAAATTTATATTACTAAAATTGTGTGATGCAATACCCAAATAAAGCAAAAATAATGCCAAGTACTTTGGTGGTATTTAGTAATCGGCACATAAGTAACTTAATATAATTATAAACATCGTCAAATAAAAATTGGCGCATAAATTGCGTGAGGCTATATAGATACTATTATATCAGACCTATTCTTAAGGTATTAAACATTTATTTAAAATAAAGCATAATGCTTTAAATGGGTAGTGAACTGTCAGTTTACAGTCATATCAAATTTTTAGCTTAGTGATAAAATTTGATAAAAGCTCAACAAATCAAATGAAAAACTGGAGTGTATTTTGAACACAGTAGAAAGTGAATTAAAAAAAATGATGCTCAAAGCAACTTTGTTAGCAAACTTAGAATTACTAAAAGAAAAAATGCCACAGATCTTTGATATGTTTAAAGATTTCCAACCGACTGATACGGGAGTAGTTATTGACGATGAAGGGAATGAAAACCTATACAGTAATGGTAGATTTTCTTACACTGAAAATCCGCGTGAATTTGCAAAAAAACAAGTTAGTAAGTTTTTAAAAAGTCCTGTCTATTCTCACTACAGGATAAAGCATTCGAATGACGAAAATATTGTTTTTAAGCATGCAGCCTTACTTAAATCTATTAATAATGTGAGATTAGAACATGGTGGGGAGAAATTAGATAATCCTGCAAACGAGCAGCAATTAGACTTTGTATGTTTTTTAGGAGCTGGGTTAGGCTACCACATTAAAGAGCTCTTGAATAAAAAAAATGTATTGAATGTTTTTTTATACGAACAAACACCTAGTACTTTTTATGCTTTATTACATTGTATTGAGTTAAGACCGCTGTTTAATAAGTGCCTTAATAATGGAGGGGTATTTAGAATTCAAGTGGGGGGGACAAAGCATGATGTTGTTAATGAAATTGGCTCTATGCTTTCTATGCAAGGTTTCTTTAATACAAGTGTAATTCACTACTTTAAACATTATAATAGCGATTCAATAGATGAGGCAATAAAAAAAATCAAAGAGGTTGGGCACCGTTGGCATGGTGGTTGGGGCTTTTTTGAAGATGAAATTATAGGAGTTTCCCATACAATAGCTAATTTAACAGCGCAATTTCCAGTGATAAAAAAAGCCGGTAGCTTTAAAAACAAACTAAAAGATACTCCCGTATTTATTGTGGCCAACGGACCTTCTTTGGACTTGGCGATTGATTTTTTAAAAGAAAATCAAAAAAATATTATTATTATATCTTGTGGTACAGCACTAAAAGCTTTACTAGTGAATAATATTAAACCCGATATACATGTTGAAATGGAACGAACTGCACAGCTATTAGAGTGGGTTGAAGTTGTTGAACGAACAAGGGAAGTTGATATTAAGTTAAGTGATTTAAATATAGTTGCCCTCAATACTGTTTTTGATCAGATATTGAAACGCTTTAAATCGGCATTTTTACTGAATAAACTCAACGATGCTGGTGGACGATTAATTGAATATTTAGATAGAAAAAAGCAGTATGCATGCCCTATGTTTACTAATCCAACGGTATCGAATGCGGCTTTGGCAATTGCTGCTGAACTTGGTTTTAAAACAATATATTTGATTGGTACAGACTTTGGTTTTGTTTCTACAGATACACACCACGCAAAAGATAGTATTTATTACGACAAAGATTTTAAATACAAAGAGCAAACAAAAGATATGATGCAAGGTGAAATACGTGTAAAAGGGAATTTCAGAGAAGAAGTTTATTCTACTTCACATTTTGATATGTCAAAATTTAATATGGAATTATTATTAAAACATCAACCTAAACTAAAAGTATATAATACAACAGATGGTGCGTATATAAAGCTCGCTGAGCCAAAAAGAATGTCTGATATAAAAATCAAAAATGCATTTGTAGATAAACATAAAAAAATTAAACAGCTATTAGATTCAGCCTCATCTTTAGATGGTTTATCAGAAAAGAACATAAATACGGCAAGTTTTGAATTAAAACACAAATCTAAGCATATATTAGAACAACTAATTGGGATTACTTCATTTTATTTTGAAACAAGAGAGCAGCTTGCCGATGCTTTTTATCGGCAGAACCAGCTGTTAATTAATACTCATAATAATAATGAAGATGTGTACTGGCTGATTCAAGGTACTTTTAGATACTTTCAAACATATATTATGGCAAATACGTATTACTTTAATGATTTAGATTCCCGAGCAGAATTCATCAATGTTTGTATAGATGCTTTTCATAACCATTTAAATGATATCTATATAGAGTTTTCCGAAAATTACAATAAACCAGCTAAGGTTTAAGAATATTATTGGGCTTAGTGTTAATCAGGTGTATCTGTGTTATTTAATATTAATAAGGTGATTAAATGAGTAAAGATAATTATAAAAAATACCAACAAGATTGACAGTTAAATATATGCCTTTACAGTTTTATTGAATCGGAACTTTTTTCAATTCAGATCGAACTATAACAAAAAGTAAATTAAAGTATTGACCTAGTTGCGACTCGGGGATGATACGGAGCAAGTATATATACAAATATACTCATTTATATTAAGTTGTACTTGCTCAGAATTAAACTGACCGTTACCTACTTCTCTAATGATGACTATTAGGTTGGATTTGAGCTGAATTATTTTTCCTTAATGAATTTGTGCATTATTATTGTAATTCATCTATATTTTGTGTCGTTTTCCCATTGAATTATGCAAATCTTAACTGGGTGTATGGGAAGTCCAGACTAACGCAACAAAATGGAACGTACACGGTCTCACCTTTTCAAGTTGGTGTGTTGTATGGGTTAATACATTTAAGTTGATGGATCATGCAGCCCAGAACGGATATAAATACATTGTTTTTAATGGGAGGGGCTCACTAAAACAGGGACTATTTTAAGCACAGCATAGGCGGGCAGGTTCAACTATATATTGAAATAACTTTGCGCCAGCCCACTGTCTAAGCATACAAAAGCACCGGCTTTATTTATCGCTTTGTATCATATCCCATTGTAATGCAGTACCTTTTTCAATAAATTTATTGGCTCGTTGCGCAAGCACTTGCGGGTAGTGTTTTGGTGCTAAGCCATAGCCAGGTCGGATGCTTCTTACATTATTTTCAGTTATTAATTCACCGGCTTGAATGTCAGTAACAACGTAAAGTGAACGACGGAACACTATATTGTCTCGTTCTGCTTTCGACCTTTGATAGTCTATATTGCCAAGTGCTTGCCAGGCTACATAGCTATTATGGCAAAGCGAGGTAAGTTCGGGCTCTTCAAGAGAAAAACTATCGTCAGGGCCTTGGCCATTGCGATCTAATGTGACGTGTTTTTCAATCATACAAGCGCCTAAGGCTACGGCGGCAATTGCTGTTGTGTTATCTATAGTGTGATCAGATAGCCCTGTCAGAACATTAAACTCTTCAGCAATATTGTGCAATGTCTTTAAATTATAATCACAAGGTTGGGCTGGATAACTACTGACACAATGCAAGATCACAAGTTCACGACAGCCAGCGTTTTTTGCTGTCGCTATAGCTTGTTTTATCTCATTGTAGCTGGCCATCCCAGTTGAGATAATCATAGGTTTCCCTGTTTTAGCAACGTATTCAATTAAGGGTAAATCTATGGCCTCAAATGAGGCTATTTTATATGCTGGGACTCCCAACTCTTCTAATAAATCGACTGCAGTTGTATCAAACGGTGAGCTAAATATAGTGAGCCCGAGTTGTTTGGCTTTTTCAAATAAGGGTTTATGCCAATGCCAAGGCATATGGGCTTGGGTATATAAATCATAAAGAGTGCGTTGATCCCAAAGTCCACCTTGTATTTTAAATTCTGGCTTATTGCATTCAATAGTGATTGTATCTTGTGTGTAAGTCTGCAGCTTTATTGCATTTGCACCACTGCGTTTGGCCATTTCTAAAATTTGCATTGCTCTATTAAGGTCGCCATTATGATTAGCTGACAGTTCGGCAATAATATAAGGTCGCTGGTTGGGCCCTATTTTTGTACCGGCAATGGCTATTTCTGTTGTGTTTTCAGTCATAGGAATCTGCGTATTTTATTTTTAATTTCAGGTTTTATAATCTGCCATCTCGACTTGCAAAGGCTGAGTTTTACAATATCGTGATGTGTTTTACCATCGAAAAAAGCATGCTTATCGGTGTGTTCAATATGAAAACCAAATTTGCCATGCATTTTAATCACTTTGGTATTAAAACCCAATACTTCACAGTTGAGCTGCTGCAGCTTTAACGTATCGAAAGCGTAGTTTAAGGCATTAAACTCCATTATTGATCCACTGCCAGGTTTTGCCTGTGGTGAGGTATAAAAAGCCCAACTGGCATGTGCTTTGGTTTCATCGATTGCTGTAAAACCAATTACCCCAGATTTAATTTGATCAATAATGGCAACAAAATAGGCTTTTGATTGATCGGTTTTAAGTGTGTTAAACCAAACTTGATGTTCGTCTTTGCTAATAATGCGGCTAGTATACATACTTTTTCTTACCTCAGGGGTATTGCGCCACAGTAAGATGTCCTGGAAATAATCATCAATAAGTGGTTGTAAAACAAAATGTTTATTCATTTTTAAGCTGCTCCTTAAGCTCTGATACGATACGTTCTGTACCATGGCCATCAATATTGAGTGATGAATTAAAGCGAATACCGGGCCAACATGAGGTTAAAAACTGCAATTCATTAATATACGTCTGTATGTCGGTATATTGACTCTCACCTAGGTATCGCACCACTTCAAGTTGCGCTAAGTACTGTGAAAGTTTCAACTGGTTTTCAGCTACCGAAACTATTGTGGCTGGAATATTTAAACAAAACCTTTCCCAGTTGCTGACCCCTGAGGCGCCTATCACATAATTTGTTTGCTTTAATTCTAGGGCAAACTTATCAATAAATTTAACGACACTCACATGTGATGGACTGGGTAAGTTTATCAGCTGTTGGTAAGCTTGGTTGGTTTGACCTGTGACAATTTTTAACTGAAAAGGTAGGCTGCTGTATGTACAAGCTGCGTGAAATAACTTTATACACTCTTTGCTTAAGTCATTGCCGCCAAAAAATGCAAGCACTTGATTCTTTTTCTTAATATTCTTATTCATTAAATCTGAAAAGGGTTTATCTAATAAAGCATATTGCGGGCCAAGTAACTTTTTTTGTGAGCAATGGGGATAACGCTGAGGTAAATCAGGCCAAAGATTTTGATCGATAATTAAGTCACTAAAATGTATTCTATTTAGATCATCAATCGCGAGCAGAGTACAGCTAAGTTGCTCTTTCACATATTTTTGCCATTGATAATCAATAGCATAGTGATCAGTAATGACAACATCTGCGTGCTTAACCGCTGCGATAAAATCAATCGCATCGTGTTGCCAACTACGCTGTAGCCAGGCTGCATAATCTGCGCTGTGTTGTGGCGTTACAACAGCAACCTGAGGTAAAGACTGAACATGTATTCCTTGTCTTTTTATGTACTTAATAAGATCCCCGTTCTGTGGACGACACACAAAGGTAACGCTAAAGTGATGTTGTTGTAGTGCTCGCGCTAAAACTAAACAGCGCATAACATGACCTGTACCAATATAAACTGATGCGTCTGTACGAATAAAGACCTTCATAGCATTACCCTATCACTTTAAATAAGGCTTCGGCTATTTCCCAATCTTCAAGTGTATCTATGTCCTGTACACGCTTACGAGGCAAGCGGACAATTTTAGAATGTGCGCTAAATACCGGCTGCTTTGTTTGAAAGGAGTGTGCAGTGCCCCAATAAAATTGCCCAGCATCATGATATATTGTCGGGAGATCTTGTGAGCGCACATTTAGGTTTTCCGGCAAAAACATATTAATATTATTCTTTTTGTCGATTGAAAATGCACGCTGGATCGGAAAAGCAAAGCTGGTGGCACTGAACACATAACTGGCTTGTTCTTGATCTAAAATACTGAGTCCTTGGCGAATATCCTCGGGTAAAATAAAAGGGGCCGTAGCGTAAATACAGCACAATTTTTTGACTTGCCAATGATTTTTATCACACCAATCTATAGCGTGCTTCATAACATCGAGTGTAGTGGCATGGTCATCGCTAATTTCATCAGGACGCATAAAAGGTACTTGGGCTCCATATTTCGTTGCAATTTCAGCTATTTCATTGTCATCAGTTGAAACAATCACGGTATCAAAGCACTCGCTTATAAGCGCTGCTTCAATTGAATAAGCAATAATAGGTTTACCATTAAAAAGTTTAATATTCTTTTTGGGGATCCGTTTACTGCCGCCACGGGCGGGAATGATTGCTATATTCAAAGTTATCTTCTCATGAAACTGTTAATTGTGGTATTACTAGCATAATAAATGAATTACTACCTTACTGTTTATAGCCTTTTTATTATAAGTTAAGTATATAATTTTTATCTATTTTGAGAAGCTTTTTCAGTAGGTAGATATATTGTTTAGGTGTTTTGTTAATATAAGCGGACTACTTTTATTGATTTACTTACAAAATGAAGTTGTTAATTATTTTCATAACGAATAAAGAGTTATTCATAATTGGCTGTTTAGCATAAGTTGTGATCAAAGAAAGTGAGTTATTTTAAGCGAGTGTAGTAGGTTGTTAATTTGTTAAATAAAGTAATTGAAAACGATAGTATTACTTCGATTATCCGAAAAAATGCTGTGCAGGATAAAGTAGCCTTAATTCATGGCGATGAGGAATTAACCTATTCTGACTTATTAGGTTTAGTTGATACCTATGCTGGAAAACTGAGTTATTTAGGTGTACAAAAAAATACAAAAGTTATGACACTCTTACCTAATGGTTTAGCGATGACGGCTATTATGTTAGCTATTGCTGAGATTGGGGCCATACTGATTCCTTTAAATCCTGAATATAAAAGTGACCAAATTCAGCAGGCAGTTCGGGCAAGCTATGCTGAGTTTATACTTCATGAGCAGGAACTGTTATTGGAATGTTCAACTAATAAAGTAGATATAAGGCATTTCGAACAGGTGCCCTATCAAGCATATATTTGTGCTGGTACAGCAGCAAGCATGTATATTCTAACGATGACTTCTGGCTCAACAGGCGAGCCAAAACCGGTATGTTTTTCACAGCAAACCAAAATAAATAGGGCGTTTGCAGCGAAAGAGATATATGGGTTAGATAATAAAGATATAATTCTATGTGGCACCCCTCAATACCATTCTCTAGCTCAAAGGTTAACCTTATTACCTTTACTTATAGGTGGTACATGTCTGTTATTAAAGCAGTTCAGTTCTAGGTCCTGGATAAATGAGATTAAACTTAACAACGTAACCTTCACAATTGCAGTATCTTCACAATTAGTTAATGTGCTTTCATTACTTGAAAAAGAAAAACCAAAACTGAATTCTTTAAAAAGAATAGTTTCTAGTTCAGCCTCAATAGAAAAAGATATTAAGGGGAGGTTGATTAAATTGTTATCTTGTCCTATTCACGAGTGTTATGGAGCTTCTGAGGTGGGAACGGTTACTGATTTTGATGCCAGCAATGAAATACATAAAGTTGCTAGCGTGGGAAAAGTCGTATCACAAGCTGAAGTTATTATTCGTGATGATGATTCTTATCCCGTTAAAAGTAATGAAGTGGGAGAAATAACTGTAAAATCATCTACAGCATTTTTGGGGTACTACGAAAAGCCAGGGCTAACAAAAAAAGCTGTAAAAGATGATTTTTTTTATACCGGTGATTTGGGTTATATAGACGATGATGGCTATTTGTATTTTAAGGGCAGAAAGAAAGAGATTATTATTTCGGGTGGGATTAATATTTATCCTGAGGATATAGAGTCAGTTGTAAATTCTTTTGAAGATGTTGTTGAGTCAGCAGCATTTCCTATACCGTCTTCACATTTTGGGGAGGTTACAGCTGTAGCCTTTGTTGCTAAAACTAAGGTGACAGTTAGAGAGATAAGAAAGTGGTGTTCCAATAACTTAGCAACACATCAAGTGCCAGTATTCTTTATTCAAGTTGAAGAACTGCCTAAAACTGCTTTGGGTAAAATACAAAGAAATCAGTGTCAAAGTATATTTGGCTCGAAATTTGCTGAGAAATTTAGTTTTTTCATTTAGAGGTTTTTATGGACTTATCAGATTATTACTTGTACGGATTTAATAATTATTGTCGAGCTCTACTGCCAAGGCAATTATTAAAAGCACCTCCACTGGCCATAATTGATCAAAATAGCGATGTTGATAATTTTATGGGTATTCCAATATCGAAGCCTGATAACCCTGATATAGATAAAAGTAAACCTGTTTTTAATTGTTTACTGGGGTATCCAAATTTAGAAGAGATACTCAAAGGCTCTGGCTTTCAATGGGTGATTAACACTTATGATGTATTCGGTATACTTAACAATAGTTTATTGGATATGTCAGTGGATGGGCTCAACTATAGAAAAAAACCGAGAGAATCTCAAATTAATAGAGATAAAATAAAAATACTTAGCGGTATGTTAACTGATAGTGAGAGTAAATCAATTGTTCGTCGATTAGTTGAATTTAGGCAATCACCTAGCCAAAGTACTTATATATTTCCAGAGTGCTATGATATGTATTTTCCTCCGAATATTCCCAATTTGTATAAAGAAAAGAAATTACGAGTTATGGACGTTGGTGCTTTTAATGGAGATACATTAGAAGTATTTGCACGTAATTACCGTGATTCTCTTGAATCATATGCTTGTATTGAAGTTAATGATGAAAACATTAAAGGTTTAAAGCTTAATATTGAAGGACTAGGTCTTACTAAGATCACGAAAATCTACAACGGAGCAGTGGGCTTACCTGAAGATGTTGTTTTAGTCCTCAGAGGTAAAAGCTCAGATACACAAGTTATAGCAGTCGATGAAGCAAGCATCTTATTGAATGATAAAGTAGTGAACCGGTTGGACTTCTCAAAGTTATTATTTGAACAGCAACCAAATGTAATTAAAATGGATATTGAAGGGGCTGATTACAAAGCTTTAAGTGAAGCTAGGAGCTTTATTGCCAGTTACTTACCAACTCTTTCTTTATCCGTGTATCATAACCCTGATGATTTATGGGAAATACCTATGCTTATAAATAGTTTTGTTGGGGATGGATATAATTATTACATCAGACATGAAGGCCATTGGGGTTTTGAAACTATTTTTTATGCGGTACCAAAAAAATGAAAGAAACATTACAACAACTAGTCGAACTTTTAGCACAAAGAGCAAACCTTAGTGAAATTGAAGAGGTTGATTACCCTGCATTTCGTTTTTTAGATGCAGGTATAATCGATTCTTTTGGTTTGATGCAGTTTATTATGGAAATAGAAGAAGAGTTTGATATTGAGCTAACACCTGATAACACTCAGTCAGAGGAATTTAGAACATTAGGTGGTTTGGCATTAATTATTGATAGCAAAAAATAATAAGATGAAGAGTAGCTATATAAAAAAAGACATACTTGAAAGTCTTCAAAATTGTGGCATAAAAAAAGGCGATGCTGTATTTGTGACGACCTCGCTTGGAATGTTTGGTTTTTTAGAAAATGCAAAAAGCTTGGATGATATCAATGAAGCTTTTTACTTAAGCTTATGCGAATGTGTAGGAGAAACTGGCAGCATTATTGTGCCTACTTACTCTTACACATTTGGTAAACATACGGTTACGTCACCTGTTATATTTGATACACAAGATATCAAAGCTGAAATTGGACCTTTTCCTGAATTTTTTCGGCATCAAGAGGGCGTTATCAGAAGTGGTGATCCTTTTATGTCGGTTGCAATTAAAGGACCTGCTTCGGCATTAATAGAAAATTTAACCCCTACGTCTTATGGTCACGATTGTTTTTTTGAAAGACTGTTAGGAAATAACGTAATTTGTTTGAATTTAGGTTTAGGGCCTAACTGGACCGCTTTCATCCACTATGCCGATTATTTGGCTAACGTACCATTTAGGTATGACAAGCTTTTTTCTGGACTCTACCACGATTCAAAAAAAATAAAGCAATGGCTTTATAGTGTTCCACTTATTAGTGCTGAAGCAACTGCAAATGCACACTCAGTTGGTTTAGAGGCAGAAGGTGTAGGGATCTGGAATTATGCCACATTGGGTCGAGGAAGAATTTATAAAGCTAGTTATGATGAATACTTTAACTTTGTGATGAATAAGCTTAGAGGAGATAGATGGGCCTTAGCTAAAGGAAGTGATTGCGATGTTAAATTGTTAGAGCTTATGCGTTGTAATATTCCTTATAATGACTTTGCTAAGTTCGGAGCAATAACTTACTTTATAAATGAGTTAGTTACATTGATTTCGGATGAATTAAATTTTGAATTGCTAGAGTTCGACACTGGTTTGAATGCATTCGATCACATAGTGCCTGAGGCATGGTATTGTTCCGATATTTCATTAACTGACTCTCTTGGTCATAATTTACCAATAAATACAAATTCAATTATTCCTTATAGTCAAAGTTTTGAAGGTCAAATCACTGGCTTTAATCTAAAAAATCATATCAATATCACAAGCAAATTTCCTAGATATATAGAGCGTGATTGGGAATTGAAAATAGAACCAAGACTCGTTCAAGAAGATGAGATGTATAGCGTTAAGTTAAGTTGTGGAACTTATTTTTCGCATGCATCAGTTGCGTTTAAAAGAGGATCTTTTAAGTATATTTATGTTATTAATGCTACAGATTTTCATCAGAGCAGAGAACTGTATGAATTAGAGTTAAAAAAATTAAAAGACTCTCCTTTTTGTGTCTTAGTCGTAAGTCATGAGACCGCAATGGTTGCTTGGATTGCCAAGTATCGACAAGCATTAGAATGGAACCAAGAAATCAATTTGCTGTGCGCATCAGAAGACTCTACATGGTGTAGCTGGGATATGTGTGGGTATAACCCAGCTACAAAAGATAGCCTTATTAAACAAAATTATAATTTTAAAATAGTAATAATTTAAACTTTTTAGAAACTATGTTTCGATCTGTTCCCAAGATCCAGAGTCAATAGAGAGTTTGGCAGCTAAGAACAAGTTAAGTCCATGGCTTGCTTGTTCTAACCCAAAAACGTAGTCTTTATTTTTTCTTTCACCAGATTGAAATAATAATAACTCAGTATGAATATCACTATAAAGATTTGAGAAGGCTTCAACGAATCCTGTCGGGTGGCCTGGCTTCATACGGTTATATCTAAATTGGTTAGCATACTGACATTGTCCGGCTCTATCTAAAATTTCTCTGCGGCCGTCGTTGTAGTTTAACTCTAATTCATCAGGGTTTAGTTGAAACCAACGAGCGCTCCCTTTATCTCCATATATTCTGATTTGTAGTCCATTTCGGTGGCCGATAGCTGTTTTTGACATCCACATACTACCCTTTATGTTATCTGGATAATTAAGCAACATATTTACATCATCAATTAAGTTAGGATATTGAGAATGATTAGTAAATTGTGCGATTGTCTCCGTTGGTTCCATTTCAAGTAAGTATGTTGAAAGGTGATGTAAATGCACCCCTAAATCTAGACATATGGTTGGCACTTCAAAATCTTTTAATCGCCAGGCTTGTGGTATCGCTCGTTTACCTGCGACATCAGGAGGCCTACGGAATCCTTCTTGTGGCATTTCAAGATGAATTTTTTGGATGGTGCCAAGAGCATCTTGCTTTATAAGATGTTTCAATTCTCTTACCATAGCATAACCACTATAGTTGTACGTAACGGCTAAAAAGTGTTTATCTTTGTCGTAGTGGTCTTCAATCTCAGCAACTTCAGTTGGGCCGGTAACAAGTGATTTTTCGCAGATAATGGCTAAATTAGCTTTCAGAAGGGTGGTTATTACTTCAATATGATGAGGGGTGGGAGTTAGTATTACAAATGCATCTACATGGTTTTTCTCTTGCTCTACAAGTTCTTCCCACTTGTTATATAAATGCTGTTTTGAAACTCCCCACCTTTGCGCGGTTGCACGATTTTCATCTGGGTCCCTTGAAAAAGCACCTGCAACAACTGCAAACTTGTTATCGAGTTGACTTGCGGCGAAGTGAACATAGCCTACAGCTGAGTTATTGCCACCGCCAATAAAGGCAAGTTTTAATTGTTTATTGTTGTCATTCATAGATATATCTGCCTTTTGATCATAGCCATTCATCGGTAATCAATAGTTTTTCTAAACTAAATTATAGTTTCTAATTTACTGGATTAGTGAGTCTTGAATAATTTACTGTTATTTTTTTTCGTGAGAGACTTACATATTGTTCTATCTCTTAATTGTCTCGGTAACAATTCTATTTACATAATGGTGTGTGGCCAAATTACAATGTGGCTAAAGCAAGCTTCATACTAAACCAATCAATGTATTGATAACAAATTGCTGCTTGTCTGCTATCATTGCCGGATACAAAGGAATAGTTACAGCCTGTTTGTAGTATGTTTCAGCGTTTGGAAAGTCGCCTTTAGAAAAGCCTAGGGTTTGATAGTAGGGCTGTAAATGGATAGGTACATAATGCAGATGAGCCATAATACCTTGTTCACGCATACTTGTAATTACGGATTTATGTTTTGCTATGTCACATTGTGTTAAACGAACAACATATAAATGGTAGCTAGAGTAGCAATCATCAGATTGTGTCAAGTGTAATATGTCTGAGTCTGCAAACGCATGATCGTATGTTTTCGCAATCTCATTTCGCACTTTTACAAAGTTATTTAGTTGCTTTAACTGACTCAGCCCCAAAGCAGCTTGTATATCACTCATTCTATAATTAAAGCCGAGCTCTAATTGTTGATAATACCATGGACCATGACTTGGCTCGGTTATTTCGTCAGGGTGATTAGTAATGCCATGACTGCGTAAGCGTTGCATTTTTTTATAAAGCTTTGCGCAGTTAGTTACTGCCATTCCACCTTCAGCACTTGTAATAATTTTTACCGGGTGAAAGCTAAACACAGTAATATCTGAGAATTCACAACATCCAACAGGTTTGCCCAAATATTTAGCACCAATAGCGTGAGAGGCATCTTCTATTATTTTAAAGTCATATTTATCTGCAAGCAGGTGAATAGCTTGCATGTTGCATGACTGACCTGCTAAATGAACGGGGATAACTACTTTAGGAAGACAGTTATTTTCCTTTGCAGCTTTAAGTTTACTTTCAAGCGCATTAACAGACATATTGCCAGTTTCTAGATCAATATCAACGAAGTCGATAGTTGCCCCGCAATATAAAGCACAATTCGCTGAAGCCACAAATGAAATGGGGGATGTCCACACACTATCATTTTTAGCGACACCTAGTGCTAAGCAAGCAATATGTAATGCTGATGTTGCACTATTTGTGGCGCAAGCATGCTGTGCACCACAATAGTTTGAAATGGCAGATTCAAATTCAGGAACCTTAGGTCCTTGAGTAAGCCAGTCTGATTTCAATACATCGACAACAGCGTCTATATCATCTTGTGAGATTGATTGTTTACCGTATGGGATCATTTAATTTCTTCTTATTAAACTAATGCTTGGATATTGAATTCTTTAATTTCTTTAAGAGTCATATAGTGTGAATTATGCAACGAGTTATACTCAAATCCTTGCTCAACTTTATCACCTTTTTCACCGAGTGCGTTTATAGTAAAGTCATTACTTCGACTGCTAAACTTGATCCCAGGTGCTATAACAAAATGGTCATTGTATTCATAAGTCTCAAAGCATAAATCAGCAGGGCACATTACTTCATGCAATTTTTCACCAGGACGAATACCGATAATTTTAATTGGTAAGTCAGGTGCCATTGCTTTAGCTAAGTCAGTAATACGAATAGAAGGAATCTTAGGAACGAAAACTTCACCGCCTAACATACGGCCAAAGTTAGTTAATACAAAATCTACACCTTGCTGAAGGTTTATCCAAAAACGAGTCATTTCTTCATGGGTGATTGGAATATGATCTCGTTTTTCATTAATGAATTTTTGAAAAAGAGGAACTACAGAGCCACGAGAACAAACAACATTCCCATAACGTACAACAGAGAATGTTGTGCGATTGCCGCCTGCTATATTATTAGCGGCAACAAATAACTTGTCTGATGCCAATTTAGTTGCACCGTATAAATTTATTGGGTTAGCCGCCTTATCTGTAGACAATGCAATTACTTTTTCAACATCATTATCAAGGGCTGCATCAATAACATTTTCAGCTCCGTTAATATTAGTTTTAATACATTCCATCGGATTGTATTCGGCAGCAGGTACCTGCTTTAACGCTGCAGCATGAATAACGTAGTTCACTCCACGCATTGCGCGAATTAACCTGTCTTTATCTCTTACATCGCCAATAAAATAACGCATACAAGGCTGATCGAACTCTTGTTGCATTTCAAATTGCTTAAGCTCATCTCGTGAAAAAATAATTATTTTTTTAGGATTGTAGCGCTCAAGTAGCGTTTTTACGTATTTTTTTCCAAATGAACCAGTACCGCCAGTGATTAAAATTGTTTTATTATTGAACATAGTACTACCCGGGTTATTTATTATTGGCATTTTATTACACGTAATCGTAATTTTTTAATACATATCTCAATACTTTAACTACTAAGCAAGCAAAGTGCCAAGTTAATTTAGTAAAACGGTGATACAAAGTATGGGGTTTGGTAAATCAAGGTACAATTTAATCAGTTAAAACCATAGTGGCTATGATAATACTTTATAGTTACAAGCTAAGACTTTAAATCAAATAAAGCAGAGTGATAATAAATTTATAGTCTAATAAACTATTCGAAAAGTAGATTCTGCTTCAGATGATACAAAGAGAGTTTTTAGAAAATCTATCTTTTTCTATTAACAACCAAAACAATCGATAGGAACTATCTTAAACTACTTTAGCTTTTGGTACTTAATAATTAATTCTTAAGTATGATTGATTTAACTAGTCTGTCTGTTTTTTGGCGTTTATGTCAAAAAACTGCCGCTATCACTTGCATCCATGCTGAACTGGCTTACAATTTAACTAATTATACAAATTAGTGAAAGTACGGCTCGCTAAATATGATCTTGATTTTAGATAATAATAACAACCGCGCAATAGGATTAAATGCTTCACTTGGCTTTATTGGTGAAGCTGCTGAGCTATTAAGCGAAGACTGCTTTGAACAAGAATGCAAAAAATATCAGCAGCAAGAATGCATGATTATTTTAGGAGCATTGCAATCACTTGACCACGAAAGCTTAATTAAACGCTATCCAACATTACCGTTTTTATTAATTGGCGAAACGCTAAAACCACTATTAAGTATAGCTAATGTGGTGGGACTTATCTGTGAGCCATTTAATCACGAAGTGACAACTCAGTTACTTCACGATTGCCAGCAGTATCAGCGTATGCTGCCTAATGAGCATAAGCATACTAAACCACATAAAATCTTTGACGGACTTGTTGGTGAAACAGAGGCCGTAAAAGATGTTCGCTTTTTAATTGAACAAGTGGCAAAAACCGACGCTAATGTTTTAATTTTAGGTGAATCAGGTACTGGTAAAGAAGTGGTTGCCCGTAATGTACACCTGCTTTCAAAGCGTATTAATGGACCGTTTGTACCAGTTAACTGTGGTGCTATTCCGGCAGAACTGCTCGAAAGCGAACTATTTGGCCACGAAAAAGGCGCGTTTACAGGCGCTATATCGGCTCGTAAAGGGCGATTTGAACTAGCTCAAGGTGGAACGCTATTTTTAGATGAAATAGGCGATATGCCACTGCAAATGCAAGTTAAGTTGCTGCGAGTATTGCAAGAGCGTAGCTACGAACGTGTTGGTGGTACAAAGGCTATTCAGGCTGATGTACGCGTTATTGCGGCCACGCATCGTAATCTTGAAACAATGATAAAAGAGGGCAGTTTCAGGGAAGATTTATATTACCGCTTAAATGTATTTCCTATCGAGAACCCATCGCTGAGTGAACGTGCTGATGATATTCCGCTGCTTTTAAAAGAGTTAATGCGCCGTGTTAACGACCAAACAGGTTCTACTGCTAAGTTTACAGAGCGCGCAGTTGAGAGCTTAAAAGAACATGCTTGGCCTGGTAACATCCGTGAGCTTGCTAACTTGGTGGAGCGTATGGTTATTATGTTCCCTGAAAAAGTGGTTGATATTCCCGACTTGCCTAACAAATATCGCTATATTGAAGTTGATGCATATGAACCTCAATATCCAGAGGAATTACTAGAGCGCGATGCATTTAATGATATTTTTAGCACCGATTTTAGTGATTATGATGAGCCTGAGATAGACACTAGGGCTACAGATGCGAGTATCTTACCCGATGATGGTATTAAGCTAAAAGAGTATTTAGCTGAGCTTGAAATTAATTTAATAACCCAGGCGTTGGAGCGATTTGATTACGTTGTTGCTCGCGCAGCAGAAGTACTTGGGGTACGTAGAACAACATTAGTAGAAAAAATGAAAAAATATAATTTATCAAAAGACTAAATATTTGATAATTTTTTTTTAGTGTTATTTTTTAATGTAGGTGTTAATTATTTCTGCCTTTCTAAAGCAGTCATTATTGTGATCGTTTACCATGCCACACGCCTGCATATATGCATAGACGGTGGTTGGGCCTAAAAATTTAAAACCACGTTTTTTCAGATCTTTTGCAAACGCAGTCGATGCCTCTGTAATTGCAGGGGAGCCTTGTTTATTATTTAAATTACTTATAACAGGCTGACCGCCAACAAACTGCCATTGATAATTTGAAAAACTACCGAACTCTTTTTGTATCTCTAAAAACCGTTTAGCATTATTGATGGTGGCAGCAATTTTTAAGCGGTTGCGAACTATCCCCACGAAGTGCATTAGGCGATCGATATCGTGCTCATCCATCGATGCGACTTGGTTAACATCAAACTGATAAAATGCCTCACGGTACCCAGCTCTTTTTTTTAAAATGGTATACCAGCTCAGCCCTGCTTGTGCTGACTCTAAGGTAATAAATTCAAACAGAGTTTGATCGTCACACACAGGTACTCCCCATTCTTCATCGTGGTATGTTACATAGTCTGGTTTGGTTTCATCAAGCCAAGAGCAGCGTTGTTTCATTGTGTTACTTTCTTTAATTAACTCTATCAATACTATAATTCAGACATAAAATAATTTATAGTTTTGTTAAATTATTTTATGTAAAAGGAAGTGGTATTTGTGCATGAATATCAAATAGGAAAAGCAGAGAAAGACGCAGAATATAAATTATTAAACCGGGCTTTTGATGATCTATTTCCTATCTGCAGATCAATTACCGGGTTGGGTATCGAGTCTTCGTTAAATTACTTTAAAAATTTAATGCCACTAACTATTGAACAAGTAAAATCGGGGACTACTGTATTTGATTGGGTCACACCGGCATCTTGGCTCTTTAAACGCGCTCGCTTGTGGGGCCCTAAAGGTAACTTAATCTGTGATACTGAGGTTAATAATTTACATGTTATAAATTATTCTGAGCCAGTAGATAGAGAAATTGACTTTGCTGATTTAAGACCTCATTTATATTCCATCCCTCACTTACCTGATGCAATCCCCTATGTAACCAGCTATTACAAACGAACTTGGGGTTTTTGTTTGGCGCATAATATATTGAAAAGCTTGCCGCAAGGTAAATATAAAGTGCGTATTGAAAGTTCCTTTGATGACGAAGGAGGTGTCCCATTTGGACAATGTTCGTTAGCAGGTCAGAGTAAAAAAGAAATACTTTTAACCAGTTACTTATGTCATCCATCTATGGCAAATAATGAACTCAGTGGACCTTTGGTTTTATTGGGATTATATAATCGTATAAAACACTGGCCAAAAAGACGTTTTACATACCGTTTCTTACTGAACCCAGAAACCATCGGTTCATTGTGTTATTTATATAAATATGGCGATGCTTTAAAAGAAAACTTAGAAGCCGGTTTAATTTTGACCTGTTTAGGTGGACCAAAATCAAAACTACGTTACAAAAAAAGTAAACGAAATGACAGTTTATTCGATAAGTTAGTAAGTGGCGCCTCAAACGAGGAGTGGGACTTTATTGATTTTACGCCCTTAAGTGGTTCAGATGAAAGGCAGTTTTGCGCACCAGGATTTAATTTACCTATGGGCCAAGCAAGTCGTAATAGTTATGGTGAATATGAAGGTTATCATAATTCTTTAGATACAAAAGAGTATATGTCTATTGACTCTCTTATTCGCTCAATTGATGAAATAGAAAAGCTATTAATTAAAGCTGAGTATGGTACTAAAGTGATTAATTTATGCCCTTATGGGGAGCCACAATTAGGAAAAAGGGGGCTTTATCCAACGATGAACTCCTACCAGCATACTCAAGGTTCAAGTGATAATGCATTAGACTCTCGCCAAGAGCTAAACAGTATTTTAACCATTTTAAGTGAAGCCACTGGTGATGTGGATATGCTAGATATTGCAGAAAAGATAGGAATCGATTTAGTTCACTTAATGCCCATTATTGATAAGTTAGAGGGGCATCAATTAATCCAGTTTAACAGCAGTCGAGTTTTATAACGGAACATATTTAGACTTACCTCTTCACATATTGACTTAAAACCAGTTTTAAAATTGCAAAAAAAGCCATTGATACTAAAGCTTTGTTAGATTTTTTTCGCTTTTCCCCAGCAGTTATTACTGATTTCAAAATGAGTGTCATTTTTACGACAGGAAAATTTATTGTAAGCTCTTGATTGATAGGTGTTAATTTTTGGTACGTTTTGTGCATTTAATCTCATGTATTATTTAAATGAGATTTGATTATGGCTCTTGCAAGCGTGTTAAAACCACAGTTTATTTCTGCAAATCAGTATAACCCATGTTTACTTCAAGAGGAGTACATTGGTGAATTAAGCGATCTGCGCAAGCAAGCAAGTTGGCTTTCGCATTTGGTTGATACCATGCCAGCAGGTGTGGTTGTACTTGATGGCAAAGGGTTGATTGCAAAAGCGAATCAAATAGCGATTGATATGCTTGGCGAGCCACTTGAAGGCGAACGCTGGTTTAATGTTATTCAGCGCTCTTTTAGGCCACATCAAGATGATGGCCATGAAGTGTCTTTAAAAGACGGACGCCTAATAAAGCTTGATATTACTGCTTTAGCACCAGAGCCTGGGCAACTTATTTTAATGACGGATTTAACCGAAACCCGTCGCTTACAAAAACGTGTTGCACATATGCAGCGATTAAGCGCGCTGGGTAAAATGGTTGCGTCATTAGCGCATCAAGTACGTACGCCGCTCTCAGCCGCTATGCTGTACGCTGCTAATTTAGGGTCAAAGCGCTTACCCGAAGCATCTCGCGATAACTTTCAAACAAAGTTAATGTCACGTTTAAAAGATTTAGAAACTCAAGTAAACGACATGCTGTTATTTGCTAAAAGTGGCGATCAGCAAGTTGTTGAGCAAGTTTCAATGCAGCAGCTTTTAACAGAAGTTAAAGCGGGCGCTGATGCTATGGTCGCACTTAACGAAAGTGAACTGGATGTAAGCTTACCAGAGCCAGATATACAAATAGTCGGTAATAAAACGGCATTGGCCAGTGCTATTCAAAATCTTGTGCACAATAGTATTCAAGTTATTGGCGGCGGCGCAAAAGTAAAAATAAGTGCACAAAGAGATTTAAAAGATTTAGATATGGTTCGTATTAGTGTGAGCGACAATGGCCCAGGTGTTGATTTAAGCCAAAGCGATAAAATTTTTGAACCATTTTTTACTACAAAAAGTCAGGGCACAGGTTTAGGGCTTGCTGTAGTGAGTTCGGTAGCTAGTGCGCACCAAGGTCGTGTTGATGTGACCAATAATACGCAGGGTGGTGCCTGCTTTAGCTTGTTACTGCCTATTAAGGCAACATCTAAATTAGAGGGATCATTATGAGTAACACTATTTTAGTTGTCGAAGATGACGCTGGGCTTCGTGAAGCCTTAATAGATACCCTTGAAATGTCGGGTATTGAATGTGTTGCAGCCAACAGTGCTGAGCAAGCAATGATACTGCTTAAAAAAGATCAATTTTCGCTTGTTGTAAGCGACGTGCAAATGGGCGCAATGAGTGGCCTTGATTTACTACGCAGTATTAAATTAAACCACCCTGATTTACCTGTATTGATGATGACGGCGTATGCCACAATTGACGATGCGGTAGAAGCCATGCGCCTAGGTGCAATTGACTACATGGCTAAACCATTTGCACCTGAAGTGCTGTTAAATATGGTGAGCCGTTATTTACCTGAAAAAGCAAAAGAAACCGACGGACCTATTGTTGCTGACCCAACTAGTATTCAATTATTGGAGCTTGCGAGTAAAGTAGCACGCTCTGATGCAAGTGTAATGGTACTTGGCCCAAGTGGTTCAGGTAAGGAAGTACTTGCGCGTTATATTCATGATAAGTCGAGCCGATGTAATGATCCATTTGTAGCGATTAACTGCGCGGCTATTCCTGAAAATATGCTCGAAGCCACTTTATTTGGTTACGAAAAAGGGGCTTTTACGGGCGCGATTCAAGCATGCCCGGGTAAGTTTGAGCAAGCACAGGGCGGTACTATTTTACTTGATGAAATTACAGAGATGGACTTAGGGCTACAAGCAAAGCTGTTACGCGTACTGCAAGAGCGTGAAGTAGAGCGTTTAGGGGGTCGTAAAACAATCCAGCTCGATGTACGTATTTTGGCAACCAGTAATCGTGATTTAAAAGAAGCCGTGTCTGAAAATCAGTTTAGAGAAGATTTATATTACAGGCTTAATGTTTTTCCACTAATGTGGCGACCATTGTGCCAACGCCCTGGCGATATTATCGTATTGGCTAAGCATTTAATTGAGCGCCATATAAGTAAAAGCAAAGAGCCTATGGCGTATTTAGATAAAGCTGCCGAGCAAAAGTTACTGGCTCACGCGTGGCCTGGTAATGTGCGCGAGCTTGATAACGTTATACAACGTGCGCTTATACTGCGCACGGGTAACACAATAAACGAGCATGCTATTTTTATCGAAAACTTAGTATCTAATAACTTTGTTATGGAGCCATCATTGGCACCAGCGCAAACAGTATCGCCAACAGAATTAGCTCACGCAGATAAAGGCGTTGATAAAAGCACGCTAAGCTCTGCATATTATGATGAAAAATTGCATGCCGAGGATGAGCCCAAACAAGGTTTACTTGCGGCAGATACCGGTAGCTATAAAGATGAGCTTAAAGACAAAGAGCATCGCATTATTTTAGAAACCCTTGCACGTTGCCAAGGCAAGCGTAAAGACGTTGCCGAAACGTTGGGCATAAGCCCACGAACTTTACGTTATAAACTAGCGCAAATGCGCGATTTAGGTATTTCACTTCCTGCATAACCTCCTATAAACCCTAAGTTTGCGCTGCGAACTTAGGGTTGTCAAAACTCTGACTAACACAAATTAAAGTTAACCTATTGTATTTTAATGATTAATTATTTGGCATGCTTTGTGCTTTATTACTTGTAAGAGTTCACTGCGTGTCAGAGATAAATTATGAAAATTCAAAACAGTGCTGTATTTCAAGAAATGCAATCAATGGCTTTAGAAGCCGGCCGTAATAATCAAATAAATAAATTGCCGACTCAAGTTCAGCCTACTTCTACTTCCCAGTTTGGCGACATGCTAAGTGATGCACTAAATACAGTGCACGGTTTACAGCAAGATGCAGGTCAAAAAGTAAAAGCGGTTGAAATGGGTGATCGAAGTGTATCGCTTGCTGAAGCGATGATTGCTTCTCAAAAATCGTCAGTTGCTTTTGAGGCTACAGTACAGGTTCGTAATAAACTTGTTGAAGCTTATAAAGAAATCATGAACATGCCTGTTTAATTAGGTAGTGGAGAATTATTGTGGCGCAATCTAACCAATCTACAGACCTAGCACTTGCTGGTGGCGGTATTGACCAAAGTGGTGGTGATGATCAACAAGAACAAAAGTCAGGCTACTTAAGTGCTTTAAATGGTGTTGATGTATTGCGCCAAGTAACATTGGTTATAGCATTGGCTATTTGTTTAGCTATCGCGATTTTCATTATTATTTGGGCTCGTCAGCCAGATATGCGCCCATTGGGCAAAATGCAAACTGAAGAGCTGATTCAAACGCTCGACTTTTTAGATGCGCAACAAATTGAATATCAACTAGATGGCAATGTTGTATCGGTTGATGAAAGCGAATACCAAAATATTAAATTGTTAATGACCCGCGAAGGGTTAGAGCAAGGCCCTGCATCTGGCTCTGATATAATTATGCAAGATATGGGCTTTGGTGTAAGCCAACGCTTAGAGCGCGAACGCCTAAAACATGGCCGCGAGCAACAACTTGCCCGCACCATTGAAGAACTTAACAACATTACTCGCGCCAAAGTATTGTTAGCTATTCCTAAAGAAAACGTATTTGCGCGTAGAGAGAAAAAACCATCAGCAACTGTTGTATTAACGCTTAAGCGTGGTCGCTCACTTGACCGTGAAGAAGTAGATTCTGTTGTTGATATGATTGCCTCGGCAGTACAGGGTTTAGAGCCTATGCGAGTTACTGTTACCGATCAAAATGGTCGATTACTAAATTCAGGTTCGCAAAGCTCATTAGCAGCACGCTCTCGTAAAGAATACGACTTAGAGCGTAAGCGCGAACAAGAGTACCTTGAAAAAATAGACAGTATTTTAATACCGGTTGTAGGGCTTGCAAACTATACAGCCCAAGTTGATTTGAGCATGGACTTTAGCTCGATTGAGGAAACTCAAAAGCGTTATAACCCAGACCTACCAGCGGTTAGAAGCGAAACCACATTTGAAGAAAATAACATTGGCGGCCTAGCTGTTGGTATTCCAGGTGCGCTTACAAATCAGCCACCGTTAAATTCGAACATTCCTGAGGTTGCGGGGCAAGGTGGTGCAGGCACAGCTACGTCACCAACACGCAGCCACAAAGAAGCCACACGTAATTATGAACTCGATACTACAATTTCTCATAAGCGCCAGCAAAGTGGTGTAATACGTAGGATAAGCGTATCAGTTGCTGTTGACTACATTGCTAAAGTGGGAGAAAACGGTGAAACAACCATGACTCCACGCTCGGTAGAGGCATTGTCAAATATTCGTCGCTTACTACAAGGTGGTGTAGGTTTTGATATGCAACGTGGTGATGCACTTGAAGTCGTAACAGTGCCGTTTGTACGTGAAGAAACAAATTTAGCAATAGAAGTGCCACTGTGGGAACAAGACTGGTTTATGAAAATAGCCCGCCTTGTATTAGGCGCCTTAGTTATCATTGTATTGATAATGGCAGTAGTAAAACCAATGCTTAAACGCTTAATTTACCCAGACGATACACTAGAAGAATACGACGAAGATGCATTAAGTTCAGGCGTAGATATTGGCGACAACACGCTTGATATGCTAAATAAAGACTTTGATTCTGCTTCGGTTGGTTTCTCAAGTGATGGTACACTGCAGTTACCGGATTTACATGGCGACGAAGATTTACTCAAAGCAATTCGTGCCCTTGTAGCTAACGAACCAGAACTATCATCACAAGTAGTCAAAGCGTGGTTAACAGAAGATGACTGATCAAGAACAAAAACAACTCCCGCCAGCCTTTGATGTTGATAAGCTAGATGGGGTAGATAAAGCCGCTATATTACTTTTGAGTTTATCAGAAGAAGATGCCGCGCAAATCCTTAAACACTTAGAACCTAAACAGGTGCAAAAAGTGGGTATGGCGATGGCTGGGTTACAGGACTTATCACAAGCTAAGATTAGCGCTGTACACAACTTGTTTATAGAACAAATTCAAAGCTTTAGTACCATTGGTTTTCAGTCAGAAGACTTTATTAAAAAAGCGCTTACAGCAGCACTTGGTGAAGATAAAGCCGCTAGCCTTATTGACCAAATTGTTATGGGCTCAGGCGCTAAAGGCTTGGATTCATTAAAATGGATGGACTCTAAGCAGGTAGCAAACATTATTCGTAATGAGCATCCACAAATTCAAACCATTGTATTATCGTACTTAGAGCCCGAGCAGTCTGCTGAGATTATTGCTCAGTTCCCTGAAAAAGTGCGCTTAGATTTAACCATGCGTATTGCAAACCTTGAAGAAGTTCAGCCAGCAGCACTGCAAGAGCTAAACGAAATCATGGAAAAACAATTTGCCGGCCAAGCAGGTGCACAAGCCGCTAAAATGGGGGGCTTAAAAGCTGCTGCAGATATTATGAACTACCTAGATACCAATGTAGAAGGGCAGTTAATGGACTCTATTCGTGAACATGACGAAGAGATGTCGCAGCAAATTCAAGACTTAATGTTTGTGTTTGAAAACTTAATGGATGTTGAAGACCGTGGTATTCAAGCAATCCTACGAGAAGTACAACAAGACGTATTAATGAAAGCAATTAAGGGCACCGACGATGCCCTTAAAGATAAAATACTGGGCAATATGTCTAAACGTGCAGCCGAAATGCTTGCTGATGATTTAGAAGCAATGGCACCGGTGCGTATAAGTGAAGTAGAAGCGGCGCAAAAAGAGATTTTATCAACAGCGCGTCGTTTATCTGACTCAGGTGAAATTCAGCTGGGCGGCGGCGGTGGCGAGGAGTTCCTGTAAACTATGAGCAAACTCAAAGGACGCACACTTCGGGCTGATGAAGCAGATGAATTATTAAAAAACTGGGCTATTCCAGATGTAGCACCAGATGAGAGCAGCTTTGGCAATCGCTCTACGGCTTACGGCACACCGCTTAGTGAGTTGTACAAAAAAGAATTAGCCGAAGAAATGCCTATTGATGAGCCACAAGAACCAGAACTCCCTGCGCTTACCATGGTTGAGCTTGAACGCATTAGACAAGACGCGTACGAAGAAGGCCTTAAACAAGGTCATGAGCAAGGCTACATAGACGGCTTTGAAAAAGGCGTTGGCGAAGGTAAAGAAGCAGGCTACAAAGAAGGCTTAGAGCAAGGTAAAACACAAGGCCTTGAAGATGTAAAACCATTAATTGAAGAGCAGTTAACAAGTTTAAAAGCCATTTTAGAGGGGCTAACTGCACCGCTAGATAAAGTGGACGAACAAGCCGAGAAGCAATTAGTACAACTTGCTAGCATGATAGCGGAAGCTGTTATTTATCAAGAAGTAAAAACATCGCCAGATGTGATTTTACATACGTTAAAGCAAAGTATTGATTCACTTAATGCGGAGCAAGAAAAAGTAAGAATCCATTTAAACCCCGAAGACTTAGAACTCATAAAAGAGAGCTACGGCGAACAAACCATTATTGATAATAACTGGCAATTAATGGCAGAGCCCACTCTTGAGCGCGGTGGCTGTGAAGTTAAAACAGCGCAATCGTCACTCGACATGACCCTTAAAACACGTGTCAAAGAAACGTTGGATAGTTTTTTGCATAATAGTGGTATCTAACTATTTTATTGGCGTGTTATGTCAACTCAACGTGCACCTTTAAGCGAACGCTTATCTCAATATCAACAACATATTAAAACCCCGGCGCCTGCTGTGGCAGGTATCTTAACGCGTGTTGTTGGCCTTACTCTTGAGGCTAGAGGCTTACGTGCACCCGTTGGTAGCCAATGTAAAATAGAAACTATGAACGGCTTTGTAGACGCTGAAATAGTCGGTTTTAACGATCAAACTTTGTACTTAATGCCTAACGACCACATCTCTGGTGTATTACCTGGTGCGCGTGTTATTCCTCAAGTAAATAATTTAGGTTTGCCTGTAGGGATGAGTTTATTAGGCCGCGTGGTGGATGGTTTAGGGCGACCGCTAGATGGCTTAGGTAAAATTAATGCTGAGCATCATTTAAAGTTTGCGCAAAATACTATAAACCCGCTTTCAAGAAGACCAATCACTAAGCCTATGGATGTAGGTGTACGTGCTATTAACTCGGTTATCACAGTAGGGCAAGGCCAGCGTATGGGCTTATTTGCAGGCTCTGGTGTGGGTAAATCAGTACTTCTCGGTATGATGACCCGAGGTAGCGAAGCCGATGTCATTGTTGTTGGCTTAGTGGGGGAGCGTGGCCGCGAAGTAAAAGAATTTATTGAAGAAATACTCGGTGTAGAAGGGCGCAAACGTTCAGTTGTTGTCGCAGCGCCTGCTGATTCATCACCACTTATGCGTTTAAAAGGCTGTGAGAGCGCCGTAACTATTGCAGAGTATTTTAGAGATCAGGGTTTAAACGTATTATTGTTACTCGATTCGGTAACACGTTATGCAATGGCACAACGTGAAATTGCACTTGCTGTTGGCGAGCCGCCCGCTACAAAGGGTTATCCGCCTTCGGTGTTTGCTAAATTACCTGCGCTGGTGGAGCGTGCTGGTAATGGCGGTGAAGGGCAAGGTTCAATTACTGGCTTTTTTACGGTGTTGAGTGAAGGCGATGATATGCAAGACCCTATTGCTGATGCAGCGCGAGCTATATTAGATGGCCACATTGTACTATCGCGTGATTTAGCTGACAGTGGGCACTATCCTGCTATAGATATAGAAAAGTCGATTTCGCGTGTTATGCCTCAAGTTGTTTCTGAGCCGCATATGCAACAAGCCCGAGTGCTTAAACAAGTGTATTCAATGTATCAACAAAACAAAGACATGATTACGTTAGGCGCTTATCAAAAAGGGACCGATCAAATGCTCGACCAAGCTATAAATATGATGCCAAGAGTGAATGCATTTTTACAACAAGGTATGCGAGATGTCATTAGTTACGATGATGGTCTGCAAGGTCTTGCTCAGTTACTAGGACAAGCATAATGGCTAAAAACAAACTCGATTTATTGCTCAAAATTGAAAATGATAAAGAAGAAAATTTGCGCATGAGTTACTTACAAGCTAATCAAAACTTGCAATCGAATCAACAAAAGTTACAAGGTTTAAACAATTTTAGACTTGAATACTCTCAGCAGTTACACCTAAAAGGTAAGTCGGGTTTATCTAGTGCAGGGTTTGGTCAGTACCATGCTTTTATAGCTAAAATTGAAGAGGCAATTCGCCAACAAGCAAGTACCGTAAATACCGCTAAGCAAGTTGTTACTCAACGCAAAACTCTATGGCTTAAGCAGCAAATTAAAGCTAAAGCAGTTGCCAAATTAATCGAAAATCAAAAACTTAAAGCAAATGCGTTAATGGCAAAAAATGAGCAAAAAATGTTAGATGAGTTTTCAGCTAATCAGTTTTTTCAACGTCGTAAAGCTTTGTAATTCAGGCACGTTAATTGCTTTGTTACTTAGTGGAATTCAACTTTTGGCGGTATGCGGTGGCATATTGCCGTAATGGTATTAGGTGATTTATGGCGATGAATAACATTTCGTTTTTAGTTTCTTCTGAAAAAGATTCACTGTTAGCTTTTAAAGACAATAGCTTAGCTAATGGCGAAGAAAATTTAGGCGATGAATTTTTAAGTCAGCTAAACGAAGCGCATAACTCTATGGAGCCATTGCTTAAAGGCAATAAAAATCCCGATGCCGAAAATTCGATTGCCATACCTAAGCATAAACAGCCAGAAGAAAATGAAAATCTGAGCGTAAAGCTAGATGAAGTAACAACAGACGAAGTTACTTTTGTGTCTGTTGAGATGCTTGATCAAATTAATTCAGCACAAGCAATGAGCACTTCGGTCAATAAGCCGTTCGATGCAACTAACAGTTTAGAATCAGAAAATGCAGAGCTAGAAGCTACACAAGCAGAGAATACCGAAATAGAAAACACAGAAATAGAGAATTCAGAATTACAAAGCACACCAATAATTGCATCCACTAATACAAGTGATGAAGTATCGGCTAAAGAAGCGAATACAGCCAGTGTAGTGCAAAATCCAATTGCCACTAATGTAGACTCTAAAACGGCTAAATTAACTGATTCAAAAAGCGATAACTTTAGCTCACCATCTTTGAATTCGTTACCATTAAATGAAGGCAAGCATCGTAAAAGTGGTGTTGCTGAAGCTATTGAAGGGCCATTAAATTCTATAAATAAAAAGCCCGATGACAGCATTGGCCCTATATTAGAAAAACCTGAAGTTGCCTCAACCTTAATGAGTTCTAAAGAGCAAATAGGACAAAATAAGTCTGCTGATGAAAATAATATAGTTTTGCCAACACTCACCGACAAAGCGGGCGTTACTCAGTCTTCTTCAGCCGCAACTGAAGCTGATAATAATGCAGCAATAGATACGTTAATGACTAAAGATGCGAGCTTAATTAAAGCTAATGATGTTATTGCTAGTTTAACGCCTGAGCAGCGCTCACAACTTAACGCGCAAGTTAAGGTATTAGAAAATACTGATTCAACCAGTAACGCAACTAGTAGCACTTCAAATCTTAAGCAAATGCTTGCGCAATTTATTACTGATAACGAAAAAACGCAGAGCACGAGCACAAAACAATCTTTTAGCGCAGAAATCAATTCACTTAATACAACTGAAAAACAAAGCTTATTAACGCAATTAAACGCTTATATTAAAACAGAGCAGCCTAAAGGCGAGCAATTGGCAGTGCTTAAGCAAACAGTTAATGAATTAAAAGCTTCAATTGAAATAGGACTTGCCGATACCGCTAAGACAGACTCAAAAACGTTTGTAGCGTCAGAAACTCCTAACACAGTATATAATCCACAAAAGTTAAGCTTAAAGACATCAACAAACGAAGAGGCTGATTTAAATAAAGCCGTAACAACCTCAACTAAGCGTGATGATTTATTAAAATCACTTGAAGAATTACAAAAAGATGGCCTTAAAAAAATAACTGCAGAACAAACACCTGCACGCGTAGCACAAATATTTACGCAAATTACAGCTGCTTTAAATACTCAGCAAGTGAGCACATTAAGCCAATACGACTCATTAAGTTATGAGCAGAGCTTACTTGATACCCAAATAATACAAACTCAACAATTACAAAGTACATCGCAAGTTAAGCAAGTAAGTATTGATCCTGGTGTAATGCAGGCAATTAATATTGTTAAAAGTGATGCAGCTAAATTACTGCAAGAGCGCGTTAGTTCAATGTTGAGCATTAATAACAAAGAAGCAGAAATTCGCCTAGATCCTCCCGAAATGGGCAGTATGCAAATACGTATTCGTAGCGATGCAGAACAAGCACATATAAACTTTGTAGTACAAAACCAGCAAGCCAAAGAAGCGCTTGAGCAATCAATGCCGCGCTTACGTGAAATGTTAGCGCAACAAGGTTTAGAGCTTGGTGAAAGTACTATTTCTTATGGGCAATCAGGTGGTGAAACTGCCGAGCAAAGTGAGAGTGGACCCCAAGGTAATATGGCTAATAATAAGTCAGTTAATGATGAAAACGACGAGCAAGCAAATAACACTGCACAAAGTTCTCGACAACAAACTTCATCATCAATAGATTACTATGCCTAAGTGCTGCTATTATAATAACTAAAACAAGCAAGTACCTTTGCGATTAAAGGAATCATGATGGCTGAAGAAACAAGTTTAGAAATTGAAGAAACCGGTAAAAGCAAAAAGAAACTAATAATAATCATAGTAGCTGTACTACTTATTGTAGGCGGTGCTGCAGGTTACTTTTTTATGTCGGGTTCGGATGCGCCAGTTGAAACCTTAGATGAAGAGACTGCGATGTCAGCAGATGCTCCTTCTGCTGCAGTTGGTGATTCAGCTGAAATAGGCAGTGCTTTATATGTGTCAATGCCACGCCCATTTGTATTTAACGTGCCCGGTTCAAGTCGCGACAGAATTGTGCAAATTAAAGTACAGTTACTAGTGCGTGGCGAAGTAAATGAAGAAACAGCCAAAAAACACATTCCACTAATAGAAGGGACGCTACTAAGCGTGTTTTCTACTACAACTGCTGATGAGTTAAGTACGAGCTCTGGTAAAGAAACACTTCGTTTTTCTGCACTTGAAAAGGTACAAAAAGCCTTAATGGATGTTGAAGGCAGCAAAGTAATTGAGCGGGTATTGTTTACCGGCTTTGTGATGCAATAAGGGGTTAGCGTGAGCGATTTATTATCCCAAGACGAAATTGATGCGCTATTACATGGCGTTGATGACGTTGAAGAGGAAGATATACACGAAGGTGAAGATGGCGGGGGAAGTACGCTTCAGTACGATTTTTCTTCGCAAGATCGGATCGTGCGTGGTCGTATGCCGACGCTGGAAATTGTTAATGAACGCTTTGCTCGTCACATGCGAATTAGCCTATTTAACATGATGCGCCGCACCGCAGAGGTGTCTATTAACGGCGTGCAAATGATTAAGTTTGGCGAGTATATTCATACTTTATTTGTTCCAACCAGTTTAAATATGGTGCGTTTTAGACCTTTAAAAGGCACTGGCCTGATTACCATGGAAGCACGACTTGTGTTTATATTGGTAGATAACTTTTTTGGTGGTGACGGGCGTTATCATGCAAAAATAGAAGGCCGAGAATTTACTCCAACAGAGCGCCGAATTGTACAAATGCTCCTTAAAATAATCTTTGAAGATTATAAAGAAGCTTGGGCACCGGTTATGGATGTATCGTTTGAATACCTCGATTCTGAAGTAAATCCAGCTATGGCTAATATTGTAAGCCCAACTGAGGTTGTGGTTATTAGTTCTTTCCATATTGAGCTCGATGGCGGCGGTGGCGATTTTCATATTGCACTTCCGTATTCAATGCTTGAGCCAATTCGAGAGCTGTTAGATGCGGGTGTTCAGTCTGATACTGAAGATACTGATTTACGTTGGAGCAAAGCGCTTCGCGATGAAATAATGGATGTAGAGGTTGAAATATCAACTCAGTTACTTGAAGTTGATTTAACCTTAAAACAAATTATGGAACTCAAAGCCGGTGATATTATTCCGGTTGAAATGCCTGAGCATATAACCGTGTTTGTTGAAGAACTACCTACATTTAGAGCCAAAATGGGTCGCTCTCGCGATAATGTTGCGCTTCAAATTAGTGAAAAAATTAAACGACCTGATTCAGTTAAATCTGAGCTGCATGTATTTACCAAAGGCGGCAAGAAAATTGACTCAGATGCAGAATTAGCAGAACTAGAAGATGATTTACACCTCTCTGACGGTGTAGACTTAGACTGGTAATTGATTAAAAGGTTAAAAGTATGAGCGATGATCAAGACACAATGGATGAATGGGCAGCAGCATTAGCAGAAGCCGAAGCTCCAGATGATAGTAGCGAAGCACATGTTGCAGAGCTTGATGAGTTAAGTGATTCAAAACACGAAATGAGTGGCGATGAAAAACGAAAACTCGACACTATTTTAGATATCCCCGTTACTATTTCAATGGAAGTAGGACGCTCTAAAATTAATATTCGTAACTTATTGCAACTTAACCAAGGCTCTGTTGTTGAGCTTGACCGTGTTGCGGGCGAGCCGCTAGACGTGTTAGTTAATGGTACTTTGATAGCCCATGGTGAAGTAGTTGTAGTAAACGACAAGTTTGGTATTCGCTTAACTGACGTGATAAGCCAAGTAGAGCGGATCAAAAAACTACGATGAGCTTATTAGTTGCTTTAACGAGTTCCGTTTTTTCAAAAGCAGATGTGGCAACACCCACTGGAGATATACTCTCTATGGTGCTGTCGCTTGTAATGGTGCTAGTACTGATTATTGTGCTGGCATTTTTTGTTAAAAAGCTTAATCCAAATTTAGCAAACAGCGATGAATTTAAAGTAGTCAGAAGTCTACCTTTGGGTTCTCGCGAGCGTTTAATGGTTGTAGAGATAGATAATACTCAGCATTTACTTGGTGTAACTCCCCACAGTATTAATTACTTACACAAGTTAGAAACCCCATTAAGTGAAAAAGAACTACCTGAACTCGCTAAACGATTTGGTAAACTTTTAAACCCGCAATCAAACCAAAATAAAAAGAATTAAACCTATGACAAAGTGGCTGCTTATTATTTTTGCCATGGTGTTTGTACCAAGTGTAAGCGCAGAAGGAATTGATGCGCTTACTATTACAACAAACGCTGATGGCACACAGGATTACTCAGTAACGTTACAAGTTTTAGCAATTATGACGGCGCTGAGTTTTATACCGGCTGCCATAATTATGATGACTTCCTTTACACGAATAATTGTTGTACTCGCCATTTTGCGCCAAGCAATTGGTTTGCAGCAAACACCGTCAAATCAAGTGTTATTAGGTATGTCGCTTTTTCTAAGTATTTTTATAATGTCGCCTATTTATCAGCAGGTAAACGAGCGAGCTATAGAGCCTTACTTAAATGAGCAGGTTACTTCAGTACAGGCATTAGAGCTTGCTAAAGAGCCAATGAAAGCCTTTATGCTTTCACAAGTGCGTTTAAAAGATTTAGAAACGTTTGCTAAAATTGCCGGTTATGATCAGCTAGATTCGCCACAAGACACACCGTTAATAGTGCTTATACCCGCCTTTGTAACCAGCGAATTGCAAACCGCATTTATAATAGGGTTTATGTTTTTTATCCCATTTTTAATTGTTGATTTAGTGGTCGCCTCGGTATTAATGGCGATGGGTATGATGATGCTTTCACCCATGATTGTGTCCTTACCGTTTAAAATTATGTTATTTGTACTTGTAGACGGCTGGAGCTTAGTGATGGGGACTCTAGCCAAAAGCTTTGGTTTAGGGACTTAGTATGCAAAGCATTAACATGACCCAACAATAGGAGTACAACATGGAACCGGAAATTTTTGTTGATATCCTAAGTGACGCTCTTTTTTTAGTTATTAAGCTGGTGTCTGCAATTGTAGTCCCAGGCTTAATTATTGGTTTAGTTGTGGCTGTGTTTCAGGCCGCAACGTCTATCAATGAACAAACATTGAGCTTTTTACCTCGTTTATTAATTACCATTAGTGCGCTTATTGTGGGTGGGCATTGGCTTACTCAAGAGCTAATGGACTTTTTTACTCGCCTAGTATTACTTATTCCTGAAATTGCAGGTTAAACGTGGAATACCCCTTTGCTGTCGTTATTCAATGGTTGAGCGATTTTTTGTTGCCGCTGGTACGCATTAGCTCAATGATTATGATTATGGCTGGTTTGGGGGCTAAAAATGTTCCTACACGTATAAAAATGGGTTTATCGGTTGTTGTAACTTTTGTTGTAGTTCCTGTTCTGCCCCCAGCTACATTCACTAATTTATTTTCGTTTGAGATGATTTTAGTCGTTATTCAACAAATGCTGATTGGTGTTGCTATTGGTTTTGCATCTATACTTTTATTAAATACTTTTGTGTTAGCAGGGCAAATACTCGCGATGCAAACCGGTTTAGGTTTTGCTTCGGTTATTGACCCTTCTAATGGTGCGAGTGTGCCTGCTGTGGGCCAGTTTTTCCTTATTTTGGCCACCCTATTATTTTTTGCTTTTAACGGTCATTTAATGATGATTCAAATGGTGGTGCATAGTTTTCAAGTGCTACCCATTGATGGCACATGGTGGTCTGTAGATCATTACTGGGACATAGTGACCTGGGGTGGCTGGATGTTTACTACAGCACTGGTACTCTCACTTGCACCGCTTACCGCGATGCTAGTTATTAATATGTCGTTTGGTATTATGACGCGTGCAGCACCGCAATTAAATATTTTCTCTATTGGTTTTCCTTTTACCTTGGTAGCGGGACTTATTATTATTTGGGCGACACTAGGTAACTTTGTTACTCAGTTTGAGTTTCAATGGTTAAAAATGGTTGAGCTAATGTGTACTTTAGTTGGTTGTTCACCTTAGGAGAAAGTCATGTCTGAAGACTCAGGACAAGAAAAAACAGAAGAACCCACATCCAAAAAACTTGAAGAATCTAAAAAGAAAGGCCAAATAGCGCGCTCAAAAGAGCTAGGTACCATGTTTGTACTTATTTTTTCGGCTATATCGCTTTTGATGTATGGGCCAGAAATTGGCAAAGGTTTATACAATGTAATGGGCCGAACCCTTAGCTTAAATCGCAACGAAGCCTTTGATACTACTAAAATGTTTGCCGTATGGGGAGAGGTTGCAGACGCTTTAATGTTTCCTATGGCTATGTTTGTATTAATTATAGTTTTGGCTGCATTTATTGGTAATACGTTACTAGGTGGTTTTAATTTTAGCTGGGAAGCCGCTGCACCTAAAGCAAGTAAAATGTCGCCAATGAAAGGCTTTAAACGTATGTTTGGCCCGCAAGCGGCTATTGAGCTTGTAAAGTCACTTTTAAAATTTGGTTTGGTTGCAAGTTTTGCTATATTTTTAATTAATACCTATTTTGATGAAATACTGCATTTAAGTTTAGAAAGTGCACCAGGTAATATTATTCATGCCTTAGAGATTTTAGGCTGGATGTTTTTAGGCCTTTCATGCACTTTAATTATTATTGCGGCTATTGATGCACCATTTCAAAGTTATAACCATAACAAACAACTTAAAATGACAATGCAAGAGATTAAAGATGAGTATAAAAACTCTGAAGGTGACCCACAAATAAAAGCGCGTATTAGGCAAACACAAAGGCAAATGTCGCAAAATCGTATGATGCAAGATGTCCCTGACGCTGATGTTATTGTTACCAACCCAACTCACTACTCTGTAGCATTGAAATACGATACAGAGCGCGCAGGTGCGCCCATAGTACTTGCTAAAGGTATTGATGAAATGGCGATGCAAATTAGAAAAGTAGCAATAGGGAACGAAGTACCTATTTTAGAATCCCCTATGCTGACCCGAGCGCTTTACCATACGGCTGAAGTAGGAGAGCAAATACCCGATCAGCTATTTACTGCTGTAGCGCAAGTTTTAGCGTATGTATTTCAGCTTAAGCGCTTTAATAAAGGGCGCGGTAAACGTCCAACTAAGCTCAATAACAAGCTCCCAATCCCCGATGCCTACAAGTATTAAACCGTTAACTTAGTAACTTGGAATAGTTATTGCTAATTCTACGTAGTGTCAATTTTTTGAAATTGTAGAATTATGAGTTTTAAAGCGGTATTACAACAACTTAACAGAGACAAAAAAGACTATGCCAAAGGGGTAGGTACTCCTTTGCTTGTGCTTGCTGCCTTGGGAATGGTGATTTTACCGTTACCGCCATTTTTACTCGATATTCTTTTCTCGTTTAATATTGCCCTCGCACTAGTGGTTTTACTCGTGACTGTTTACACGATGAAGCCGGTTGAGTTTGGTATATTCCCCTCTGTATTACTAATCGCTACGATTATGCGCTTAGCGCTTAATGTTGCCAGCACTCGAGTTGTATTACTTGAAGGTCATAATGGTGGTGATTCTGCCGGTAAAGTAATTGAAGCGTTTGGCTCAGTTGTTATTGGTGGTAACTACGCTGTTGGTTTAGTCGTATTCTTAATTCTGATCATTATTAACTTTGTGGTAATTACTAAAGGTGCTGGGCGTATTTCTGAGGTATCTGCACGTTTCACCCTTGATGCAATGCCGGGTAAACAAATGGCAATTGACGCCGATTTAAACGCTGGTTTTATCAGTGCTGAGCAAGCGCGTGATCGCCGCGAGGAAGTAACTCGCGAAGCTGATTTTTACGGCTCAATGGATGGTGCGAGTAAATTTGTAAAAGGCGATGCCATTGCAGGTATTGTTATATTAATCATCAATATTGTTGGTGGTTTATTTGTCGGTATGATTCAACATAATTTGAGTTTTGGCAACGCAATGGAAGTATATACATTACTTACCATTGGTGATGGTTTAGTTGCTCAACTCCCTTCTTTACTGCTTTCAATTGGTACCGCGATTGTTGTAACACGTCAAAATGAGTCGCTCAATATGGGTGACCAATTTAAGAAACAACTAGGTAACGAAAAATCACTCTTTATTGCTTCAGGTATTTTGATCATCATGGGTTTAGTGCCTGGTATGCCGCATTTTGCTTTTTTAAGTTTAGGTGCGTTACTGGGTTATTTAGCTTACTACACACAGCAAACTAAGTTAAAAGCCGCTGCAGCAGAGGCCGAAGAAGCCGCCAGTGGCGGAAGCGCTGCAACAGGTATTGCCAATAAACAAGAGCAAAAAGAACTTGGTTGGGATGATGTTCAACAGGTTGACGTAATTGGCCTAGAAGTAGGTTACAGATTAATTCCGTTGGTAGATCAATCTCAAGGTGGTGAGCTACTTAATCGTATTAAAGGTGTACGTAAAAAGCTTTCTCAAGAACTTGGTTTTTTAGTACCACCTGTTCATATTCGCGATAATTTAGAGCTTGACCCTAATGCTTACAGAATAACGCTAATGGGTGTTTCAACCGGTGAAAGCGAACTTAAACATGGCGACGAGCTAGCAATTAACCCAGGGCAAGTATTTGGCCCAATTAAAGGGGTTGAAACCAAAGATCCTGCGTTTGGCCTTGATGCAGTATGGATCAAGCCTGATCAAAAAGATGAAGCGCAATCACTAGGTTATACCGTTGTAGATTCAGCAACTGTAGTTGCCACTCATATTAGCCAGTTATTAACTAACAGTGCGGCGTTGTTACTAGGGCATGAAGAAGTTCAAAACCTGCTTGATATGCTTGCTAAAAGCCATCCTCGCTTAGTAGAAGGACTAGTACCTGACGTGTTGCCATTAACTGCAATTGTAAAAGTACTGCAAAATTTATTGAATGAAGGTGTAGCTATTCGCGATATGCGCTCAATTGTTCAAACCCTTGTTGAGTATGGCCCGCGTAGCCAAGACCCTGATGTATTAACGGCTGCAGTGCGTATTTCTCTGCGTAGGTTAATTGTTCAAGATGCGGTTGGTATGTCATCAGAAATCCCTGTCATAACCTTGGCACCTGAGTTGGAACAGATGTTGCATCAGTCATTACAAAATGCAGGTGATGAAGGTGCCGGTATTGAGCCTGGACTTGCAGAGCGACTTCAAGTGTCATTGACACAAGCGCATCAAAATCAAGAAATGGCCGGTGAACCTTCTATATTGCTAACGTCAGGAATGTTACGCACTGTGTTATCTCGTTTTGTTAAGTACACCATTCCAGGATTGAGAGTGATGTCTTATCAAGAGGTACCAGACGAAAGACAGATCAAGATTGTTAGCTCTGTAGGCCAACAATAAGATTTTAACAGGGGTTGAATCATGAAAATTAAACGTTTTTTTGCTAAAGATATGCGCACAGCACTTAAAGAAGTTAAAGATGAGCTAGGTGTTGATGCGGTTATTATGTCAAATAAGAAGCTGGCTAACGGTGTAGAAATTGTAGCGGCAGTTGATTATGACAAAGCAGCCCCTAAAGTAGCAGCGCAACCACAACGTACTGCAGAGCCGCGTGCTCAAGCACCACAGCAAAGTATGCATAATTTTGTAAAACCAGAGCCTCAGCGTGCCAAACCAGAGCCGCAAGCAAAAGTGGCTGACAGCCTACAGGCTTTATTAGAGCGCCAATCACCGCGTCCTCGCTCCCCTGAACTTGCATCAATGTTTTCACAATCTGGTATTGATACTACCGATAACTATCAAGAACCAGTTATGGAACAGCGTACTAAAAATATGTTTGCTCCTGAAAATGCAGCGCCAGTTCGTCCACAAACTCAAGCGGATAGCTTGGGTTTTGATGATTTAGACAGCGACTTTGATGATTTAGATAGTCCAGTAACTGCTCGCCAACAAACACCCAATAATGAAAGCGAAGAAATGACAACAATGCGTGAAGAAATGAACGCAATTCGTCAATTACTTGAGCATCAAGTATCAGGCTTAATGCAGCAAGATATGGCGCGTCGCGATCCAACACGCGCTTGCATGGTTGACCGCTTAGTCGGTATGGGTATTGATAAAGAAGTAGCGCAACAAATGGCATGTTTTGTACCTGATGATGTATCTCGTAAGCAAGGCTGGAAAGCGTTGTTAACGATGGTCGAAGATCAAATGCAAACAACCAATAATGAAATACTTCGCCAAGGTGGTGTATATGCGTTAGTGGGTCCAACAGGTGTTGGTAAAACAACAACAGTTGCTAAGCTTGCAGCGTTAGGTGCACAAAAATATGGCGCTGATAAAGTGGCCTTAATAACCACTGATACATACAGAATTGGTGCTTATGAACAGCTTGCTACTTACGGCCGTATTATTGGTTGTGGTGTAAAGCAAGTTAAAGATGCTAATGAATTAGCTGAAGTTTTATATCATTTACGAAATAAACGTCTAGTATTAATTGATACAGCAGGTATGAGTCAGCGAGATTTACGTTTGACTGAGCAGTTAAACACGTTAATGCGTAACCAACGTGTGGATATTCGCAGCTACTTAGTACTAAGCGCGACGGCACAAATTAATGTATTACAAGAAACAGTACGTCACTTTAAAAAAGTACAGTTAAGTGGTTGTATTTTCACTAAGTTAGATGAATCATTAAGTTTGGGTGAGATTATTAGTATTGCGATTCAAAATCGCCTTCCAATAGGGTATCTTACTAACGGTCAACGAGTGCCAGAAGATATTCGTGTTGCAAATGCTGAGAAACTAGTGAAAAAGGCTGAGCAGTTATATTTAAAAAGAACAAAAGCACAACATTCAAGGCACCAAGCAGTGGCGCCAAGTACAGTAGGGATGTATGATTAACACAGTATTAGATCAAGCAAGCGGCCTGCGCAAAATGAGTCAAAACAATAACAACGGCGTAAAAGTTATCGCTGTAACCGGTGGTAAAGGTGGGGTAGGGAAAACAAATGTTTCTCTAAATACCGCTATTGCACTAGGGCAACAAGGTAATAGAGTATTAGTGCTGGATGCTGACTTAGGTTTAGCAAACTGTGATGTGATGCTTGGTTTACGTGTAGAGCGCAATTTATCACACGTTTTGTCAGGTGAATGTGAGCTTGACGAGATTTTAGTTGAAGGCCCTGCTGGTATTAAAATTGTACCCGCTACATCGGGCTCGCAAAGTATGGTTGAACTATCGCCATCTGAGCATGCCGGGCTAATTCGTGCATTTAGCGAATTGAATACCGAATTTGATATTTTAATTGTAGATACAGCCGCTGGTATTTCAGACATGGTGCTAAGCTTCTCACGAGCAGCACAAGATGTAATGGTTGTAGTGTGCGATGAACCAACATCAATAACCGATGCTTACGCACTTATTAAAGTATTAAGCCGCGAGCACGGTGTTTATAAGTTCAAAATTGTTGCCAATATGGTCCGCAGTATGCGTGAAGGCACTGAATTGTTTGCAAAACTATCTAAAGTTACCGATCGCTTTTTAGATGTTTCAATGGAGCTAGTAGCAACGGTTCCTTATGACGAAAATATGCGCAAAGCAACACGTCGCCAAAAGGTGATTGTTGAGCTCTTTCCAAGTTCGCCAGCCGCTCTCGCGTTTAAAGCGCTGGCGACAAAAGCAGTTAAATGGCCAATACCAAATCAACCATCTGGGCATTTAGAGTTTTTCATTGAGAAACTAGTAAACGGCTAATTATGACAACATTGGTGAATAGAGCTATGGGATATCAATCAACACAAAACTTAAATGTGATTGTTGAGAAACATGCATCACTTGTTAAAAAAGTGGCATGTCATCTAATTGCTCGATTACCACCTAGCGTTCAGCTTGATGATTTAATTCAATCAGGAATGATAGGTTTAATAGAAGCTTCAAAAAACTTTGATGCAACAAAAGGCGCAAGCTTTGAAACCTTTGCCGGTATTCGTATTCGCGGGGCTATGCTTGATGAAATGCGCCGTGGTGATTGGGCTCCTCGTTCAGTACACCGTAAAAGCCGACAAGTTGCAGAGGCAATTACTGGGCTCGAAAGCAGTCTGAATCGCGAACCAACAGATACAGAAGTTGCTGAAAAACTTGAAATTTCACTCAATGAGTACCATCATATTTTGAATGATGTTAATACCAGTAAAGTATTAGGCATAGAAGACCTTGGTGTAGATGAGGATGTTATTACTCCCGTAGGCCAAGATTTAGCGCTAGACAAACCTTTTAATAATGTTAAAAATGATCGGTTTAATGAGTCTTTGCTAAATGCAATAAAGTCATTACCAGAGCGTGATGCGATGGTACTTTCTTTATACTATAACGATGAAATGAATTTAAAAGAAATAGGACATATACTCGATGTAAGCGAATCGCGTGTAAGTCAGATACATGGTCAGGCGATGATTAAGCTTAAAGCTAAAATCAATGACTGGATAAACTAGTAGTAAGTAAACTAAGGTTAATACCTCACTGGGGGATGTTTTGGATAAAAACATGAAAATTCTTGTAGTTGATGATTTTTCAACGATGAGACGAATTATAAAAAACCTATTACGTGACTTAGGTTTCACTAATGTTCAAGAAGCTGATGACGGGTCTACAGCTTTGCCTATGTTACAAAATCAAGTGTTTGATTTTGTGGTTACAGATTGGAATATGCCGGGAATGCAAGGTATTGACCTTTTAAGAGCAATTCGTGCAGATGATAAGTTAAAACATATCCCTGTACTGATGGTAACGGCAGAAGCTAAAAAAGAACAAATAATAGCTGCAGCGCAAGCTGGCGTTAATGGTTATATTGTTAAGCCATTTACGGCTGGAACATTAAAAACTAAATTAGAAAAAGTATTTGAACGCTTAGGCTAATGATGGGGGAGAGGCTTATGTCAGCACCAGCTGCGCCTCAAATAACGTTAGAACAAGCTCGTCAACTCGTCATTTATTTAGAAAACGATGAGCAAGATAAAGCTAATCAGTTGATTTTAGAGACAGCTTCGCAAGAGCAGTCTAAATTATTTGCTGAAGTTGGGAAGTTGACTCGTCAACTGCACGAAGCACTTAAAAGCTTTGAGCTTGATACTCGCTTAACTAACATAACGACAGATGCGATTCCAGATGCTAAAAAGCGGCTTAATTATGTTATAGAAATGACAGAAAATGCGGCTAATAAAACAATGGATGCTGTTGAGGCTAGTTTACCTATAGCTCAGCAACTTGCAGATGAAATATCTCATATCAAACCGACATGGGATCGTTTAATGAGCCGGGAGATTGAGCTTGGTGAGTTTAAACAACTTTGCCATAGTATCGATAAGTTTATGAATAACTCTCATCATAAAACGGATGAGCTTCAAAGCTTAATGACAAATGTACTAATGGCTCAAGACTATCAAGACTTAACAGGTCAAGTTATTCGCCGTGTTATAGAACTTGTTAGAGAAGTAGAAGAAAGCTTACTTCATCTTTTAACAGCGTTTGCTGAACAAGATGACAGTGACAACACAGCGAATAAAGTAGAACAACAAAAAATAAAAGAACCAGTTGCCACACAAACTTTAGCAGGTCCTGAAGGCCCTATTATTGATAAAGAATCGCGTAATGATGTTGTGTCTGATCAAGATGAAGTCGATGATCTTTTATCAAGTTTGGGCTTCTAAGAGGAGAGTAACTGCATGTTTGAAGTCGATGAAGATATTTTACAAGACTTTCTTGTAGAGGCAGGAGAAATCCTAGAGCTTTTATCTGAACAGTTAGTTGAACTGGAAAATAATCCAGAAGATACCGAGTTACTAAATGCCATATTCAGAGGCTTTCACACTGTAAAAGGTGGTGCAGGCTTTTTAGCTATGACAGAACTTGTTGATGCTTGCCACGGCGCTGAAAACGTATTTGATTTACTACGTCAAGGCGTGCGAACGGTCAATTCAGAGTTAATGGATGTTATTTTACAAGCGCTCGACACCATTAATGAAATGTTCGCGACTATCCAAAATAGGGATAAGCCAGAACCAGCAGATCCTGAGTTACTTCAAACCCTCCACATTTTGGGCCTACCTCCAACAGAAGCCGAGCTTAACGGAGTCGCTTCAGAAACTGACGTTGAACAACCTCTTGATGAAGTAGTTGATACGCCAATAGCTGATGAGGAAGATCCATTTGCATTTGATGAAATGTTTAGCGGAACTCCTTCGGTTAGTGATGCTGAAATAAACGAAATCACTGAAGATGAATTTGAAAACTTACTTGATGAACTACACGGTAAAGGACAAGGTCCTGCAGTTGAAAAGCCAGTAGCAAGTAGTAGTGATTTTAATGGTGATATTACTGATGATGAATTTGACAGCTTATTAGACGAGTTACATGGAGTTGGCAGTTTTGGTGAGGTTGCGAGTAAAGCACCTGAGCAAAGTAGTGCAGTTAAAGCACCTGTAGAACCAGCTAAACCAGCGTCAAATACTGCTAATTCATCAGATGATGAAATTAGTGATGATGAGTTTGAAGCGCTTCTTGATGAACTTCATGGTAAAGGCACTGCACCTAAATCAATAGAAAGCACTCCTGCTGTGAAACAGCCCAATATTCCAGCTAAACCAGCTGCAAAAGCGAGTGTGCCTGTAAAAAAACCAGAACCTGTAAAAGCACCCGTTTCTAAACCGGTAGAAAAACCGGTTGCTAAAGCAGCGCCAGCAACGCCTAAAAAATCAGCGCCACCAGCAGCAGAGACGACAGTTCGCGTAGATACAAAACGACTTGACCAAATTATGAATATGGTTGGTGAGTTAGTACTTGTGCGAAATCGTTTGGTTAGTTTAGCGACCAACTCAGACAGTGAAGCAATGGGTAAAGCAATCTCTAACTTAGATGTAGTGACTGCTGATATTCAAGGCGCGGTTATGCAAACACGAATGCAACCAATTAAAAAGGTATTTGGTCGTTTCCCTCGCGTAGTACGCGATTTAGCACGCAGCTTAAACAAAGACATTGACTTACAACTTGTAGGTGAAGAAACCGATTTAGATAAAAACTTAGTGGAAGCACTAGCCGATCCGCTTGTGCATTTAGTTCGAAACTCAGTTGACCACGGTATTGAAATGCCAGCTGTTCGTGAGGCTGCAGGTAAACCTAGAACAGGTAATGTTACTTTATCTGCGTCTCAGGAAGGCGACCATATTTTGTTGACCATTAAAGATGATGGCGCTGGTATGGATGCTGAGAAACTGAAAAAAATAGCAATTAGTAAAGGCGTACTCGACCACGATCAAGCGAGTCGACTTTCTGACACTGAAGCATACAACCTCATTTTTGCACCTGGCTTTTCTACAAAAGAAGAGATATCTGATATTTCAGGTCGTGGTGTTGGAATGGATGTGGTGAAAACTAAAATCACCCAATTAAACGGCTCTGTAAGTATTCAATCTGAGTTAGGCGTAGGTACCATTTTAGAGATAAAAGTACCACTTACCTTAGCTATATTACCGACCTTAATGGTAATTGTTGGCGCACAAACATTTGCGTTACCACTTGCTGGTGTTAGTGAAATATTCAACTTAGATTTAACGAAAACAAATGTGGTTGATGGGCAATTAACAATTATTGTGCGTAAAAAGGCAATACCGTTATTCTACCTCGAGCACTGGTTAGTTAAAGGCTCGGATCGTTCACAGCGAAAAGCAAAAGGCCATGTAGTTATTGTGCAAATTGGTACGCAGCAAATTGGTTTTGTTGTTGACTCATTAATTGGCCAAGAAGAAGTAGTGATTAAGCCGCTTGATGCGTTACTTCAAGGAACACCAGGTATGGCAGGTGCTACAATAACTTCGGATGGTGGCATTGCACTGATTTTAGACGTTCCAAACATGTTAAAACATTACGCAGGCTAATAATAAAGTAGGTATATATTTAATATATACCTACGCATAAATTTAATAAGAGAGCTAAATGGCCGTTAAAGTTTTAGTTGTTGATGATTCAAGCTTTTTTCGCCGCAGAGTAAGCGAAATTCTTGAGCAAGATAGCGACATACAAGTTATAGGCTTTGCTGTGAATGGCAGAGAAGCTGTTGAAAAAGCAGCTCAGCTACGTCCAGATATGATCACTATGGATGTCGAAATGCCTGTGCTTGATGGTATTAGCGCAGTTAAAGAGATAATGGCGAGTAATCCAACGCCTATCTTAATGTTTTCATCACTAACACGTGATGGCGCAACAGCAACGTTTGATGCGCTAGATGCTGGAGCAATGGATTTTTTACCGAAAAAATTTGAAGACATCGCTCGCAATAATGAAGACGCTATAAAGCTTTTACAAAATAAAGTGAAAGATATAGGGCGAAGACGTTTACCGCGAACGTTTAAAGCTGCAACACCACCTAAGCCAGTAATATCAACTAAACCGATAACAAGCTCACTTTCGCAAAGAACAAACACACTAACGCCTTCGATAAAACAACCCGATAGAAGCTTTCAAAGAGCAGCCCCTACAACATCGTCAGGTTCAAATATTGCCTCAATGCGAGCAAGTGGAAAGCAATACCAGCTTGTGGCTATTGGCACTTCTACAGGTGGCCCTGTTGCACTACAAACTATACTGACTCAATTGCCAGCTAATTTCCCTCACCCTATTTTGCTTATTCAGCATATGCCTGCGGCTTTTACACCTGCTTTCGCAGCACGCTTAAATGGTCTGTGCCAAATAAAAGTGAAAGAAGCGCAACAAGGTGACCGCTTACAACCAGGAACGGCTTATCTAGCGCCTGGCGGACAGCAGATGATGGTAGAAGGGCGTGGTGCAAATAGAACACTGCGCGTATTTGAAGATCATAGCGAGAGAATAAGTTATAAACCGAGTGTAGATGTAACGTTTGCCAGTGCAGCAAAAACGTATCAAGGCGATGTGCTTGCTATTGTTTTAACAGGCATGGGTGCTGATGGACGTGACGGTGCAAGAATGTTAAAGCAAACGGGTGCAACTATTTGGGCACAGGATGAGAAAAGCTGTGTTGTTTATGGAATGCCTCAAGCCATTGCTAATGCGGGGCTTTCGAGTGAAAGCTTAGCATTAAGCGATGTTGCAGCACGTATCAAGAGAGAGGTAGGTTGTGGATAAACTCTCAATATTTGGACTATTTGTAGCACTGGGTGCAATAGGTCTAGGTTACTCTTTAGAAGGCGGCGTTGTTTCTGCTTTATTTAATGGTCCTGCCCTTATTATTGTATTAGGCGGCACGCTTGGCGCTGTTATGTTACAAACATCAGCAAGTACCTTTAAAAAAATGCTAAATATGAGCTCTTGGGTTTTTGTTGCGCCACAATATGATATTGAAGATGCAATAGAACAAGTTAAGCGATGGTCTCATAAGGCACGTCAAGAAGGTTACTTAGCGCTTGAAAACGAAGCGCTAGCTCACCCAGATGCATATGCAGCAAAAGGTTTAAGCTTGCTTGTAGATGGCTGCTCAGAGCAAAAACTACGTGACACGCTTGAAATTGATTTACTGCTAGAACGCGATCGCTTGCTTGAAGCCGCACGTGTTTATGAAGCGATGGGGGGCTACAGTCCTACCATTGGTATTTTAGGTGCTGTGCTTGGTTTAATACAGGCAATGTCGTTTATTACCGATCCACAAATGCTTGGTGCAGGCGTTGCAACGGCATTTATTGCGACCATTTATGGTGTTGGTTTAGCTAATTTATTGTTTTTACCTATGGCAAATAAGTTAAAACAGCGTGTAGAGCAAAAAATGCTTTACCATGAAATGCTTGCCGAAGGTGTGATTGCAATAAGCGTTGGTGAAAGCCCAGTAAATATAGAATTAAAGCTTGAAGCCTATCGTGTAGAGCGTCCTAATTTAGTGGACGAATAACATGCTACGCCGACGACTTCGTCACTCTGCTCCTAAAAGTCAACATACAGAGCGTTGGCTTGTATCGTATGCCGATTACATGACCATTATGTTTGCTTTTTTTGTGGTGCTGTATGCGATAGCGATTAACAAAGAAGAACAATTTCAAATATTGTCAGACTCCCTTGAACACGTTTTTGATAAATCTGCCCGCCAGCACTCCCAGCAAGGTGAGGGCGTCAATGGTAATGGAATATTGACTGATAGAGTGACACCTGAACAAGAAGTTCTTTATGGTGAAAGTATTTTAAAAGAAGAACAAGGTCCAGAGTTACTCGACGGTCAAAGTGATACAAGTAACATACAACAAAAATATTTAGGAAAACCACTTGATAGCTTACTTACTAAGCTGCAGTCAGCGCTTATTGATGAAATTCGTGATGGAGAAGCCAGTTTAGAGCTTAATCAAGATTGGCTGATTATAGAGCTAAGCTCAGGTATGTTATTTTCAAGTGGTAGCTCAGTTGCACATTCTAGGGCAAAACAAGTCGTCAAAATTGTTAAAGATATTATTGCTCCAGTAGATAACTATATTAGGGTGCGTGGCTATACTGATGATGAAAGTATTCGCAATGAAATATTTCGCTCAAATTGGGAACTCTCGGTTGCTAGAGCAACATCTATTTTAGTAGAGTTGGAAGCATTAGGTATTAATTCTGCCAGAATGGCGATAGAAGGTTATGGTCAATATTCACCTTTTGTAAGTAACGATACAGAACAAGGGCGAGCAGAAAATCGTAAAGTTGTTATTGCACTTTCTAAGTATGGTTTACCGCCAATACAAGACATTAAAGGTGATGAACAGGCCGTCAAGCCAGTAGTGGCAGAGCCTGAAATTGAGCTCCCTTCAGATGACGATACAATAAAAATAATTCGTTTGCCTCATGGTGGTATTCGCATAACAACGCGCAATGAACAGTAATTAGGATGTAATGTGAAGATTTGGACTGTCGCAAATCAAAAAGGTGGTGTTGGTAAAACAACAACAGCAGTGAGCCTTGCTGGTATTTTAGCTTTGCAGGGTAAGCGTGTGTTGCTTATTGATACAGACCCTCATGCATCACTCACTTATTACTTTGGCATTGACTCAGAAGATTTGGAAGTCAGCGTATATGATATTTTTGCGCGTGGCACGAGCATGCAAAGTGAAGAGATACTTCAAGCTTTATGCCCATCAACACTTGAAAACCTAGATATTTTACCCGCAACAATGGCGATAGCCACGCTTGATAGAAGCATGGGTAATAAAACAGGTATGGGATTAATACTAAAAAAAGCGCTTGCAAAAATCAGTGAACATTACGATTATGCCATTTTAGATTGCCCCCCAGTTTTAGGGGTGTTAATGGTTAATGCGCTTGCAGCAAGTGAGCGAATTTTAGTGCCAGTGCAAACGGAATTTTTAGCACTGAAAGGGCTTGATAGAATGATGCGCACTATGGAATTAATGCAAACCTCTCAAGCGAAAGATTATCAATATACTATAATCCCTACTATGTATGATAAACGTACTAAAGCATCGTTAGAAGCATATAAAACACTTCAAAGTACGTATGGTGATAAAGTCTGGCCAGGTGTGATACCGGTAGATACTAAATTTAGAGATGCAAGCTTTGCGCAAAAAGTGCCTGTAGAGTATTGTCCTCGTTCGCGTGGTGTATACGCATATAAAGCACTGCTAGAATATTTAATTGAACAAGGTTAATGAATGAGTAAGCAATTATTTGCTAATGAAAAAGTAATGAAACAATACCTAGGGGCTTTGTTATGTGAAGACGAGCCTGTAGATAACCTTGAGCCAGTCGCAAAATTACTTGAGCAAATGCCACACGACTCGCAGCAAGAACATATTCATTTAAAACCAAAAGAACAGATAAAAGCGGCAGAAAAAATATTTGATCAAGATTTACTTAATTCTGAAATTAAGCCAATAGTTGAACCGATTTTTGAAGCCGCAAAAGTTAATAAAGCCATTGACGATGAAGTAATAGAGCCGATAAGTACGACTACAGAAGAACCAGAACCACAGATTATAACCACTAGCCAATCTGACTATTTTGATGGTGAATTTCAGGCATTATTTTTTGAAGTTGCTGGTTTAACATTGGCTGTACCATTAAAAGCATTAGGCGGTATACATCAATTAGGTGAAGTAAATCATTTGTTTGGTAAGCCAAAGTGGTTTAAAGGCGTTATGCTCAACAGAGAAGAAAAGCTTAATGTTGTTGATACTGCTCGTTGGGTAATGCCAGAAAAGTATGATGATAAATTAGAGGCGTCTTTAGATTATCAGTATTTAATTACCTTAGGTGATAGCCAGTGGGGCTTATTAGCTGAAAAGTTGATAAATAACATTACATTGAGTAAAGAAGATGTAAAATGGCGTACAAATAAAAGTAAGCGCCCATGGCTTGCTGGTGTTATAAAAGAAAAAATGTGTGCTTTAATAGATGTAGATAATTTAAATATATTATTAGAGAAAGGCTTAGATAGCCGTCAGTAGTAATGACCATTACGGGGTAATAGCATGAATCAAGATAAATTACTGTCAGCAAATAAAAACGCAGATAATAATGATGAAATTTTACAGTGGGTTACGTTTAAGCTAGAGGAAGAAACCTACGGCGTAAATGTAATGCAAGTACAAGAAATACTTCGTTATACAGAGATAGCCCCTGTACCAGGTGCACCTTCTTACGTTATTGGTATTATTAACTTACGCGGTAACGTTGTAACTGTTATTGATACTCGTGCACGTTTTGGTTTGTTAGCTGCTGATGCAACCGATAATTCTCGTATATTAATTATTGAAGCTGAAGAGCAAGTTATCGGCATTTTAGCCGACAGCGTATCTGAAGTCGTTTATTTACGCAGCTCTGAGATCGATAGTGCACCAAATGTTGGTACTGAAGAAAGTGCTAAGTTTATTCAAGGCGTTTGTAATCGTGATAATGAGCTACTGATTTTAGTCGATTTAAACAAGTTACTCAGCGATGATGAATGGGATGAGTTAAGCGATATATAAGCTTTACCAAATAAATTATGCTGTTACTTAGTATAGCTATATCAGCGTTAGCGGTAGGACTTATATCGCTTGCGCTAATAATTGCATTAAAAAACAAACAAGTGAATGAAGTTAATGCTGTATTACAGCAGCTTAAAGATAGCTCAGAGCAAACTCATATTTTGCGAAGTGAAATTTCAGAGCTTAGAACAGGGCTTTTAAGTATTGGTAAGCGAGTGCTTGAGGTTGAGCAACAAAATCAAGATTTAATACAACAACAAGCTGCGCAAAAATACGATGACCCTGATGCTAAAATTTACTCTCGTGCAGTAAAAATGGTTGAGTTAGGTGCGGACCTCGATGAGGTGATACGCGAATGCGAATTACCGCGAGCAGAAGCCGAATTACTATTTTCACTACATAAACAAAAAGGCGCTTAGCGCCTTTTTAGTTATAAGCGTGTAAATAATCTCACGCTTTAATATTTAACTTACCTTGAAAGTCTTGCCAGCCTGGCGGAAATTGACCTCTTAATACATACGAAAACGCAATAAGCTCTGCAATTACATAATAAAGCTCTTTAGGGATTTCTTCCCCTAAGCTTAAATGCGACAACGTTTTAGCAAGCGCTGCATCTTCGTGGATCATAATTCCTTTTAATTTTGCCGCTGCAATTATTTCGTCAGCTAACTCACCAAACCCTTTTACGCTTACAATGGGGGTGTTGCCAGCTTCGTATAAAAGCCCAATGGCTGACTTATTAATAGGTGTATCACTCATTACTAAACCTTAATATTAATAATTGCATGAGATTTATAAAATGCCTGATTATTTGCATCGCCTCGCTTTAAGTTGAGCTCTCCAACCTGTAAACCATGCTTAGCTAATTTGGATCTTAAATTATCTAAGTGAGGGTGAGCAATTGCGCTTACTTCTTGGCTTGAGGCTAATAGCTGGCAATCGAGTGCTTTATCCATTAACTCAGCGGTAATCTGTAACTGCCCAATCTGTGCATAATCAAAGTTTAACCTGACAAACCATACATTTTTATCTTCTAATTTATCTGCGCTTGGCTTTTTATATTGCCCCAGTGTTATTTCTGTTTGGGCGGCCTCTGGCGGCAATTTCATTGGTAATAAAAATTGTGCAAGCGGGTTTGTGTCTGGTTGTTGACTTGGTGTTGAAACACTTACTTGGGTAAGTGTGTTTTTAACTTGTACGATTTCGCTAGCCAATGCTTGAACTTGAGCTTGCTGCAGTTGCTCAAGTATTTTTGCTCCCGCGTTTCCTGTTTTAAAAGTAGGTATGAGTACTTGTAAAAGTGCATCTAAGCCAGTTTGGTTATTAAAGCTTATCGGTGTTACTGATTGGCTAATTATAGGGGCTGCTAAAATACTCACTGCAACTTGTTCAAGTCCTTTAGTGAAGCTACTTTGTAGTGTATCACCCGTTAATTGAGATGGTTGTAAGGTGGCTAATACTTCACGCTGTATGGTCGCAGGGTTAACATTATTACTTGAGACCATGCGATTAAATGCTTGGTTAATTAAGCGAGTTAAATCGGGCGTGTCTTTTGTTGCTCTATTTGTAATGTCAGTAATTTGACTACTTAAAAGCTGTTTGTTACCAGCTACTCTATCCGTAGGGATTGTGGTATCAGGAAGCTTTAATAGTGTGCTTAATAGCTTTGCTTCTATTGGTTGTAGCATTTGACTACGAGAGGCAATATTAGATAACGGCTCTGCTAATGGGAGCATGTTTTTAATCGAGGCTGAGTTTGCACTGTTTTGATTGTTGCCGTTTATTACTGGTTGCACTGAAGACGTTGTTTGCCCTTTAGTAACAATTTCACTTGTAGGCTTAATTAACGTATCAACTTTACTGTTAGTACTAATATTCAGAGCACTCAATTGACTCGCGTTTAAATTACTTGGCTTAGCGCTCGCCACTCCATTTTGAGTAATATTATTTGGCGTTGGCGTGTTAGCTGTTGTTATATTTGTAGATGATTGCCAAACACTAACACTTCCTTTTATTTGCTGAGTTAATTGTACAAGTGGCGGAAGTCTTGAAAAGTGCTCTGGTAAAGTATTGCTCGTATTACTATTTAACGCAGTACTTACATTTTGGGTAATGTTAACTCTATTTAACGGTGATACTGTTAATTGCATAACTAAGCTCGGCCTTTGTATCGCAGATGATCCAGACGGCGGCATTAACTCAGATTTATTTGCTGCTGCAAAGGGCTTACTTTCAAAATATTTAACTGCATCATTAATTCGCGTTTTTAAATCACTAAAGCTATTTTGTAGCCACGACTTTATTGGGCTATCAGGTGTAAGCAGTGGGCTTGCTTTAATAGTGGACGCAGAAAAATGTATTTCAGGGACACTGCTTTTTTGAGCTAAAAGTAACTCGTTAAACGGTTTAGAAAATGAGTTATTAAGCGTTACTTTTATATTATTAGTATCGGTTTTAATAAGTAATTTATCAGCCTGATTTATTAAATTTACCTTAATGGGGGTGTTGGGTAGCTCACTAACTTGTTGATTAGTAATAGGCGTTGTAAACGAACCTGACTTTTGAGGATGAGTCAAAATAGCTAGTTTAGGTGTTGCTTGAAGTTGCGCACTAGGTAATAAGGCCACGAGTAATTTAGTAAGTTTAGTTTGGCTAAGTGGTTGCGTATGAATTGTATCTGCAAAGCGATTAATAACATTAAGCTGTGCGCCTTTGTTAGTCGTACTAACAACTACTTTTAAAGGCTGCTCAGTTAAAAGTAACTGCGCTACGTCTTTATTTATGGCAATACTGGCGTTAAGTTTATCAATTACTAATTTTGGGGTAGGGGACATAACCACCTGTAAATCCATTGGTTTGCTTTGTACCTCAGTGCCCGTGCTTACATAATTTAATAAACGCTGTAATTGTACTGGTTGATTTAAAGTAAGGGTTGTAGTGTTTGGCGTGATGTTGAGCTGTTTGCCATCGGGACTAAGTTGTATGTTAGCACTGGCTATCTTTTGTAAATTTTGAGGTGCGCTTGTAGTGCCAAGTCTTAATGTTTGCCAATGTTTATCAATAAATACATCAAGCGTAATCGAGTCTTTCGAAAATTGAATGTTTTTAGCCGCAAGTACCTCATTAGGTAATTGCGATAACTCATTGGTTTGAGGGTTTGTCGATTGATTGATAACCAATGAATTAGATAATGTTATTTGCGTTGGCGTATTCATTATTTTAAATCAAGTTTTCTCTATTTTAAGTGAATCGATTTTAAAGCAATATTCGTATTACCCTATCATTATGGTAGACTAACGCCTAATTTTTGGCAGAGAGAATCGTCATCTTGTTACACATTAAGTCCGTCACCTGCATCAAGCAAGATCGTTGTTTGTTTGCGGATCTTAATTTTAGCCTTAATAGCGGTCAAATCATGCAATTAGCGGGTCCTAATGGGGCTGGTAAAACATCGCTATTGCGTATTATCGCAGGCTTTTCTGTGCCTGATGAAGGAGCTGTTTTATTTCAAGAACAGCCTATATCTAAGTATTACGAAGAGTATGCCAGAGAACTACTCTTTATAGGCCACAAAACAGGTGTAAATATTCAGCTTAGTGCAGTTGAAAATGTTCGTCATTGGTTACAAATTAATGGCTACATAAACCAGCCTGACTTGTATCCCATTTTAGCGCAACTTGGCCTTGTTGGACTTGAAGATGTACCGGTTAGAATGTTATCTGCTGGACAACAAAGACGTGTAGCTTTGGTTAGGCTTTGGTTAAGTGATGCTAAATTATGGGTACTTGATGAGCCATTTACCGCGCTTGATAAAAGCGGTGTTGCCTTTTTACAGCAGCGATTTACCGAGCACTTACTAAACGGTGGAGCTATTTTGTTAACGACCCACCAAGATTTAACGACCCATTTTAGTAACTTGCAAACGGTTACACTGGAGTATCGTCACTAATGACTCGTCAACATTCTTATTGGTTGCTATTTAGTGCGGTATTTACCAAAGATGTAAAACTTGCGTTTCGCCAGCGCGCTGAAATTGTAAATCCTATTTTGTTCTTCTTAATTGTAATTTCATTATTTCCGTTAGCAATCGGGCCTGAGCCTGGTTTACTAGCGAGAATGGCACCGGGAATTATTTGGGTTGCCGCATTACTCTCTACCATGTTGGGCTTGGATAAGCTGTTTAGAGATGATTTTAATGATGGCTCATTGGAGCAGTTAATTGCATCGTCTTACCCGTTATCGTTAACCGTACTTGCTAAAGTGGCTGCTCACTGGGTGGTAACAGGTTTACCGCTTGTATTAATGACGCCGCTATTTGCATTGTTGTTAAACCTAGAAAGTACGGCGTTAACAGCGACTGTTTTAACATTATTATTAGGCACTCCACTATTGAGCTTTATTGGCGCAATAGGCGCAGGGCTTACTGTAGGATTACAAAAAGGGGGTATTTTGATGAGTTTACTCGTACTGCCTTTGTATATTCCTGTTTTGATTTTTGCAACGTCGGCTATCGATACCAGCACCATGTCGCTGGATTATAGTGGGCAGCTTGCCATCCTTGGTGCAATGTTACTTATTGCTATTATTAGCGCACCAATTGCCATATCGTCAGCTTTAAAAGTGAGTGTAAGTTAATGTGGAAGTGGTTACATCCCTATGCTAAAGCAGAGCGTGCATACCAGTTATGCAATACGTTACTGCCTTATTTTGCCGTAGTTACTGTAGTTAGTATGATTGTTGGATGGGTATGGGGGCTTGGTTTTGCACCTGCCGATTACCAACAAAAAGACAGCTACCGTATCATCTTTATTCATGTTCCTTCTGCCATTTTGTCTATGGGGGCTTACTCATCAATGGCTATTGCAGCTGTTGTTGCACTTGTATGGCAACTACGAAATGCCGAACTTGCCGTTATTGCTATAGCGCCTGTTGGTGCTTGTATTACAGCTATAGCGCTTATTACTGGCGCTGCATGGGGTAAACCTATGTGGGGTGCTTGGTGGGTATGGGATGCGCGTTTAACGTCTGAACTTATTTTATTATTTTTATATCTTGGCGTGCTTTCGCTTTATCATGCATTTGAAGATAAGAAGTCAGCAGGGCGTGCAGCTTCTATTTTAGCAATTGTTGGCGTAATTAATTTACCTATTATTCATTACTCAGTTGAGTGGTGGAATACGCTACACCAAGGCGCAAGCATTACAAAACTAGACACTAAAGCAATAGACCCAAGTATGTTTTGGCCACTTATGGTTAATATTTTAGCCTTTGCTGCTTTTGTAGGAACAGTGACTTTAATTCGTCTTAAAAATGAAATTTTACAACGCGAAAAGCACCGACCGTGGGTGCGTTTGTTGTTAAATAAGGGGTAATTATGCAGTTTGACTCTTTTTCTGATTTTATTGCAATGGGAGGCTATGGGTTTTATATCTGGCTTTCTTTTGGTACATGCGCTCTTATTTTACTCGGTATTTTAGTGAACTCTTTAAGAGATACCAAACGTATTATGGCTTCAGTTGAGCAACAAATAATACGTGAAGCGCGAATTAAAAAAGCTAAACAGGAACAAGCCTCATGAATCCAAGACGTAAAAAGCGCCTATTGGTAATTATTGCCGTACTGTTTGGTATTGGTGGATCAATTGGTTTAGTGCTTTATGCACTTCAAGAAAATATTAATCTTTTTTATACGCCAAGCGAACTTATTGATGGCAAAGGGCCTAATAAAGAAAAACCATTCATTGGCCAAAAGCTACGTATTGGTGGCATGGTTGTACCAGGCACGGTTGAGCGTAATGAACAGAGCTTACAAGTAAGCTTTAAGCTAATTGATACAGGTCCATTAGTGACCGTGCGTTATCAAGGCATATTGCCAGACTTGTTTCGTGAGGGGCAAGGCATTGTAGCGCAGGGCGTATTAATCGAACCTAATGTTATTGAAGCATTTGAAGTGCTTGCAAAGCATGACGAAGAATATATGCCAGCAGAAGTTGCAGAGGCAGTTAAAGGTATTAAGCACGAAAAACCAAAATACAACTTAGATAGTGGTAATTAGCTATGATCCCAGAAATTGGTTATTTTTCTTTAACGCTTGCCATGGTGCTAAGCGTTTTACTGTGTATTTTTCCTCTTTGGGGCGCGCATACCGGTAATCTTCGATTAATGCGTGCAGCTCCCTCTTTAGCAATTGGGCAATTCGCTTTTGTTTTAATCTCTTTTGCAGCACTTATTTACGCCAGTGTAACGGATGATTTTACCGTATCGTATGTGGCATATCATTCAAGTAGTACGCTACCTTGGTATTACAAAATCACCTCTACATGGGGCGGCCATGAAGGCGCTATTTTACTGTGGTTAGTAATGCAAGCAGGTTGGACTGCAGTTGTCGCTGCGCGTTCTAAATCATTGCCTTGGGTGCTACGTGCTCGCGTATTGGGCGTACTTGGTTTTTTAGGTGTGGGTTTTATGATGTACACCTTACTACTTTCAAGCCCGTTTGAGCGCCTACTTCCTTATTTCCCAGTTGAAGGGCGTGATTTAAATCCGTTGCTTCAAGATCCGGGCATGATTATTCACCCGCCATTACTGTACATGGGTTATGTAGGACTATCAGTTGCTTTCTCTTTTGCTATTGCTGCGTTGTTAACCGGTAAGCTTGATAACACATGGGCTAAGTGGTCACGTCCGTGGACAATGACTGCATGGGGCTTTTTAACTCTTGGAATAACAATAGGTAGCTGGTGGGCGTATTCAGAGCTTGGCTGGGGCGGCTGGTGGTTTTGGGATCCAGTAGAAAACGCATCATTAATGCCATGGCTTGTTGCAACTGCATTACTGCATTCATTAAGCGTAACTGAAAAACGCGGTGTATTTAAATCGTGGACTGTATTATTAGCGATAGCAGCGTTTTCGTTAAGCTTATTAGGCACCTTTATTGTGCGCTCAGGTATTATTGTATCGGTGCATGCTTTTGCTACAGACCCTGATCGTGGCTTATTTATACTCGCCTTTTTAGGCATTGTTGTTGGTGGTGGTTTGACGTTATACGCGCTGCGTGTATCGCAAGTACATAGTGAAGGTCGATACAAATTTGTATCACGCGAAGTGGCATTATGGCTCAATAATATATTTTTAGTGGTTGCTACATTAATTGTATTACTGGGTACGTTATTACCTATGGTTCATAAAGAAATGGGCTTGGGCAGTATTTCTATTGGCGAACCGTTTTTTAATAAGATGTTTGCAATAATTTTAGTCCCGTTTGCTATTTTGATGGGAATAGGACCATTTTTACGCTGGAAGCAAAATAAGTGGGCTTTTTTACAAAACAAAATATTAATGGGCGTATTAGCCAGTGTTGTTATTACCTGTTCTTGGTTGTTTTCAAGTTACGACTTAGTAAAACCACTTACGCTATTAGCTACAACGCTTGCAGTTTGGATTGCAATATCAACTGGCATCGACATTTACACTAAATCTGCTGTACACGGCACCTTAAAAGAAGGTTTAAAACGCTTAGGTGTAAGTTACTGGGCTATGGTGCTTGGGCATATTGGTATTTCGTTTGTTATTGCAGGTGTAACGCTTACATCGGCGTATTCAGTTGAGCGTGACGTATCGATGAAGCAAGGCGATACAGTTCAGCTTAACGAGTATGAATACCGTTTTGATGGTGTTAAAACTATTCGCGGGCCGAACTACAGTGGTCATGCTGGTGTTGTATCGGTGCTTAAAAACAATGAGCTAGTAACACGCTTACACGCCGAAAAACGTAAGTATGATATTGGTATGCAGTTTATGACCGAGGCGGCAATAGATGCAGGCTTTACACGTGATTTATACTTAGCGTTAGGTGAGCAGCTAAGCCAAGGTGCATGGTCACTTCGCATTTATCATAAACCGTTTGTTCGTTGGATGTGGATTGGTGGTGTGCTTATTTCCCTAGCTGGATTTATGATTTTATTTGATAAACGCTACCGCACATCAGCTAAAACAGCGCGTAGAGCTGCATCGGAGAATGTTTTATGAACCGTAAAATTTTAGCTATTGCGCCGCTTTTAGTATTTGCTTTTGTATGTGTATTTTTATACCAAGGCCTTTTTGCTAATCCTCGTGAAATTCAAACGGGTCGGTTAGGTCAAGAAATGCCAGCATTTAATCTACCTGATTTAATGCAAGACAATAAGCCGTGGACCAACGAGTCTTTAAAAGGCGAAGTTTACTTATTAAATGTATGGGGTACTTGGTGCCCAACATGTTTAGTTGAACTTGGTTATTTAACTAAGTTACGTGAGCAAGGCGTTAAAATTATTGGGCTTTATTACGTACAAGGTTACGATGCTGACTTTGATGGCCCGTTTGATATGCAATCACTTCGCACCGAAGTGAGCGATATGCTGCAACGTGCGGGTGACCCATATCAATTTAATATCTTAGATTTACATCGTACTTTGTCGTTGGATTTAGGTGTTTCGGGTGCGCCTGAAACATTTTTAGTCGATAAAAACGGCACTATTTTGTTGCATCACACGGGCGATATAAACCCGCGAGTATGGCGAGCTAAATTTGCGCCAATTATGCAGGAGCTTAAATAATGAAATGGTTACTACTTACGCTTAGCCTTTTTGTAAGCATCAGTGCGTTTGCAGAGCAAGATCGCTATCAATTTGATAACAACAAACAAGCGATATTGTTTGAAGAGCTAACTAAAGAGCTGCGCTGTCCTAAGTGTCAAAATCAAAACATTGCGGACTCTGACGCTGTTGTTGCTAAAGACTTGCGCGATAAAGTACTCGTATTGGTTAAAGAAGGTAAGAGCAAAGACGAAGTGATTGATTACATGATTGACCGCTTTGGCTATTTTGTTCATTACGACCCACCAGTTACACCAGCGACTTTAGTACTTTGGGTATTACCTGTATTAATTGTCATAGTCGGCTTTGGTTTTATTGTTATTCGCCAGCGAAAAGCATCAGTAAAACAAACGTGGAGCAGTGACGACGAAATGCTGTTAGCTAAGCTAATTGAACAAAATAAACGTCAGGAGCAAAGTTAAATGATTTTAATGTGGGCGTGTTTTGCTTTACTCACACTGGTTGCTCTTGGGTTTGTGATGTTGCCTTTTTTAAAAAAAGAGCGCGTTCAAACAATTACTCATAACGCCAACGCTGAGCTAATTAGCATTTATGAGCAGCGTTTAGTTGATTTACAAACCGATTTAGATAATCAGCGTATTGATACCGTAAATCATGCAGAATCAATTATTGAATTAAAACGCCGTTTATTGAATGAGTTATCACCAGAAAAATCACTAAACAGCAAAGGTAATAATCGTATTTTTGCTTTAACTGGTGGCGCATTTGTTCTTGCTCTAACAGGTGTTTTTTATAGTTTAACAGGTAGTCAGCAGCAAATTTCGGCTTGGCATGATGCCATGGATAATTTAGCTGATTATGGTGAGCGTGCTGTAATGCAAAAAGGTGAGCCGCTTAGCCAAAATGAACTGCAGGCTTTTGCATTGGCGCTTCGTACTAAGCTTAGCCGCTCAGGCGATGATGAAGTTGCTTGGATGCTACTTGGACGAGTTGCTATGTCGCTTAATGAATTTGACATGGCGCAGCAGTCATTTGATAAAGCACTACGTATGAATCCTGATAATATGCAGGTACTTATTAGTTATAGCCAAGTTTTATTACTAGAAGGCAGCGAAGCTAATATGACCCGTGCGGCAGGTATGCTCTCAAAAGTACTAAAAGTTGAGCCTACCAATTTAGATGCAATTTCGTTATTAGCACTCATTGCTTATGAACGTAAAGATTGGCCTCAAGCCAAAGCTGCATTTGAAGTTTTACTTGCGAGTATGGAAAAAAATGATTCTCGTTATAGCATGATCTCTGAGCGTATCGCTGATATAGAGAAGCAAATGCAAACGGAAGGCTCTGTTATGCCAGTTACTACTACAACGGGTGCTATTGCAGTTACAGTCGACATTGCAAAAGAGCTTATAGATAAACAGCCAAAAGACGGTATCTTGTTTATATTTGCAAAAGCAGCAAGTGGTTCGCCAATGCCATTAGCTGCTGTTAAACTCGCTAAATATTCATTTCCAATTACAGTTGAGTTGAGTGATAGTAGTGCAATGGTTGCAGGGCTTAACTTATCTAGTGCAGAAAATATTATTATTTCGGCGCGTATTTCTATAGATGACTCGGTTATGCCAAGTTCTGGTGAGCTAGAAGGTCATTCAGAGTCGTTAAAGCGTGAAAGTGTAAGTGACTACCAACTTCAAATTGATACATTAATACCTTAAGGACGTTAGATGTTAAAACACAGTTTTACTTTTTTATGTTTATTGATACTAGCCGGGTGTGCTCAAGTACCACAAAGCAAAGTAGATGACAGAGATCCGCTGCAAAGTATTAATCGTCCATTATATGACTTTAATATGGATGTACTGGATGCTTATTTATTGCGCCCAGTTGCTGTAGGTTATGTTGAAGTAACGCCTGTACCGGTAAGAAACGGTATTGTTAATTTTACAGGTAATATTACAGCACCTGTCGATATGATTAATGCGGGTTTGCAAGGTAAGCCGGGTAATGCAAGTGTGAGCTTAGCGCGTTTTTTAGTTAACTCTACGGTTGGTATTTTTGGTATTTTTGATGTTGCCAGTTCACTTGGTCTTGAAATTGTAGATGAAGACTTTGGACAAACGTTAGGTGTATGGGGCGTGGGTGATGGCGCTTATTTAATGCTACCAGGCATGGGTCCTACAACAGCACGTAACCTGACCGGTGATGTAGTCGACAACTTTGTATTGCCTGAAGTTGCCCTAACGACTCCACAAACTATTCTAGTGTTTGTTTTAAAAGCGGTAGAAGCTCGTGCATCATTAATCCCACAAGAAGGGTTATTAAATGATTCACTTGATCCGTACTTATTTGTAAAAGATATTTACTTCCAGCGTCAAATTTATGAGCTGTACGATGGCAACCCACCTATAAAAGAAGAGCCAGCTGATTTTGATGAAGACTTTTTAGAAAGTTTATAATTAAAAAGCCACTCATAAAAACGCCAGCTAAATGCTGGCGTTTTTATTTGCTGTTTATATATTTAACCTGAACTCTGGATAATAAATCTATCTCGAGCAGCTATTTTCAGCGCTAACTACGTTGAATTTACTTGCAATAGGCCAACTATTGACGCGTAAGTTCGCCTTGTTTTCACTGAAAATCTCTGGCTAGAGAAAAATAAATTTAAATATCTTAACCAGAGTTCAGGTAGTTTATTTTTCGTTCACTACTAACTGCATTTGTTCATTAACCCAAGCTAGCGCTTCATGATAAGCATCGGGAACTTTTTCACCTAGATTTAGCTCTTTCGTTAGCTCGTTTGCAGCTGACCAGTTTGCTTGTTCGTAGTATTTAACTAAGTTTAAATATTTTGCTAGCAAGCCTTCATCGTTTAATAGCGCTGCTTTTATATCATTAGAAAGTGGAAGCTTTTTCATGACGCTTTCCATACTCTCATCTAAAATAGCATCCATAAGCGACATCATACCGGTTAAAAATGCCATGCCGGTATCTTTAAACTGCCCATGGGATATAGCGAGCAATTCAGCAAATCGAGCGCGCGTAAGCGATAGCCTAATTAGCTCTACAGGTTTATCTGCTGATACTTGTGCTGCAAACAGTAGTGACAATAGCTTTTTAATTTCGTTGGCGCCAAGCACTATAAGAGCTTGCTTAATGGTACTTATTTCTGCGCGTCTTGCAAATGCGGCAGAATTTGAATACCTAAGTAATTTATAAGATAGGTTTACATCACGTTCAAACACATCAGTGATTTTCTTAAGATCCATATCAATACTTGATGTTTCGTAAAGTAATTCAGCTAATGCCATTTCTGAAGGTGGTAGAGCCTTACTTTGTACCATTTCAGGTTTTGAGAAGAAAAATCCTTGGAAATAATCAAACCCAAGCTCTAAAGCTTGTTGGTAAATTTCATAGGTTTCTACTTTTTCGGCAAGTAACTTAATATGTGAGTGCGGTTTTAAATCGTTTAGAACCGTTTTTATTGTATCTATATCGGATGCTAAAAAGTCTATTTTAATAATATCAATAAATGGGTAAAAATGACGCCATACAGGTTGATGAATATAGTCATCAAGAGCAATAGTGTAACCTTTATCTTTTAAATCTTTAACGATAGCTAATAAACGCTTACCAGGCTGGATAGTTTCAAGTATTTCTACAACTATAGTGTCTTTACCTAGTAGTGTAGGGTAACCCTTTGATAGTGTTTCTAGGGTGAAGTTTATATAGGCAGGTTTATTGTCGGTTAAATCTTCTAAACCAAAATTAAACTGGCTACCCTCTATAAGTCGTGTTGTTGCTTCGTCACCATCTATATCGGGAAATACGTTATCAACGCCATCACGAAATAAAAGCTCATAACCGATAAGTTTTTTATCTCTATCTAAAATCGGTTGACGTGCAGCGTAAAAATACATAAACAGTTCCGTAAGAGTGATGTAATTGGGTATTGTATTAATATATGGCAAAAGATTCAAAATAGCATTACGTATATTTGCATGATTAATAAATTATCATTATAAATTAAGGTGTTTCTTCTATTTAATTTATTATATTTTACCAATTCGCTTTAAAATTATTCAACATGAGTATTTTTGTATCAGCTGGAAGCAACAAGTTGGAGATTTTATTGTTAGGCATGATATAGTCAGCGAGAATGGTTTTTATCCTAATAGTGTCTTTATTATAATATTTTAAGAGTCAATATTCGGATCAAGAGCCTGTTATTAATAATTATGCGGAGGCTAATTTGGAAACAGGAATGATTATTTCACTAGCATTATATTTTGTTGTAATGTTGGGTATCGGACTATATGCATATAAGCAATCTACTGGCGATGTATCAGGTTACATGTTAGGTGGACGAAATCTATCACCAAGTGTTGCTGCACTATCTGCAGGTGCATCTGACATGAGTGGCTGGATTTTAATGGGCCTACCTGGTGCGATGTTTGTTACTGGTTTTAGTAGTACATGGATAGCAATTGGTTTGGTGATTGGTGCTTGGTTAAATTACCTGTTAGTTGCACCTAGATTACGTGTGTACACTGAAAAAGCAAATGACTCTATAACAATCCCAGATTACTTCTCAAATCGCTTCAATGATAAGTCAAACTTATTACGTGTTGTATCAGCTGTTGTGATTATAGTCTTCTTTACTCTTTACACGTCATCTGGTGTTGTAGCCGGCGGGAAATTGTTTGAAAGCTCATTTGGTTTAAGTTATGAAGTGGGTTTATACATTACAACGGGTGTCGTTGTTTTATACACTTTGTTTGGTGGTTTTTTAGCGGTTAGCTTAACTGATTTCGTGCAAGGTTGTATTATGTTCATCGCACTGATTCTAGTGCCTACTGTTGCATACTCTTTACTTGAACAACCTCTAGAATCTACTTTACATAGTGTAAATCCAGATATGCTTAACTGGATTGGAGCAGGCTCTGCATTGGGTATTATTTCTGCAATGGCATGGGGTTTAGGTTATTTTGGTCAACCACATATCATCGTTCGTTTTATGTCGGTACGTAGTGTTAAGGATATGCCTAAAGCTCGCCGTATTGGTATGACATGGATGATTGTTGCTGCCCTTGGTGCTGTTGGTACTGGTATATTTGGTGCTGCTTATACTTATGAGAATAATATTGTAGTTGAAGATCCTGAAACGATTTTCCTAATTCTTTCTGAGTTATTGTTCCATCCACTTATTGCTGGCTTTTTACTAGCTGCAATTTTGGCTGCTATCATGAGTACTATCTCATCGCAATTGCTAGTAAGCTCAAGTTCATTGACTGAAGATTTATATAAAACATTTTTACGTAAAGATGCTAGCGACTTTGAATTAGTTACTGTTGGTCGAATTAGCGTTGCATTTGTTGCCCTGTTTGCAATTTATTTAGCGTACGATAGAGATAGCTCTATTTTAGACCTAGTAAGTAATGCATGGGCAGGCTTTGGTGCTGCTTTTGGACCACTTGTATTGTTTAGCCTTTATTGGAAACGTATGAATTTTGCTGGCGCCTTATCTGGTATGTTAGTAGGTGCGTTTACAGTGCTTGTTTGGATTTATGGTCCGTTTACTATTAATGGTGAAAGTTTAAGTAGCTTCATGTATGAAATAGTACCTGGCTTTATTTTAGCGAGTATCGCAATTGTTGTTGTTAGCTTAGTAACAAAAGAGCCAGAGCAAAATATCACTGCTTTATTTGATGAAGTAGAAAAAGAGCTTTAAATAGCAATTACTATTCATTTTAAAATGAGTAGTAAGTAATACCAATCCGCGATAATACTTAATCATTTTGCGGTGCTAAACGTGTTGCTACCGGCGTTAAAAAATTATCATTTAGAACAACTAAATATCAAATTTTTTGCCTAGCTATCAACACGTTTTTCCATCCTCAAAATAGATCACTTAATTAAGCGAATTGGTATAATAAAAAAGGGAGCAACTAAGTTGCTCCCTTTTTTATTTAGTTTGTCCCGTCCGAGGAGAGGGCAATCTACGAGTTAACTTGCTTTTTTATCGTTGTTATCTTCAATTGATGCAACGTTATCTGACTTTTTACTTTTTGCTGGCGCTTTGGTAACAACTGGATCTTTGCCGCCCTTTAATATGGTCATAAAGTCATCTTTGCTTTTCGCTATTTCTAAAGCAAGTGATTCAATTTGTTGCTCACTAAGCGGTACGTCTACCTTTTCTAGCATTAGCTCAAGTGATTCTGCTATATCGAGCATCTTGTCATAAGCATCAGCTTCTTTTTTGGTAGTAAACGTCATACGCTCGACTCCGTTTCGTTCTACAACATATTTAACAACAACAGCCATGATTTCTCCTGCAAAATTGCTTGGCACCGTGGTTTGTAAAAACCATTAGATTACTGTTTTTATGTACAGTAATGGTTTGGGCGTAAATTTGCAAGCGCGAAGTATTAATTTTTAGGTGTCTTAAATTTGACAAAAAACGGTAACTTTACTTTAGTTAAGCAATCACTTGTTGTACCAGCTGCATTTTCAGGATTTCGGATCATAGTGATAATGCGTTTAGGTACACTTTAAATGATGAGCTTTTCAGTTCCTTACTTTTTGGTTTTCCTGAGCAACATTCAAAATTAAGAAAAGAAGAATAGGGACAAGTTTGATGAAAACGTTAAAAAATTTATTCATAATAAGCTTATTATGCTTACTACCTGCAACTACCGTATATGCACAATTATCGGAAGTAACTAAGCAAATGCCTCAAGTTGAGACAATTAGTATAAATAATGCTGATGCAGATATGCTTGCTAAGCTACCGGGTATAGGTAAGAAAAAAGCGCAGGCAATTGTGGATTACCGTGAAGAAAACGGCGAATTTAAAAGCGTTAGTGATTTATCGCAAGTTAAAGGAATTGGTAAAAAACTATTAGCCAAATTAGAGGGGAAAATTTCACTTTAATAGCAGTAGATAACAATCAGGGCGCTATGCGCCCTGATTAAATTGTTTTAATGCATCGCTTAAGTGTTTTTTAGCAAAGTTGATTTCAATAGGTGTTGTTAAAAGTGGGTAGCAAAGTCCGCCGAGTATCAAAAACGGGATTAATATCCAACCTTTAAATACCGTGAATATTAAAAATAGTGGACTTAGTAATATTAATTTAATAATACGCAGTAACACTTTATCAGTTGGCGATAACATACTTAAAGAAAGTGCTATTACGTCTTGGCGCTTGCGTACTTTTAGATGTTTAAGCTCATCTAATTGGCTTGAAAAAAATGTAAACATATCAAATCGACTTTTTAATTAATAAACGGCCAATAACTATAATAAATAGTGTTAGTGAGAAAATCCCAAATATAATTTCCATCCAAGCAGGCATGCTCAAACCAACAAACTGCCAATCTATATTTCCACAATCCCCGGTCGCCTGAAAAAAGCTAGGTATCCATTCATGTAACGGCATAAACGACGGAAAGTTTGGTTCAAACTCACAGCTAAATGCAAAAGGGTCTGTGGTGGTTTGCATATCAATATGCTCGCGAGCAATTAAATATCCCCAAACACTCGATACACCCCAAATTACATACGCTAATATACGAACTGCTTTGCTCTGTGGTTTAGTCGAACCTACGATTCCTGCGCCTAATAGACCCAGTACGGCTGTACGTTGATATATGCACATTATGCAAGGCGCCAATCCCATTTGGTATTGAAAGAAAAGGGCGGTCACTTCAAGTAAAAAAACGATAGCTGTAAATAAAAGCCACGGGGTACGTTGGGTGGGTAATTGGGCAAGCCAGTTCATAAAAATTCCGCGTTTAAATAAGACGTTAGATTATGACCTAGGATAATGTATGCGGCAACAAAAAGGAAAAAAAAGCTACCGAAGTCGCTTTTTATAAGATGAAATTATTGACCACTCAATGCAGCCTCAGCAGAGGCTACATGACGCTCTACTTAGTTCCCATTGATACATAAGCTTAGTTATATCGCTTACTTATACTACATGGTACATTGCCTAATCAATTCTTTAAAGTTGCGGTTAGAACGCTCTGTTGCATAGGTGTTCCTTTTTAATGTACTTATGTGTTTTAAGTTGATTAAGCTAGGTATGGTGTAAATAAAAAATACCAATAATTACAATGTACCTACAATGAATATTGCTCTGTATATTTATACATTGTAGCTATATTAGAAAAACCTAAATTTTATTATTTATTATTTATTAATCTTTAATTTCTACTCATTTGCTTATTAATATACCTGACTTTACTTGTTAGTTATGCTTCGTCTGGTACAATCAGTCAGTTATTCGTGTAAAACGATGAGTGTTGATTAATTCGAGTGGGAACTGGATGAGAATTTTTAAAGCGAAAAGCCCAGCAGGATTTGCTGAAGAATATATAGTTGAATCTATTTGGAACGGCGATTTCCCTCCAGGTTCAATTCTACCTGCCGAGCGAGAACTTTCAGAGTTAATTGGTGTAACAAGAACGACCTTGAGAGAAGTATTACAGCGTTTAGCACGTGATGGTTGGTTAACAATTCAGCATGGTAAACCAACAAAAGTAAATAACTTTTGGGAAACGTCTGGCTTAAATATTCTTGAAACACTAGCGCGCTTAGATGAAGACAAGATGCCTGAGCTGACAGATCAGCTTTTATCTGCACGTACTAATATTAGTGCTATTTATACACGTGCTGCAATTAAGTTAAATCCTGAACGTGTAATTGAAATTTTATCACAAAGTCATGAGCTAGAAGATACTGCGCAGGCATTTGCTGACTACGATTACAAAGTTCATCATGAATTAGCCGTTGCGGGTAATAACCGTATTTATGTATTAATACTCAACGGTTTTAGAGGCTTTTATTCAAAGATTGGTTGTCATTACTTCTCTGATGCTGGAACTCGTGAACTTGCTCGTCAGTTTTATAAAGATTTAACAATCTTGGCAGAAAATAAAGAGCACGATGGTGCTATTTCGATGATGCGTAAATACGGTCATCAAACAGGTGAGATTTGGCAAAAAATCCGAGGCGATATGCCCTCAGATATAATGGATTAAATTTAAACGAGAAGCCTGCATTTGCAGGTTTTTTTGTACCTGTAAAAATTAATACCACATTATATGAATTTTTAAACAATTTAATGTATTAACCCTTCTTCAGTAACGTCAAAAGTTCTATCTAATTACAACGCAATTTACACTTCAAAATAGACCTATTATTCAAGCAGATTAATGCAAGTTGTAAGTGTTCGTTATTTTCGATTGCTCACATCGTTAAATGCGATTGTTCTTTTGTAGTGAATAACTTTAGAATGCCAATTAATTATATGTGTGCGCTATTGGTTTTTAATTTTTAGCGCCCATATAAGTACCAGCATTGCGAAAGCAATTGAAAACAAACTCAAAATATTTGGAGAATAAAATGGGTGTATTAGTAGGCCGCCAGGCACCAGACTTTACCGCTGCAGCTGTTCTTGGTAACGGTGAAATTGTAGATAGCTATAACCTTCATGAAACAATTAAAGGTAAAAAAGCAGTTATCTTCTTTTACCCACTAGATTTCACGTTTGTATGTCCTTCTGAACTTATTGCATTTGATAAGCGTTTTGAAGAGTTTCAAAAGCGTGGCGTAGAAGTAATTGGTGTTTCTATCGATTCACAATTCTCACATAACGCATGGCGTAACACTGCTGTTGCAGACGGCGGTATTGGTAAAGTTCAATACGCACTAGTTGCAGATGTTAAACACGAAATTTGTAAAGCGTATGACGTTGAGCATCCAGAAGCAGGTGTTGCATTTCGTGGTTCATTCTTAATCGACGAAGAAGGCAATGTACGTCACCAAGTAGTGAACGATTTACCACTAGGTCGTAACATCGACGAAATGCTTCGCATGGTTGACGCGCTAGCGTTCCACACTGAGCACGGTGAAGTATGTCCTGCTGGTTGGACTGAAGGTAAAAAAGGTATGGACGCAAGCCCTGAAGGCGTTGCTAAGTTCTTATCTGAAAACGAAGGCGAGCTATAATTTAGCCCTTAGTTTTAAATAAAAAAACCGCCAATTGGCGGTTTTTTTGTGTCTTTAATTAGAAAGAAAAACTTACTTTAGTGTACAAGTAGCGGCCACGAGGGTTATGCACAGCTGATGCATAACCGTATAAATCGCCATCGCCATCACCAATTGCAAATGGTGGCTCTTCATCAAATAAGTTATTAACACCTAAAGATATTTTAGCTGACTCAGTAATACGGTACGACGTTTGTAAATCAACAAGCGTTTGCGAGTCAATCATACGTGAAGTATTGCTATCAAAGTCTAAATTGCCATCAAAGTCGATATCAGGCGTATCTTCAAATTCACCTACATAACTGATATTTACATTGGTGTTAAACTCACCAATTTCCCAGTTGGTTGAGAAAATAAAGCGATGCTCTGGGTAGCCATATTCACCCGTGTAATCACGACCATCTTTTTCAAACTTATCTTGATATGCCCACTCTAGATTGAATTTAAGTAAACCTAAGTCATCAAGAGAGTGGTTATAGTTTGCTGAAACATCAACACCAGACACTTCTTGCGATGATAAATTTTTAAATGTGCTGTGTATTTTTTGTATTGTGCCTAAGCTTGCTCCGCCTGTAGGAGCTAAACGAACACATACGGTACTATTTTGGTTACCACATTCTGCAGCATAAATAGGACCAAATTCTTCTTCATCGATTTTATTATCTTGAGTAATGCTCCATACATCAACACTTAAACCAAACTCAGCTGTTGGTGCCCAGATAACGCCCACGTTCCATGATTCTGACTCTTCTGCTTGTAAATCAGGGTTACCAGAGAACTCAATGTTGTAATCAAGTGCTTGGCAATCTAATCCTGTTTGTTCACAGCGCTGTGTATCAACAAAAAATTGGCTTTTTTGTGATGGACCTAAGCCTATTTGCGCTAATGAAGGCGCTCTAAAGCCTTGCGCCCAAGAACCACGAACCGTTACTTCATCAGTCGGTGCCCAGCGCAGAGCTATTTTTGGATTTGTAGTTGTACCAAAGTCGCTATAATCATCGTAACGACCGGCTAATTGTAGTTCGAGGTTTTCAGCAAGTGGGATTGAGAACTCAACATATGCAGCGTATTGTTCACGATCAGCAGAAGCTGATACTGATTCAGTACCAAATATTAAGCCACGTTGAAATTGATCATCAGGGATATCATTTACATCTTCTTCACGGTACTCAATACCGGCGGCCATCATTACAGCTTCGCCACCAAAACTAAACGCTTCACCTGTAATGTTAGCGTCAAAAGAGGTCATATGAGACTCACCGCGACGCACTAAGCTGGTTGTGATTCTGTCAATTACAGCTGGGTCGTTATATGTGCCACCGAATGGATTATAGTTACCGGCATCAATTTCTTGTTGTAAGAAATCGGTGCGTACCCAGCCTTGTGTACGATCGCCTGTTTGTAGTGATTTGCTGCGACCTTTTTGTACCGCTGTCTCCCAGCTCCAATCGTTTATTTCGCCTTTTAACCCTGCAACAAAGCGTAAGGTGTCTGACTCAATGTCCCATTGGCGAGCGCCTGCATCTACTGTACGGTAACGACCAATTTGAATGTCTTCACCAAATGGATTGTTTGGGTGATTAGCGGGTACCGTAAGGCCTGCATCTTCATCAAGTGGTGTTGGTGCACCTGCAGCGACAGAGCTGTTATGTTGAACAGCCATTTCTAAAAAGCCAGTAATGCCGTTATCAAAGCGGTATTCAAATTGTGAAATAGCGCCTACACGCTCAGATGCTGGGGCAACATATCCATATGGGCCGTAATCAAATAAACAGCTACCACTTGAAGTTGCATTTTCAGCAGGACAGGCAGGGTCGATTGTTTTAACGCCATCCACATAAAAGTAGCCTGGGAAACCACGAGATGAACGGAAATCTTCACCACCATAAGGTGCTTGGTTTGCAGTGCCAAGGCTGCCCATTTCATCAGAAGAAAGAGATGTGTTTTTAAAGTAATCGATAATAACAGATGCACTACTTTTTTCGCTTGTTGTACCCCAAACTAGGCTTGCTGTTGTTTCTTCATAATTTGGACCATCTGTACCACCATAGCCTAGATTAATCTCAACACCATCAATATCTTTCTTTAAGATAACGTTAACTACACCCGCTACTGCATCTGAGCCATAGATAGCTGAAGCGCCATCTTTTAGTATGTCGATACGCTCAATAGCAGAAACAGGAATACTGTTAATATCTACAAATGAGTTGGTGATACCTTCAGCAAAGGCACTAATTGATACACGGCGACCATTAATTAATACCAGTGTTGCATCGGCTCCTAAGCCACGTAAGCTTACTGCAGCTGAACCGTTAGCGGTTGAATCTTGGTTGTTACCACGAGTAGAGAAAGTACCGCTACCTGCTACAGGCATTCTTTCTAGAAGTTGCTGTAAATTATCGTAACCCATGTTTTCGATTTCAGCTCTACCGATTGATTGTACCGGAGAAGGCCCTTCAATATCAGTTCGCTTAATACGAGAACCAGTAACCTGAATTCGCTCTACTTTTTTAGCTTCTTCTGCTGCGTAGGCTGTTGTTGTAAAACCTGCTGATAATGCGAGTGTTGCGCCCACAATAATGCTTGGTGTAAATGCAGTTGATTGCTTCATCCTTAAGTCCTTGTTGATATATTATAAAATTATTTGCTTAACAAGCGCGGGTATTAATATCATGTAACTTAAGTGTTAGCAATTAGCTTAATTTGTGATTTAAGTATTAGTTTTAATGCTTTTTTGTGGGTTTTATGACCTTATTTATACTTTGTTTTCTAGGTGAAACTAAGCGTGAATAGGACATAGGGTTAATAATTGTTATATAGCTAGATGAAGCCATGTGTGGAATAGCTAATGATTAAAATAATTTGTAATAATTTATTTCTATAAATTAAAACTTATGTTTGTTTTTCTGCTTTTAATTTATTCAATTATGTAATACCAATTCGCAGTAATACTTAATCAATTTGAGGGGTTAAAGCTGATGCTAAAGGCATTGAAATTTTCTGATTTACGACTGCTAGATACAGGAGGTGGGGTAATGCAGGAGTAATTGCTGATAATGGCTAAGTAATACCAACCTGCATAAATCTTTGATCAATTTAACGAATTAAATTGCACTATAACGTCGTTAAAAATTTTTTATTTAGAACAACTAGATATAAAAATTTTTGCCTAGTTCTAGCGTAATTTTCTTAACGTTAAATAGACCCCATATATAAGCAGATTGGTATAACAAGTTTTGTCTTGTTATCGATACGATTTTCTTATTTCAAAGTAGATTATTTAATTAAGAGAATTGGTATTATTTGAGCTTTTATATAGGTGAAATTAAAAACGCCTAATAAATTAGGCGTTTTTAATTATGCTTTATGCTTCATTAAGCGTTCTTTTTCACGCGACCAGTCTTTATCTTTACCGTCTTCGCGTTTGTCGTGTAATTTCTTACCTTTTGCCAAATGAAACTCAAGTTTTACCCAGCAGTTTTTCCAGTACATCGCTGTAGCTATTAAAGAATAGCCATCGCGCTCTGTAGCACCGAATAAACGGTCAAGTTCGCGTCTGCTTAATAGCAATTTACGATAACGTAGCGGGTCGCAAATTACGTGGGTCGATGCACTTATAAGTGGCTGAATTTGACTGCCAAGTAAAAATGCTTCGCCATTTTTAAGATGAATATAAGTTTCTGTGATATTTACTTTACCAGCTCGGATACTTTTAACTTCCCAGCCTTGTAGTTCAACACCCGCTTCAAACTTATCGTGTAAAAAATACTCATGTCGCGCTTTTTTGTTTAGCGCGATGGTATTACTTGTCGATTTTGATGAATTTTTCTTAGCCATAGTGCCCTATAATATACGTAATGTGAGATGTTTTACATCGATTTTTTTAATAATGCTTTTAAAAATTTAGCTTTAATTTAAGCCGCATGAAAATTTGGGGAAACGCGCAAAGCTTGCTAAAATTCGCCCACACAGTTGGGAGTGAGTATGCCACAAATAGAAAAAAGTGCGCTGGTTATGTACAGCACTAAAGAGATGTTTGATCTAGTTAATGATGTAGAAGCTTATTCACAGTTTTTACCAAATTGCTCAGACTCAAAAATTGTTTCACAGCACGATAATAACATGACCGCGAGTTTAGAAATATCTAAGGCGGGTATAAAAAAGTGGTTTACCACCGAAAACACCTTTGTTGATGAGCAAACCGTGTTACTGCGCCTTGTTGATGGTCCGTTTAAGACGTTAAAAGGGCGCTGGCATTTTCAAGAGCTTGACGCCAAAGCATGTAAGGTTCATTTGCACCTAGAGTTTGAATTTTCAAGTAAGTTAATAGAGCTTGCCTTTGGAAAAATTTTTAACGATGTAGCAAAAAATATGGTGAGTGCATTTACTCAACGTGCAAAACAGGTTTATGGAGCGCGAGTATGATTAATGTTGAAGTGGTCTTTGCATTACCGACCACGGCCACGTGTTTATCAATTGAAGTGCCACAAGGGACTACAGTCGAGCAAGCTGTTATTCAGTCAGGTATTATAGAAAAGTGCCCAGAAATAGATGCCACATCGCTAACGTTAGGTGTGTGGAATCGAACTGTAAAAGCTAACTATGAATTAAAAGACGGTGACCGTATAGAAATATACCGTCCATTAATTGCAGATCCTAAAGATGCCCGCAGAAAACGTGCAGAAAAAGCAAAAGAAGAGGGGCGTGCAAATAAAATAACGGGTGGTCGCCCACTCGAGAAGTAATACCAATCGGCATAAACTTCGAACAATTTAACAGATTAAATCACACGCTAACGTCGTTTAAAATGGTAAAAGCTTTTTAAGTAAACCAATAAAAAAGGTGAGCCATGCTCACCTTTTTTACTACCTGAGACGTTTATTGCTCTAGCGGTGTAGTAAAGTTTTCAGGTTGGTCATAATCACCTGAGATTGAAACTAACTTTTCATTTTCAAAGTTAATTACTAACTCTTTATTTTGTTCGTTTTTACGGCCTTTATTAAAGCTGTAAATATAGCGCCAAGTATTGTTATCAAAGGCGTCCTCGGCAATAGGTCTACCTAATACATAAACAACTTGCTCTCGGGTCATATTTACACGAAGTTTTTCAACATCCGATTGCTCTAAAAAGTTGCCTTGTGGAATGTTAATTCGGTATACCCAGCTAGAGCAACCTGCTGCTGAGCTAAGTGTTAAAGCGACGATAAGCCAAAGAGAAAAAGTTTTTAACGACTGCATTGTTAGTTGTGATCCTTATTTTTTATAATCTGCATGATACCGATTAGTCACTGAAGGTAAAACCCTTTTAAGCAATTGTTTTATGTTAAGGGCATTAAGGTAATGTTTTGACCACTGATAATGAAAAAAGTTTACAGCATATTGAAACGAATATTTTAAAAACTGAGTCTACTTGGTTTTTATATATAGTTGAAACACGATTTGGTCATTGGTACACAGGGATCACGACTAATGTTGAAAAACGCTTTGCAACTCATCAAGCTGGTAAAGGGGCTAAAAACCTTAGAGGAAAAGGGCCTCTTTTACTTATCCATCAACAACAAGTAGGTAATAAAAGTGAAGCAAGTAAGCTTGAGTATCAATTAAAAAAGCTCCCTAGAGCTAAAAAGGAAGCGTATGTTTCAGCATTTAATACTGGCGATAGCAAAAGTACTTAGTTTGTGTAAATTAAGCATATTCGTTATGAGCAAAAACTATCTTCGAATATAGTTTTTGCTCATAGCTGGCGTGTAATATTAGAGCTGCTTAGCGATGCTTTTCAAAGGTAGCTACAAGCGCATCAAGTGTTTGTGCACTGTTGGCTAAGTCGCGAATCGCTTGCTCTGTATTGATTTGTTCGCTCATTGCTTTATCGCTAATTTCGCTAATTTGCTCAATATTACGACTTACATCGGCAACCACATTACTTTGCTGCTCAGTTGCAGTCGCTATAAGCGTAGCCATATCGTTTATTTGATTTGCTGTTTCGGTTATCGTATCAAGTAATTCAACAGAGCTTTGCATTGCACCAACGCTTTGCTGAGCTTTATCTTTCGATTGGCTAATATCATTAACTACATCATCAGATATTTTTGTAAGCTCTTCAATCATAGATTGAATTTCGGTGGTTGATTGCGATGTACGGTTTGCCAGTGCACGTACTTCATCAGCAACAACAGCAAAGCCGCGTCCGTGTTCACCTGCGCGAGCAGATTCAATTGCAGCATTTAAAGCAAGTAGATTAGTTTGATCCGATATGCCTCTAATTGAGTCAACAATACTTGCTATATCAACCGTTTTTTTAGAAAGCAAAGTAACTTGCTCTGTTATGCCATCAATATCGCTGGCAAGGGCTGATATAGTTGCTTGGCTTTGGAGCACTTGTTTGTGACTTTGAATGGTGTTTTCGCGACTGTTATCGGTTAACTTTGCTGTATTTGCTGCGCTTTGCGCTATTTCTTGTACTGTAGCGCCCATTTCGTTGATTGCTGCTGCGACAGATATTGTTTGCTCTTTTTGGTTGTCTATTGCTTGAGAGTTTCGTTTTGCTTGTTCAAATACATGATCAGAACTTTGACGTATATCGTGGCTTTCACTTGCAACCTGAGTAATGGCTGTTTCTATTTTATTAATAAACTGATTAAAGCCATTACTTAGATTGTTAAGCTCTGGTTGGCTCGATTCTGGTAAGCGGTACGCTAAATTTGCATCGCCTGAGCCTAGGCGTGAAAATAACTCAGCCATTTTAGAAAGTGGAGATGAAAGTGAGCGAGCAAGCAAATAACTGATTAAACTCGCAACCAATGCTGTAATTACCGTAAAAGTAAATATTTGCCATTGGAGGGTGTTTACGCTTGCGAAAACTTCACTTTTTGGCACTTGAGCTACAACATATAAATCGGTGTTTTTAATAGGCATAGCAGCTACAAGTGTCGGTTCGCCATTTAAATTAATTTCCTCTAGTGCAAAGCCATTACTATTAAATAGTTGGCTGTGGATATTTGCAGTATACAAATCATCAATATTTGCTTTAGCTACTTTACTTGCATCTTTATGAAGCTGAATCAATCCATTTTTATCTGCAATGAATACAAAGCCTGTTTGCTCAATTTTAAATTGCTGTAATAGCTTTTGCATATCAGTGATGCTTTTTGCAAGACCTGCTAAACCAGTACCATTGGCCTGCTGATGGTTTACAAACATTTTCACATCATTGGCTGACTCTTGATAAATACTGATAGAGTAAGGTTGTTTTGATTGCTTAAAAGCAAAGAACCAGCCATCGGCTGCATCGTTTTTTAACACACGCAAAAACCCATTCTGGTTCCAGTACTGTGCAGTGTCTCTATTTGCCCAAGATGCTGTGGCTAAATCGTATTGCTGGGCAACGCGATTTAATTCTTTTAATAGTAATGTATCGTCTTGGTTGTTTGATTGAGCCCATTGTAAAATAAATTCGTTTGATGATAGTTGCTGAGCAGCACCGAGTAACTCGTTGATTTCACCGCCTATGTGATTGCTGATTGTTTGCAGTTTACTAGGGAGCTCTGACTCAATCATACGTCGCTCAATAATATCCTCTGAGCTGTGTAGGGAAGTCAAACCAATCAGTGCGGCTACGCATATAGCAATAACACTGCCTAAAGCTGTGATTTTTTGAGTGATCGAAAGATTTTGTATCGTCATGATATTAATTAATTTTACAACTAAATAGAAAAACATATTAGCACATTATTTATTTGGAACTAAATATTGGCTAAGCAGAATAGGCAAAGATATACCAGATTGGTTAAAGTTTTATTAACAGGCATAAAAAAGCCCACATGCAAAAAGCATACGGGCTTGGTTTCTAACAAGCGAAACATTTATTGTTTAGGGTTAAACAATCTTTTTCATTGCTGACATGTAGCCACGTAATTTAGCACCTACTTTCTCAACTGGGTGTTCGCGCAATGCAGCGTTAATTTGAATTAATGTTTGGTTATCAACTTGGTTACTGTGCTCGCCAAGACCTTTACCGATAATGTCTGTATCAACGTTTTTCATAAAATCAGCAAGTAATGGTAAACATGCATGGTTATATAAATAACAGCCGTATTCTGCAGTATCAGAGATAGTACGGTTCATTTCAAAAAGCTTTTTACGCGCAATAGTATTGGCGATTAATGGCGTTTCGTGTAATGACTCGTAGTAAGCTGACTCTTCGATAATGCCTGCTGCTGTCATGGTTTCAAATGCAAGTTCAACACCTGCTTTAACCATTGCTACCATTAAAATACCGTTATCAAAAAATTCTTGTTCAGAGATTTCTACATCGCCAGCAGGGGTCTTTTCAAAGTTAGTTTCTGCTGTTTCTGCGCGCCATTTAAGTAAGTTTACGTCATCGTTATTCCAGTCTTCCATCATAGTGCGTGAGAAAGTGCCGTCGATGATGTCATCTTGATGCTTATTATAAAGCGGGCGCATAATTAGTTTTAGCTCTTCACTTAGTTCAAACGCTTTTACTTTTGCTGGGTTTGAAAGGCGGTCAAGCATGTTAGTTACGCCGCCGTACTTAAGTGCTTCGGTAATTACTTCCCAGCCGTATTGAATTAGTTTTGATGCATAACCCGCATCAACGCCTTTTTCTATCATTTTATCAAAACATAAAATAGAGCCAGTTTGTAACATGCCACATAAAATGGTTTGCTCGCCCATTAGGTCAGACTTAACCTCAGCAATAAATGATGATTTAAGTACACCTGCACGATGTCCGCCAGTACCCGCTGCATACGCTTTAGCTTGTGCTAAACCAAGACCTTGAGGGTCATTTTCAGGGTGAACTGCGATCAGAGTTGGTACACCAAAACCGCGTTTGTATTCTTCACGTACTTCAGAACCAGGACACTTAGGTGCAACCATGATTACAGTAATGTCTTCACGTACTTGCATGCCTTCTTCAACGATATTAAAACCATGAGAGTAAGCAAGTGTAGAGTCTTTTTTCATAAGTGGCATAATTGCACTTACTACAGCGGTATGTTGTTTATCTGGCGTTAAGTTAAGTACTACGTCAGCGGTAGGAATTAATTCTTCATAAGTACCAACAGTAAAGCCGTTTTCAGACGCATTTAAAAATGATTGGCGACGCTCAGAAATAGCTGAAGCACGTAATGTGTAAGAAACATCTAAACCAGAGTCACGTAAGTTTAAGCCTTGGTTTAAACCTTGTGCGCCACAGCCTACAATAACTAGTTTTTTACCTTTAAGTGCGTCAACGCCATCGGCAAATTCGCCTGCGTCCATAAATTCACATTGCGCTAATTGCGCTAATTGCTCGCGTAAAGGTAAGGTATTGAAATAATTCGCCATTGTTAGTGTCCTATAAAGTCATGTTTGTTAGATGCGCAAGGTTTGTTGCGCTTACAAACACCATATGTAAAATCGTTGCTTGCGTAAAATGATATATTTGAATTAAAGTGTTTCATAATATGAAATACTGGGTTTGGCATGGATCATAAACATTTAAACTACTTTTTAGCACTGGCTAAAACACTTCATTTTGGACGCGCAAGCGAGCTTTGTCATATAAGCGCACCCACTTTGAGCCGCAATATAAAACACTTAGAAGAAGAGGTAGGTGTTGCATTATTTGTACGCGATAACCGCAGTGTTAAATTAACGCGTGAGGGTGAGTCGTTTATTGATTACGCCACAGCAACGCTTGCTAATTGGCAGCGTTTTAAAACGAATGTGAAAGACCCACAACAACATATTTACGGCAAAGTAAGTATCTATTGCTCGGTTACTGCATCTTATAGTTTTTTACATCAAATATTAGAGCAACTTCGTGCGCAGCATCAGTATATAGAAATAACATTAAATACAGGCGACCCTGCACTTGCTATAAATCGTGTATTAGATGGGCACGAGCTAATGGCTATTGCAGCTAAGCCAAATAAGTTACCGGCGCAAATTGCTTTTGTAGATATAGGGCATTCTCCACTTTTATTAATTGGACCAAAAATTCAATGCCCGATCACACAAAAACTAACGCAGAATGGTGATGACATTAATTGGTCTGATTTAGAATTTATAGTGCCAGAACAAGGTTTTTCTCGCCAAAGGTTAGAACACTGGTGGCGCAAAAATAATATTCACGGGAAAATTTACGCACAAGTTGCTGGGCACGAAGCAATGGTATCTATGGTGAGCTTAGGATTAGGTGTCGCAATGGTCCCTAAAATAGTGCTAGATAACAGCCCGCTGCAAGATAAAGTACAAATACTAACACCAAAAATGCAAGCGCCTGATGGGTTTGATATTGGTTTGGCAGTATTAAGGAAAGAGTTAAATGACCCTGCAATCAGTGCTTTGTGGAATATTGCGCAAACTTTAGATGCAAAAGCGATTTAATGCGCGCAGAGAATAAGCAAGTTAGTTAAATAGTATGAATATAGGTTGCGTATAAGTTTACTATTACTTAACATTGAGCGCTAATAATAAAAACAATGACGCTTGAGAGTTTATTTATGAACCACGCCGTATCACTTGCTCATTCTGCTCAATGCCTAAAAAAGGCGATTCCTTTGATGGTAAAATACCGAATGCCGGTTACACCCATCAACTATGCAATTTGGTACTGTTATATTCAAGGAAACAAACCTTCATTAAATGCTGAGTTAGACCATGTTATTGCTCTGCAACAAACATGTTCACAAGACAAAGCAAAAGAAATTTTTGATAAACATTTAACGCAAGACGATCTCGTTTTTTTTCAAGAAATGACTGAAAAATTTCATACAACTATGGAGCAAGTTCAGCAAGATATAAGCACAACGCTTGATCACTCTAAAAGCTTTACGACGAGTTTAGTTGACTCACAAAATGAATTAAATATGCTTGTTGATGTAAACTCTTACAATGAGATACTAGGTTGTGTTGAGCGTTTAACCGACGATTCTATTGCAATGCAAGATTATGCTCGGGAGTTTCAGACTAAATTAGCCGTTGCCTACAATGAAATAAAAGATTTAAAAGAAGCACTCAATATTTCAAAGGAAGCAGCCGATACCGACACGCTTACGGGTTTTTATAATCGAGGTAAGTTTGATTCTGATATTGTAAACTTTTGCCTCGAATACTCAGAGCAAGCGCAAGAAGACTCTCTTGCCGTACTCATTATGTTTGATATTGATCATTTTAAGCGCTTTAACGATGATTTTGGCCATCAAAAGGGTGATGAAGTGCTTAGGCTAGTTGCTAAAAAAGTGAGAGAAAATACAACTGAAGCTGCAAATGTGTATAGATACGGTGGCGAGGAGTTTTGCATAACAGCCTACTTTGACACTATTAACGATATAATAGCATTTGCAGATTGTATTCGTTTAGCAATAGCAAAATTGGCGATTCGTAAAAAGCATGATGTAACTGCAAAACGTGCTATTTCAGCAAGTTTTGGCTTAGCAATTTTACGGCCATTTACAAATAGTACTGTTTTAGTTGAGCGTGCAGATAGAGCCTTATACATTGCCAAAACACATGGACGAAATCGTATAGAAATAGCCCCTGATATTTAATAAGTGCCAGAGGTTTTTGATTTATTTGGGTTAAAGCCGCTCAATTTAGGGCGATTTAATCCAACTTCAGTTTTGGTAAACAAGCAGGTAAAACCCAATAGAGCTGTAGCGAGTTAGCTCTTAGTAATTTTTTATTTGAATAATTGCATTTGCTACGTTGTGCCTCATTTTCAAAGTATCTTAAAGTACTATTAGTCAAAAACTACACAAGCAACTCAAAGTACAATCCTTAGACACAACTACCTTGAAAGATAAATAGTCCGAAAAGCATAAAGTTAACATTTTTGTATACAAATTGTGAATAATTGTAACCAGCTAGAGCTAGTTTAAAAAGACCTTGCTAGTATGGGGAACTCACTTATTTTGATACTTTGATTTACGCTGATGCGGTATGCCTTCTCATTATTAACAGCTCTATGTTTTAGCACTTTGTTTATTTGCCTTTCGGTGCAAGCAACACAGGCAAGCAAGCATGCTGACGATTATACAGAGCAAGATATAACAACCGATCGTCTGCATTTGAGTTTAAGCGTGGGGGCTGGAGTTATAACCAACCCTTTGCATGGTGGAGATAATATTCCGCTCGTGCTTATTCCTCAAGTTGCGTTTTATGCAGAGCAATGGTTTTTTGATAATGGCCGTCTTGGTTATTCATTTTCGCAAACCCCTAAGCATCACTTTAATCTAGTTGGTGAACTCAACTCTGAGTCTCGCTTTTTTATAGACTGGCATCCTAAAAATGTATTTACACTACAAAGTAGTGCCCTCAACAATCAGTTCGTAATGCAAGATGAAGCCTGGTCCTCTCGCTATGTTGATATTGATAATTTATATAAACGGCAAATTGCACTGGATGCGGGTATTGCATATCACTATGTAAATGAAGACCATGTTTTTTCGGTTCAGGCTCTGCATGATATAACCGATGTTTATCGAGGTGTACGCGCAGCATTACAGTGGCAGTATCATACTGTGATAGGAAAACTCAAAATAAAGCCAACACTTGGAATAAACTATAAATCTGCGGAACTAAATAGCTATTTTTATGGACTTAATGAGGGTGAAACTCAATTTGGCAAAATAGACGTTGGTAGTAGTTGGCAACCTTATGCTAAAATCGACGCCCGTTGGCCACTGAGTAAGGCTGACTCTCTTCGTTTTCATGTAGCATATTACGACTATTCGGCTATGGATGGCAGTCCGCTCTTTGAACGTACTTATTCAATGACTGCATTTATAGGATTCGATCGTACTTTTTAATATGAAGTATTCAATATTAGTTGTCTTTATTACCACTTTTTTTAGTGGTTTTAGTGTGGCACAAACCCCTTTTTTTAGCGTTTCTCCAAAAGTCTGCGTCGTCTCTGAACAGCAGGGTTTTTGCGATCTTGATTTACAATTTAAATGGCAATTAAACACCTACAGTGATGTCTGTTTGTATCAGCAAGAGCAACGGCTTCAATGCTGGGAGCAACAACTTTCTGGGCAATTTAATTATAAAGCGCGTGTTCAGGTGGAGACCATATACTCCTTAATCAATCCTCATACGGGTGTGTTAATAGCAAAAACACAGGTTGAAGTACAAAGCGCCCATGCTAAAAAAAATAGGCGTAGGCTTCGCTCTCCGTGGAGCTTTTTTTAATTTAGGAGCAACTAATGCCAAAAATTTTACTTGTTGAAGATGATCTCGGTTTACAACAACTAACAAAAGATTACCTTGAACATAATGGCCTTGAAGTCGAAGTATTAGACCGTGGTGACGAAGTGTTTAATTACCTAGAAAACAATACACCCGATTTAATGATTTTAGACGTTATGCTGCCAGGTAAAGATGGCTTTAGCGTTTGCCGCCAAGTAAGAGATAAATTTACTCTACCAATTTTAATGTTGACTGCTAAAGGTGAAGACTTCGACCAAGTACTTGGCTTAGAGCTTGGCGCTGATGATTATGTAATAAAACCAGCAGAGCCACGTGTATTACTAGCGCGAATTAATGCATTACTGCGTCGTGGACAACCCATGGTAAAATCAAGCGAAGAGCTCCAGTTTGGTGATTTAGTCATTGATAAAACAAGTCGTATTGTAAAACTAAGTGATTCGGAGATTGTATTAACTTCGCACGAGTTTGAGTTATTATGGCTATTAGCGTCAAATGCGGGTGAAGTACTAAGTCGAGAACATGTGCACCAACATATGATTGGTCGCCAATACGATGGACTTGATAGAACGGTGGATGTACGCGTATCACGAATTCGTAAAAAATTAGGCGACAACAGCGATAAGCCATATCGTATAAAAACTGTATGGGGACAAGGCTACTTATTTGTTTCTGATGCATGGGATCTTTAGAACTATTTAAGGTTAGTCGGCTTTAATGGGAAAACTGTTTACCAGCTTATATTTATATATCATCGTTTCTTTGTTTGTAGTGAGCGGTGTTATAGAGCAATTGTGGCCTTACGAAGAGTCGCAACAGCAGGTCTTCTTAGATGATGAGTTTGGGCAATCACTCTGGTTGCTCTCACAAACTTCAAATGGTCTTAAAAAGTTAAAGCACAACTTTGAAAGTAAAGTGATTGAACGACGTGATTTAATACTCCCTCAAAAACAACAATCGCAGCTCAACCAAAACCACTACTTATACTTATACGATAAGCAACAACGCATTGTTTGGTATGTAGATCTCGGTAATGATTCATTACTTCAAGTAGGACCGGTAGGTGTATTAACGCAGGAATCATCTTCTGTTTGGCCGTATTTATTACTACTTATTATTGTAGGTATACCTGTTGGGCTGTGGAGCTTTTTACTATGGCGCGACTTTGCAAAGCTACGTAAAGCGTGTGAAGCGGTAGAGGGTTTGCAAGACTTTCAACTAAACGACTCTTCTAAGTCTTTCTTTTTACCTATTACTGATACATTAAAGGTAATGCAGCAACGTATTGAGTTTTTACTTAGTGCGCAGCAAGAACTTACCTCATCGGTGTCGCATGAGTTTAGAACACCATTAGCACGTTTAAAGTTTGCAATAGTAATGCTGCAAGAACAAATGCTTGACGAAAAAGGTGAGAAATACCTAACAAATATGCAAACAGACATTAGCGAGCTTGAGTCACTAGTTTCTGAAATGCTTGAATACGCGCGATTAGACTCTCAACAACCTAGTTTACAGCCAATAAACTGTGACTTAGCTGGGCTGGTAAAAACAACTGTTGAAAAGCTAAACTTTGAAGCCCGAACAACGCTCTCTGTAAACCTCCCTGAGCATTTAAATTATTACTGTGATAGTCACTTTATGGCGCGAGTATTTCAAAATTTAATTGGCAATGCGCTCAAATACACTCATAAACAAGTTAAAATTTCATTGCTACAAGAGACAAAACACATCGTATTGATTGTTGAAGATGATGGTGAGGGGATAGCTCCCGCTGAGCGAGAAAATGTATTTAAACCTTTTACTCGACTAGATAAAAGTAGAGGCAAGGATACCGGTGGTTTTGGTTTAGGACTCGCTATAGTTGCTAAAATTGTATCGTGGCACCAAGGAGAGTGTAAAGCAGAAAACTCAAGCTTAGGTGGTGCTAAATTTATTGTATATTTACCCCTCAAATTAAAGACATAAAAAAAGCGCCTAGAGGCGCTTTTTTTGCGGTTAAAAACCAAAATCAACAAGTAGCAATATAATAGACCGCAAGTACTTAAAAAAGTTCTCAACTATTTTTATTTTTTTCAAGTAATGGCATTAACATTTGCTCAAGGCCATTTAGTTTTACCTCATACATCATCGCAAGTTGACTCCCTAGTTTTGAGTCAGGAAACCCTTGCTGATTAAACCAGACTAAATAAGGCTCTGGCAGTAAAAGCAATGGCCGTCCTGCATATTTTCCAAACGGCATTATGGTATTAATAGCTATTTTTAGTTGTTTTGGATCCATAAAAACTACTTATGTATTTAAAGTATGCGTAAGTGTAAGGGATTTTAGAGATATAAAATAGGCTGTGACGGGCAAGAAACAGCCTATTTTGCGAGGGAGTAGGCCCTCTGATTTAATAATTTTATGTTGATATAAACCTAGTTGAACTTTAATTAGCTGGGATCTAATTAAGTTATTATTAGAACATGGGTTCTTATTTAACCAACACAGTTAGTCTACCTGTTTTTCATTGTTGTGGTGAATTGGCTTGTAAAGGAATGTAAATAGAATTGCTTTTTATTTAAAAACTAATAACAAAGCCTTAACTGATTAAGGCCTTGTTATATTATAGACGTCATAAAAAGTAATTATTCGTTAAATAGTTCTTGTTTAACGTGCTCTGCAAAACCACTACCGGCTTCTAGGTAAAAGTTATAAGTAGAATGAACACCCATTTCTTCTAGTTCTTTTTGTTGATCAGGGTAGTTTGCAATAGCTGTTACTTGACCTTTATAACCGGAGGCTTGTAGTTGCTCTAAGGCAAAGATATTTTGCATGTGTTTTGGCATCGCAAGCATAACCATTTCTACTTGCGAGTGATTTACTCGTTGCCAAAAGTCAGGGTCGGTTGCATCAGCAATTAAGACGTTGCGGCCTCTGTTAACGTGCTTATCTACCACCTCAGGTTTTATATCTATACCTGCAACAACATTTGGGTGAGTCGCGTTGATAGTCTCATAAGCACCAGTACCAATCCGTCCCATGCCAAAAATGACTATTCTAGTATCGTTAAGGTTAACAGGTAGCTCTTCAGCTAAACGAGTTTTGCTTTCGAACTTTAATAACCAGTGCTCTATTTTTACGTACAACTCGTTTGAACGCTTATTTAATGGGGAGGCAATTATAAAGGTAATAGAAACAGCAATTGCCATTACAGCTAGCCACTCAGAGGTGATCATGCCTGTAGTTGCAGCCACTGCACATACAATTAAACCAAACTCACTGTAGTTAGATAAGCTAAAAGCAGTAAGTAATGATGTACGCGCGCGTAGTTTAAATATGTTAGTGAACACATAATAAAGCGCTATTTTAACGGGTAATACTAAAATAAGTATAATAGCAACAATCAAGGAGTTAGTGGTTAGCTCTGCGCTCAAACCAATACTTAAGAAAAAGCCAACTAGCAATATGTCCTTTAAATTAAGTAGGGATTTTGATAGCTCGCCTGCCTTTTTGTGAGGGGCAAACATCATTCCTATTATTAATGCACCTAAATCGCCTTTTAGGCCTGCAAATTCAAATGCATGATAACCAGCAACTAGAGCAAAGAAAAAACCAAACAATGGTAATAGTTCACCATGTTTAGATCGGTTCAATACGCCATACATTACAGGTCGTAATAAAGGCAAAGCAATTATTAGTGCAATTGCCCATAAATTTGGGACTTTACCGGTGCTAATAGCTAAAAAGATAACAGCAAAGATATCTTGCATTACCAATATACCAATGGCTATTTTACCGTGTAAGCTTGCCATTTCTCCGCGCTCTTCAAGTACTTTTACTGCAAATACAGTGCTCGAAAAACTCAGTGCAAATCCAACCAATAAAGCACTTTGCCAACTTAAATCAACAAATAGTGGAATAGCGAATACGCCAAGTAACAGCATAAAACCACTAAATAACGCACTGCTAAAAATGATATGCAATGTTGCAGGCGCCCAAACTTGAGGTTTAATTAAACTGTTAACTTTAAGTTTCAAGCCAATACTAAAAAGAAGAAGGGTTACGCCAAGTGCTGCAATTGTATCGAGCAACTCTGTACTTTTATATCCCGATAAATTTAAAGCAAAGCCTGCTAATAAAAATCCAATAAGAGGAGGTAGTTTTAATTGATAAACGGCAAAACCACAAACAAACGCGGCAGCAAAATAGATTAGTTCCATAATTCTTAATATCACTTCATTTGGTGTTGCAGTGTAACGAAAAATTTATGCCATTGAAAATATAATAGACCTAAAAATGAACGCGTCTAATCAATTACTTGCCTTGCTGCGTATGAAAAATGCGCATTAAACACTTATTTAATCGTAAATAGTATGTAAATAACATTTTTTCACTGACATTAGCTTTTAAATATGGTTAAGATGCGATAACGAAGAAGTTTAAGCCAGAGCAAATAATAGAGCAGCTCAGCTTAAGGAGAGAGATATGTTTAAAAAGATTTTAGCGTCGGTAGGTATTGGTGCTGCAAAAGTAGACACTATTTTAGAAACTGAACACCTACAACCAGGTCAACTTTTTAACGCACAAATAGTTATCACAGCAGGGGATGTTAGCCAAGATATCGCAGGCTTAGATTTATTATTAATGACTCGTGTTAAAGTTGCGGGTGATGATGGTGATTATTTTACTAATCATGTAATTGAGCAATGGCGAATTACAGATATTGGTACAATTGAGCCAGGCGAAGTTAAAAACATCCCTTTTGAAGCACGTCTTCATTCTGAAACACCTATTACAGAAATTAATGCAGGTTATAATCAATCACATGTATGGCTAGAAACAGGCCTAGATATAGACTTAGCACTTGACCCAACAGATAAAGATCATTTACACATTTACCCTAATGAAGCGGTTAAAACGTGTATGCAAGCGATGGAAAAGTTAGGTTTTAGTTTAATGAAAGCTGACGTAGAAAAAGGCCACTTACGGGCTTCAACTTTTCAGTCATTATCTGGGTGTTACCAAGAACTTGAGTATAAACCTAATAGCCGCAGCTTATTTGGCATTCAGGAGATTGAATTATCGTTTGTACCAGAGGCACATAAAACACATGTGCTTATAGAGCTAGACAGAGCCTTTAAAGGCGATGGTTATGTAGATTTGACCATAGAGCACGATCATGTGAATTTATCGCAGTTGTGTGATCAGCTAGAGCGCTTATTTACTTAGTATAAGCTAACTAAGCTAGCGAGTGATTTTAATAAACCCAGCCTAAGCTGGGTTTTTTGCTTATAGGATTTAATATGCAGTTTAAATGTGAGCAGTTTGACGCTTTTGATACACAGACTCTTTTTACTATTATGCGTGGGCGGGTTGATGTGTTTGTTGTAGAGCAAAAATGTCCTTACCCTGAACTTGATGATGTAGATATTGATTTAAATACACAGCATTTATATACATTAGACAATGGGCGGCTACACACTTATGCGCGATGCTATGAAAAAAATGAGCAATACAGCGCAATAGGACGCGTGCTGGTAAGTAAAAGCGCGCGTGGCAAAGGCGACGCCACTTTACTTGTAAGTAAAGCTATAGACTGCTGTAAAGAGCGGTGGCCTGAGCGAGATATTTATATAGGTGCACAAACTTACTTGCTTGATTTTTACCGCTCTTTTGGCTTTGAGGATTATAAAAGTGAATATTTAGAAGACGGTATACCTCATCAAGATATGATTTTAAAACTCGCTAAATAAATCCAATTTAAGCAGCTATAAAAAAGCCCACTAATGTGGGCTATTTTAATTTAAGACTATTTTAAGGTTAAGGTATTATTTAGCTCAAGAGTGAGTGTAAAAACACCATACCAATAGCAAGTGGACACACAAACTTGGTATACCAAGGCCATATTTTCCAAAACAATGTGTTATGGACCTCAGGATTACCTTCTTTAATTGCTTTAAGTAATGAGCCTCTGTACCAAATCCAGCCTACAAATATACAACACATCAGGCCAAGCAAAGGTTGAGCTACTTTTGTAGTTAAAGTAATCACTAAGCCAAATAAGCTGCTAAGGTTACACACAATTATAATGCTAACGATAGCAATTAAAGCTCCAATCAACCAGGTTGCCTGAACGCGTTTCATCCCAAAGCGTTCTACAGTGTATGATACTGGCGCCTCTAACATTGAAATAGATGACGTTAAAGCGGCAATACTCATTAACGCAAAAAATGAAAAGCCCACAAATAAGCCAACTTCGCCCATTCCATCAAATAAAGCAGGGAGTACTTGAAACACTAACGTATCTTCAGAGAGTAATTTACCTGTTGAGGCCGAGAATATTTCAACGCCTTGAGCTTGCGCTACATACATAGCCGGAATAATCAGTAAACCCGCTACAAAGGCTATAAATACATCAATAAGGGTTACATAGGCACCTAAAGAAACAAGATTTTCTTTTTTGCTAATGTACGAGCCGTAAATAATCATTACGCTCGTACCTAGCGATAAAGAGAAAAAAGCTTGTCCTAGTGCGCTAACTAATAGTTTTGCGTCAAAAATAGACGAAAAATCAGGAACTAAGTAAGCCTTTAAACCCTCCATTGCGCCATCTTGGGTCATTACATAAGCAATAAGTGCAAATAAAATCCCCAAAAGAGCGGGCATTAAACGTTTTGACCATTTTTCAATACCGTTCTCAACGCCTCTACTGATAATAGCGACAGTTAGTACGATAAAGACGAGAGTGAATATAATGTTTCGGGTAAGTGATTGCTCACTTAGCCATGTCGATGCTGTGTCGGCACCGACAAGAGTAGCTATGGGTTCAGCTGTAGCGCTGAGCATCCAACCAGCAACAATGGCGTAAAAACTTAATATAAAGCCAGCACATAAAATACCGCCAAAACCAACAATAAAAGCAAAGTGTTTTTGCCATGGCTTATTAGATATTTTTTGAAGTGATGAAACCGCGTTTGCTTGGCCATGACGACCAATCATAAGTTCAGCCATTAAAGCGGGGTAGGCTAAAAAGAACGCAAGCACTAAATATGCGACTAAAAATGCAGCACCGCCATTACTTGCTGTTTGTGTAGGGAATCCCCAAATATTGCCCAAACCAACGGCAGAACCCGCGGCGGCCATAATAAAACCAAAGCGAGAGCTGAACTCGCCTCTAACTGCGCTCATATTATTGTACTTCTCTATTGTGTGACGGCGGTGACAATCTACTGGAAATGTTAAAAAATAAAAAGTGCTTATTTGCTGATCTAGCACAATTTAATAAGTAAAGTGTGTGTTATAACCATCGATTTTAATTGTTGTTATCGAGTCGTTTAAAATAACGAGTTGATTTTGTTTAATAATTGTTAATTACAGTCTGTAACTATTGCTTTACGAATTATGATGCTGTGCAATAGTGAGAGTAAAACACGCACCACCTAGCTGGGTACTTTTACTTACTTTAACACTGCCATGATGCCAGCCGGCTACTTTTTCAACAATAGCTAGACCAAGGCCGTAACTTTTATCAGCTCTGTTACGGTGATCTTCTTCCCTAAAAAATGGGCTAAATACATTACTAAAATTTTCTCGAGCGATACCCGGACCGTCATCTTCTACCGTTATTATAAGCTGTTGCTCGTGTAACCTTGCACTGAGGTAAATATGTTGGTTTGCAAAATCACATGCGTTAGTTAATAAGTTAGTAATTGCACGAGCCAGCCAGTGAAGATCTGCATTTATTATTTTATCTGTACTATTGAGTTGTACGTTAAGCATTTGCATTTCAAGTTTTGGTGCAAGCTGCACTAAAATATCTTCAAGGTAGGACTTAATGTTTGTTGATGAATAGGTCAGCTTATTAGCATTTTGCTCTAAAGTAGCAAAAGCTAAATAGCTACTAAGCATCGATTCCATATGGTCTAAATCATTTTCCATACGGGTTAAATACTGTTTTACTTTTTGCTCATCATGGCTATCTAATGCCGCATCTAAACCAAATCGCAGGCACGCGATAGGGGTGCGTATATCATGAGATAAACTTGAAGCCATTAGTTTATTTTCAGCGACAAGTTTCTCTATTTGGCTGGCCATGCGGTTAAAGGTAAGCTCTACGTCTTTTATGTAAGTAAAATGCGATACTTTTATTCGGGCTTGAACATTACCAGAGGCAAACTTTTTAGCGGCTTCATTTAACACGGTTAATCGTTTAGCCAAGGGCGCAATAATAAACCCCATAAATACACATAGGCCTGCGTAAAAGAGTAAGGTTAATATAATGTCGTTATGTTGCTCGCTATCAAAAATTTTATCTAAACGCATTGATAAGTGAAAAGGATTTAAAACAGCGCTGCTATAAAGCATATAAAAGCCTTGCTGATCTTCTAAAATCAGCCCACCCGGCGTGTGCATTTGTAATAATAAAGAAGGCGGTAAAGCAAGTGATTCATTAGGTTTGTAATCAATTAAAACATCAAACTCTAGCGCCAGTTGTTTTACATAATCGCTGCGCTCAGATGTGGGTATGTTAGCTAACTGCTTGCTAAAACCCATGATCATTTTACTTTGCTGACTAAATTCATCCTGTGGGGTATGCGCTTGTTGACTAAAAGCATCAATAAGCCAGCCCAATACCACAATAGATAAAAGTGCACTGCCTAGAAGCGATATATAAAACTTTTTCATTTATTTATTCATCACTTTATCACCACGCAGTAGAAACAAGTAAATATCCACGGCCCCAAATAGTTTTAATTTTTTCAGGGTTTTGTGGATCATCATTAAACTTTTTACGAAGTGCAGAAATAAGTACATCAACACTTCTATCAAGCCCATCGTATTCTCTGCCTTTGGTTGCTTTAAATACAGCGTCACGCGAGACCACTTGGCCTGCATTGCTCGCAAGGTAATGAAGCAGTAAATACTCAGCACTTGATATGTTTACGTCTTGCTCGTTGAGTTTTACATTTCTAGATTCGGTATCAATACTAAGCGCACCAACATTAATAACACTCTCGTTAACGTGTGGAGTATTTGGCTCATTATTTTGGCGAAGGGCTGCTTTTATACGCGCTAGCAATGCACGAGGGCGTACAGGTTTCATTATGTAGTCGCTTGCACCTACTTCTAGACCAATGACCTCATCCATTTCTTCATCGCGTGCGGTGAGCATTATAATGGGCGAATTATAAAAACTACGAAGTTCTCTACACACGCTTATACCATCTTGCCCTGGAAGCATAATATCAAGGAGCACGATATTTGGATTTAACGTTTTGACTTGGCTAATTACTTCGTCACCTCTGTGACAAACATGCGTTGTGTAGCCTTGCTCTGTTAAATATTCAGCAACCCATTGAGCAAGTGATACATCGTCTTCAACGAGTAAAATAGTGCCATAGTTATCCATGAAAATATCCTTAATGCGATTGGTATTAAAATAGTCGCCAGCGGCGCTTTTTTTGCCTGTTTTGATATACCCATTGAAGCTTTACTTCGGCAATACTAATTATTTTAGAGGTATTGCTGTCAAATAGTTCAAATGAAATACTTTGCTGTGAATCAAATGCATAATTAAAGGTACCGCTCTGTTGCTTGAGCCAACATTGCATTATGTACTTTGAGGTGGCGTCACGTAGGCAGTAATTACCAATGATAGGTTGCTCCCACGTTAGCGTAACGTCAGCATAGCAATTTCGCCCTTCGCGCAATGCAACGCAGGTATCGGGAACTGCTATGAGTGCTTCAGGAGGTTCCTGAGCTTTAACAGTAAAAGTACTGGGGAAGATCAGTAATACACAGATCCATCTAAAATACATAACGTAGGCCTACCTTGGCTTTGTGTTGATATCCTTGGGAAATAATTGGACTGTCGTCAATCTCTTTTGAAAACCATGTGGTAAGCCAGCCGGATAAAAACACCCAATCTTGGCTTATTGGGTACTCAGCATGGAACTCAAAAATAATACTAGTACTGGCATTGCTGCTATAAATCGGGCGAAGGCTGGTGGCTTCATCGCTATCAATGCCAAAGTAATAATTGGTAAAGTCAGCAGAGTAGGCGCTTAAACCAACACCAGATCTAAACTCCCAGTTTCGCCACGGCAAAATGTGACTAAAAAAGCTATTTATAACCCAGCCATTGTGCGCGCCAGATACATCATGAAGGTATTCAAAAGAGAATTGAGAATTTTCAAATCGACGAGAAAGTCGAAGGCCGACGTCAAAGTCGTAATTACGTTTTTTTATACCTTGGAGTTCTTTTATAACACCATGGCTATAAAATCCGAGGCCTTTTTCGTCAAATCCAGCTTGAGTATTTGTGCCTAATATATCTAGGCCCCAATCAAATTTATCTATAAGACTGTAGCCTATTACAAGGCCGCCACTGAGTTGATTGTGATCGAAATCAAGGTAAAATTTATCGTAGGAAACAGCAAGACTTAAGTCGAGCTCAACGCCTTTATCGTAAGACTCAATGCCGACAAGGTAAGAATCTTCAATATAAAAGCCCGCACCAGCACTCCAATCCCACGCAAAGCCTTGGGTTGGCTCTAACGTATTATCTGCATAATAGCGGTTACTTGCCATACTCGACGTGCTAAAAATGCAGCAAAAAAGCAGTGTTATGCTCAGTAAAGTATGGTTAAGCAAAGCGTTTCTCATCCCTTAGGGCCTAATTATTATTTGTTATTAAGCGTAGTATATTGTTAATTCGTTCCTTTAATCTGTAAAAAAATGTAGTAAGTGTTAGGTCTGTTGATCTTTCAAGGTTAAATTTGCAGCAGTCTGTTTGGTATTTAGGTAAGGCAGAGCCTATGCAGTGTGGTATTCCCCATAAATGGGCGATAACGTAGCATTAATGCCAAACAGGCGCTGCCCAAAGGGTTCTTCCTAGGGGCTATTTACTCTTTGTTGCTCGGTTTTGACTTAGCCCACTAGGTTACAAATCTCGCGCCGCGATTAAATAGCCCCTAGTTTGAACAAATTTTAATCCGTAAAGATCAACAGACCCTAATTTACTGAACTTTAATTTTATCGATTAATATACTACTCAAGTAAAACTGCATCATAGGTGTTAATGCACTTACTTCTGTTCTGTTACATGGACCGCTAAGTTTGGTAAGGCTAGATAGTTTTGACAACGTTTTGTACTGAGGGATTTGAATATCCTTGCCAAGTCTTTCAATACGGGCCTCGTCAGTGTTTTGCTGATGAATAAAAGCGACAACCTCAAGCTCATTTGTGATTTTTTGCTCTTCAGTGAAATTGTAAATTAGTGGTTCACGATGAAAACTTGCGCTGTCGATTGAAGATTTAGCAAACCAAACAACATCACCCGATGACTTGTGCGTGAGACGCATACTAACTTGTGCAAATATTGCAGCGCACTGCTGTGTTGGGTATTGCTGGGCAACATTTGAATATAAAGTAAATGGCTTCTCTGGTTGCTTTATTGCGTACTTAGTATCGTCTGTGAAAGTTAAATCGAGTTGCTGAATAGTCAGTGTGTAGTCACTGTTATTTTTAGTTGTTACTTTTAGTTGTTTATCGTTCAGTGCTTGGCTAATTTGCGATAGAAGTTTATCGGTTACGCTTGCCTTATCGGTAATGATTTTTACTGTTTGGTTTCTAACTACTTTATGTGCAGGAAGTTGAACCGATTTAACTTTTGGAGATGAGTGCTCTGTAGTGTACTCAAGTTGATAGGTCTGACTTTTTAATGTTGGCTTTAATGGCATAGCCAGTGGTTCGGCCGGTTGCTTTGTAATAGCACAACCAGTTGATAATAAAATAAAAAGTGACACAACTAAAAAACGCATAAGTACTAAACACTCGCTTAAAACCAAATAATCGTCGTATTGTACGTTAGTACAAACAAAACTTCATGATATTATCTGCGCAGATGTAGTTAAAAAGATAAATTTTATAAAAAATGAAGTATCTCAACTCTTTATCGTATTGCCTATCTGCTTTGTGTTTGCTGTTTAGTTCTGTGGGTTTTGCAGCAAAAGCGGATCCTGATTGGGATGCATTTGTAAAAAAGTACGGCCGTTACGCACAAAAAAAATTAAAAAGTAAAGGTATACCCGGTGCAGCGCTTTCGATTGTAAATATAAACAATTCAGACTACATCCACACCATGGGCGTAACTAAATCACGAAATGGACAAAAAGTTAATAAGCATACTCGGTTTAGACTCGCGTCTGTTTCGAAGACATTTGCAGGCTCGTTATCAGCTAAATTGGCTGCTAACGGCCTACTGGAATTAGATAAGCCTGTTAGCGAATACATAACTGATTTTAAAGGGACTGTTTATCAAGATGATTTAAAGGTGTTTCATCTTTTAAGCCATTCAAGTGGATTAGTTCCTAATGCATACGACAATTTAATTGAATCTCGTATGGATTACCCAGGTATTGTTGAAAAGCTGCTTAGCGTCAAACCAATTTGCAAACCCGGTGAATGTTATGGCTATCAAAACGTTATGTTTAGTCTTATAGGCGATGTGATATTACAAAGCACCGATAAAAGTTACGGACAGTGGTTACGAGAAGCTATTTTTGAGCAATTAAAAATGGGTGATGCGAGCTTAGGTTTTGAACAAATGGTGCATGACAATAATTATGCTCTACCTCATGTGCGGGGTAAAAAGCGCTGGTATAGCGCTAAGCTTAAAAAAAATTATTATAAAGTGGGACCTGCAGCTGGTGTGAACGCTAGCGCAAGTGATATGGCTATTTGGTTAAGAGCGCAGCTGGGCCAATATCCTGATGTTTTGTCATTGGATACTCTAGCAAAACAAACACGCCCTTATACACATACAAAAAAAGAAATGCATCGCAGGGTGTGGAAAAAACACCTTAATGAAGCTTATTATGGGTTAGGTTGGCGCGTTTATAACTATGCTGATGAAACACTTTACTATCATAGTGGCTGGGTGCAAGGTTATAGAAGTGATGTGGTTGTATTTCCTCACTTAAATATTGGTTTTAGCTTAATAGTTAATGCTGAAACCGGCGTAATCAATGAGCTAACGACTGAATTTATCGACAGGCTATTAGAATACAAACGAGGTAAAAAAATATGAATAATAAAATAATATTAGCAATCACTTTTTTAGTCATGTCATTCAATTGTAGTTTAGTGTTTGCAGCACCTGATGAGATATATTTGTTTCGTCATAGCGAAAAGTTAACGGGTAAAAATCCAGCGCTCTCAGAGGTGGGAAAGGCACGTGCAAATAATTTAGTTACTTTTTTCAAAGAGTATCAAAATATACATATTTTCAGCAGCAACTATAAACGCACGTTACAAACAGCGGCCCCTTTGCAGGCATATTTTAATACCGACGTAAATGTGTATAACGCAGGTGAGCTAAGTGATTTAAAAAATGAGTTACTAAAACTAAAAGGTGTAGTTGTTGTTATTGGGCACAGTAATACAACACCGCAACTAGCCGAGCTACTTTCGAATGAAAAAGTGCCAGCAATGAGTGAAACACAATTTACTCAGTACTTTATATTGAATAAGAAGCCCAGTAGTAATGGTAGTGAATATGATGTAACCCATCATAAAATGAGTTTTTGATTTAAAACGTTAAATAATAAAAAACCAGCATTAAGCTGGTTTTTTTAATTTAAACGCACTAAATCCTTTAACAGGAATAATTAGTTACGCGGTAAATGTATTTTTTTCTCAACGCTTTGACGATAAAGCACAATAGTGTGACCTATCGTTTGTAGCTTAGTCGCACCAGTTTCACGTACGATTGCTTCAAAAATTAGTGCTTTTGTTTCACGATCGTCAGTTGGAACTTTAACTTTGATTAATTCGTGAATTTCTAATGCACTTTGAATTTCTACTACTACGCCTTCGGTTAAACCGTTAGAACCTAGTAAAACTACAGGCTTAAGGCTATGTGCCTGACCTTTTAAAAATTGCTTTTGTTTGTTTGATAATGTCATGTTTATACAAATTTTGCTGAATATGGCTTGAATTAAGGGTATTCTAACGCCATCTAGAGAATATTACTAATTAGTTGCGTGTTAATTTATGACAAATAAAAAACAGTCAGCCAGTTCACAGCGATGGCTGAAAGAACATTTTGATGATAAATATGTTCAAGAAGCGCAAAAAAAAGGCTGGCGTTCCCGAGCGGTTTTTAAATTAGATGAAGTACAAAATAGAGATAAAATACTTCGTCCAGGTATGACAGTTGTTGATTTAGGGGCAGCTCCAGGAAGTTGGTCTCAATATTTGGCTGAAAAAGTAGGTGACAAAGGCCAAGTGATCGCGTGTGATATATTACCGATGGATTCACTTGCGGGTGTTGACTTCTTACAAGGTGACTTTCGTGAGGAGGCTGTATTAAATGCGTTGTTAAAACGTATTGATGGTAAAAATGTTGATGTGGTACTCTCTGACATGGCACCAAATATGAGTGGCAATAACTCAGTAGATCAAGCGGGTAGTATGTATTTGGTAGAACTTGCGCTGGATATGTGTAGTCAAGTACTAAAGAAAAATGGCGCATTTATTGTTAAAGTTTTCCAAGGAGAAGGCTTTGATCAATACTTGCAAGATGTACGTAATAGTTTTAAAGCAGTGAAAATACGCAAACCTGATGCCTCACGTGCCCGTTCTCGGGAAGTATATATAGTAGCGACTGGATACAAACTGTAGTACAGTTGCTTGGCGTTTAGTTGAATTTAAATTAATTGGATACAAGAGGTTAACCCCTTGAGCGATATGGCGAAAAATTTAATACTATGGCTGGTGATTGCAGTTGTGCTGATGTCAGTCTTTCAGAGCTTTAATGGCGGCGAGCAAGTTGATCGTCAAACAAGTTACACTCAATTTGTAAAAGATGTCCGCAGTGGCTCTTTACAAGAAGTTGTTATCGACCGCGGTACAGGAAATATTACTGGTACTAAGAGCAGTGGTGAGCGTTTTCAAACAACGATGCCAATGTACGATGAAGACTTAATAAATGATTTACTTAAAAATGATGTAAATGTGAAGGGTGTACAACCTGAAGAACAATCATTCTTAGCAAGTATATTTATTTCTTGGTTCCCGATGATACTGCTTATAGGTGTATGGATATTCTTCATGCGTCAAATGCAAGGCGGCGGCGGTAAAGGCGCTATGTCATTTGGTAAGAGTAAAGCTCGCTTAATGAGTGAAGATCAAATTAAAACAACGTTTGCTGATGTTGCAGGTTGTGATGAAGCGAAAGAAGATGTTACTGAGCTGGTAGACTTTTTACGAGATCCTTCTAAGTTTCAAAAACTTGGCGGTAGTATTCCTAAAGGTGTACTAATGGTTGGTCCTCCAGGTACCGGTAAAACGTTACTTGCGAAGGCTGTTGCTGGTGAAGCTAAAGTGCCATTTTTTACAATTTCTGGTTCAGATTTTGTTGAAATGTTTGTGGGTGTTGGTGCGTCACGTGTACGTGACATGTTTGAGCAAGCTAAAAAAGCGGCGCCTTGTATTATCTTTATAGATGAGATTGACGCTGTTGGTCGTAAACGTGGTGCTGGTATGGGCGGCGGTAACGATGAACGTGAGCAAACACTTAACCAAATGCTAGTAGAAATGGATGGTTTTGGTGGTAACGAAGGTATTATCGTTATCGCAGCAACTAACCGACCAGATGTATTAGACCCTGCATTACTTCGTCCAGGTCGTTTTGACCGTCAAGTTGAAGTCGGTTTACCTGATATTCGTGGTCGTGAGCAAATACTTAAAGTACACATGCGTAAAGTGCCATTAGGCGATAACGTAGAAGCTGCTCTTATAGCACGTGGTACTCCAGGTTTCTCTGGCGCGGATTTAGCAAACTTAGTAAACGAAGCTGCACTTTATGCAGCGCGTGGTAATAAACGTGTTGTAAGTATGGCTGAATTTGACGCTGCTAAAGATAAAATCATGATGGGCGCAGAGCGCAAGACCATGGTGATGAGCGAGCAAGAAAAAGCAATGACAGCGTATCATGAAGCTGGCCATGCAATTGTTGGTCGTATGGTGCCAGAACATGATCCAGTTTATAAAGTATCTATTATTCCACGTGGCCGTGCGCTGGGTGTAACAATGTACTTGCCTGAGCAAGATCGTGTTAGCCATTCAAAAGAGCTTTTAGAATCAATGATTTCTAGCCTTTATGGTGGCCGTATTGCTGAAGCGCTTATTTACGGCGCAGATAAAGTAACAACGGGTGCAAGTAATGACATTGAACGAGCTACAGATATAGCGCGTAAAATGGTTACACATTGGGGTTTAAGTGAAAAACTAGGTCCGTTACTTTACGCTGAAGATCAGAACGAAATGTATATGGGTGGTGGCGGTAGTCGTTCATCTAGCATGTCGGACGACACGGCAAAAGTAATTGATGCAGAGGTTCGATTACTTTCAGATCGTAACTATCAAAGAGCAGAAGAAATATTAAAAGAAAATATTGATATTCTTCACTCAATGAAAGATGCGTTAATGAAATACGAAACTATTGATGCAAAGCAAATTGATGATTTAATGGCACGCCAACCAGTACGTGAACCGCGTGATGCACATGACCGTCATGAAGCTAAACCGGTAAAAGCGGAAGAACCTCAAGAACCAGTTGCTGATGAAAGTCAAAAGACTGATGATTCATCAAAAAAAGATGAAACAAACCTTGATGATAAAGCTGAATAATCGTTAAAATAGTAATGAAAGCCCCGAACTTCGGGGCTTTTTTGTATCAGCTATTTAGAAAAAGAATAAAGGTTGGCAATGACTAACATATTAAAGCTTCCGAGAGGGCGTACGCTTAATCTTGAAAAGCCCGTTATTATGGGAATATTAAATGTAACGCCGGATTCATTTTCTGATGGTGGGCAGTTTTTAGATCCCAAAATAGCGCTAAAACGCGCAATGCAATTATTAGATGACGGTGCGACAATTTTAGATATAGGGGGAGAATCTACTCGCCCAGGCGCGCCTGATGTTAGCTTAGAAGATGAACTTGCTCGAGTAATCCCCGCTATTAAAGCGATACGTCAGCACAGTGATTGCGTTATTTCAATTGATACCAGTAAAGCACAGGTAATGGTACAAGCAATACTTGCAGGGGCAGATATAGTCAATGATGTTAGAGCTTTACAAGAAATAGACGCCTTAGAAACGGTTGCGCAGTATGAAGATGTAGCAATTTGTTTAATGCATATGCAAGGGCAGCCCCGGAGCATGCAATCGTCACCTCATTACGATAATTTGTTTGCTGATATAAGTATGTTTTTTAGTGAACGTATTAAAGCATGTGAAACAGCTGGGATTAAGTTTGAACGACTTATTCTAGACCCAGGTTTTGGATTTGGAAAAACGCTTAGCCATAATTATCAAATATTGGCTGGGTTTGATGATTTTAATAAATTAGGTTTGCCATTATTGGCCGGATTATCTCGTAAATCGATGATAGGTAATTTATTAAACAGAAATACAAATGAACGGTTAGCGGGCAGCTTAGCGGGTGCGTTAATCGCAGCGCAAAATGGCGCAAAAATTATTCGTGTACATGACGTAAAAGAAACCGCAGATGTACTTGGTGTATATCAAGCCTGCGAACAAGGAATTTCACAATGAAAGAAAGAAAATATTTTGGCACCGATGGCGTGCGTGGACTTGTAGGCGCTGCTCCAATAAACCCTGAATTTGCAATGAAGCTAGGCTGGGCTGCTGGGCGTGTATTATCGCAAAGTGGTACTAAAAAAGTAATTATTGGTAAAGATACGCGTATTTCGGGCTATATGCTTGAAACCGCACTTGAGGCTGGTTTAATTGCTGCTGGTATTGATGTTGTATTATTGGGTCCTATGCCTACACCGGCCGTTGCTTATTTAGCGCAAACATTTCGTGCTGAAGCAGGTATTGTAATTAGTGCCTCACATAATCCGTATTACGATAACGGTATTAAGTTTTTCAATGGTCAAGGCTTAAAGCTTGATGATGCAGTAGAACTTGAAATTGAAGCGATGCTTGATGAGCAAATGACATGTGTTGCTTCAGATAAATTAGGCAAAGCATCGCGTTTAGTCAGTGCGGATGGCCGCTATATAGAGTTTTGTAAGAGCCAGTTCCCGCAAGGCCTGTCTTTAGAAGGTCTTAAAGTTGTTGTCGATTGCGCAAATGGCGCAACTTATCATATTGCACCTTCTGTTATGCGTGAACTTGGCGCAGAAGTAATAACACATGCGTGTGAGCCTAACGGCGTTAATATCAACCATGAATGTGGCGCTACTCACGTAGATACCCTTAAACGTAAAGTGCTTGAACTTAAAGCCGACGTAGGTATTGCATACGATGGTGATGGTGACCGCGTGATGATGGTTGATCATAATGGCCGTGTTTTTGATGGTGATGATCTGGTTTATATTATTGCTTGCCAAGCAGCCCAAGATGATAATTTGGGTGGTGGTGTAGTTGGTACTGTTATGTCAAACATGGGCCTTGAAAACGCTTTAAAAGCAAAAGGTATCGAGTTTGCTCGCAGTAAAGTAGGGGACCGCTATGTTATGGAATTACTACAGCAAAAAGGCTGGAAAATTGGCGGTGAAAGCTCAGGGCATGTACTAAACCTAGATTTAATTAGTACGGGTGATGGTATTATTTCAAGCTTACAAGTACTTGCTGCTATGGTTGCACAAAATCGCACATTGCAAGACTTAGGTGCTGGTTTTACCAAGTATCCAATGAAGATGATTAATGTGCGTTATACAGCTGGAACTGACCCTACAAAAGCACCAGAAGTGCTTTCAGCTGTAGCAGAAGTTGAGCTTGCTTTAGGCGATAAAGGCCGTGTTTTACTGCGCAAATCAGGCACTGAACCTGTGGTTCGTGTTATGGTTGAAGCCGAGCAAGAAAAGATTGTAATAGACAGCGCTCAAAAAATTGCAGCTGTTGTAGAATCTATGAGCAAACAAACTGATTAATAACAATAATCTCTTGTAACTTTGGGCGAGAAAAGTTAATATCTCGCCCGCTTTCTAATGTGGAGTGGATAATGGCAATACGCAAGGCGATGGTCGCAGGCAACTGGAAAATGAATGGCTCTTTAGAGTTAGTTAAACAAATGTCTGACGCTATTAACGATGTAAAATCACAAGAGATGGACATTGTTTTATTTCCTCCATTCCCACTTGTACCAGCAATGGTAGCTAGCGGTGTTTCTACAGGAGCTCAAACTGTTTCTGAAAATACACCTGGCGCATTTACTGGTGAAGTTGATGCGCAGCTTATAAAAGATTTAGGTGCAACTTACGTACTCGTTGGTCATTCTGAACGCCGCAGTATTTATAACGAAAGTAATGCAACAGTCGCTGAAAAGTTTGCTAGAGCACAGCAAGTTGGGTTAACACCAATATTATGTGTAGGCGAGAGCGAAAGTGAGCAAGAAAACGGTCAAACCGAACAAGTAGTTGCTGCACAAATTGATGCAGTAATAGAGAAATTAGGTGTAGCAGCACTGAAAGATTCTGTGATAGCATACGAGCCCGTTTGGGCCATAGGCACAGGTAAGACTGCATCGCCAGAGCAGGCACAAACTGTTCATAAATTTATCCGTGACAAAATTGCATCACTTGATAGCAATTTAGCACAAGGGCTTACCATCTTATATGGTGGTAGCGTTAATGAAAAAAATAGCGAATTATTATTTGCACAAACAGATATAGATGGCGGCTTAATTGGCGGCGCAAGTCTAAAAGCAGAATCTTTTACTGCAATCTGTAACAGTGCAAAAGGGACTGTATAAGATGTACGAAATTTTATTAGTAGTTTATTTAGTTGTGGCTTTGGCTCTAGTTGGAATGGTTTTAATTCAACAAGGTAAAGGCGCAGATATGGGTTCTTCATTTGGCGCTGGTGCATCAGGCACAGTTTTTGGTTCGTCAGGTGCAGGTAACTTTATGACAAAAACAACCACAAGCTTAGCAACGGTATTTTTTGTATTAAGCATTGTGTTAGGAAACCTAACTGCTGGTCAAATTAAAAAGACTGACGAATGGGAAAACCTAGAAGCAGCTCCAGCAGTAGAAACAGTAGTTCCTGTTGAAGAAGATGTTCCAGTAACATCTACTAAAGAGCAAAGCTCTGACGTACCAAACTAATTTAGCGTAAAGCTATCGTTAAACGATTTGTAGTCCTCAAATAAATCACATGTTTAACAATTGAGCGAAAGCTTAAAAAATGCGGATGTGGTGGAATTGGTAGACACGCCACCTTGAGGGGGTGGTGCTTTAGGGCATGGGGGTTCAAGTCCCCCCATCCGCACCAAATTTAGAAACCAGTAGCAGTGATGTTACTGGTTTTTTTGTATCTGTAATTTATTGTGATTGTTTTATGAGCGATGTGTGTTTATTGTTAAATAATTCTTCTATTTGTTAGAAAAAACTAGAAATATTACAAATTTAGCTCACACTTATAGATATCAAGCCGATAATAGATATAGACAATAAAATAAGGTAGCACAGTATGGCTTCAGGCTTCTCTTTTCAAAACCTAAGCATAACAAAGAAAATACATGCAATAACATGCATTGCGGTAGTGGCTTTCATAGTGATCGTATTGATAAACTATTTAGCTATGAATGATAATAAGGTTTCTCTCGATGAAATGAGTAACTCATCGTATAAAGTTGTAAAAATAACGTCGCAAAACGTAGGGCTTTTAGAAAAACTTGATGAACTTTATACCCAAGCGGTTACGTTTGGTGAGCAAGATCTTATAGTTAAAGCAGACGAGGTATATCAAACTTTAGAGTCTAATATTACCTTAATAACGCAACTTAATAACTCCTACATTAATAACGATATTATTAATGAGTTGTCAGATTATGAAAAAATATCCTCAAGTATTGCTACAGGTATGGTTAACGGTACTGCTGATTTTAGTAAGATTCAGCAACAAGCGCAGCTTAAAACAAGTTTATATGGATCTGTTTTAGAAAGTTTTAAAGGCGCTCAACAAAAAGCGGATAATCGTTTTTTTGAACTGGTTGCCAACACTAAAGCGCGCTCTGATGAAGCATTAACTCTAATGTTAGCTGTATCCATTATTTCATTAATTTTATTATTGTTTATGGCTATTTGGATTGCTAAGAATATAGGTTCATCTGCGAGTGATGCAGCTAACAACCTTAGTTTATTAGCAAGCGGCAATGGTTCTTTAAGCACACAGCTATCTGTTAACTCAGAAGACGAAATTGGCCAAGTCTCTATTAATTTTAACGCATTTATTTCCTTACTAAGAGAAACAGTTCTTGAAGTTATTGCTGTATGTGAGCCTTTAATGGAAAACTCAACACGACTAGTTCAAGGTATGGAACAAGCTGAGCGTGCTACAACAAAGCAAACCACTGATGCTGAAATTGTTAAGCAATCTATGGAAGAAATGAAACAGAGTGTTGGTGATATATCAGAATCTGCAGCTAACGCTTCTCACGCAGCTGAAACGGCCGAGAAAGAAGTTGAACAAAGTCGTACACAAGTACAGATGTCAGTTACCGCTTCTCGTACGCTCAGTGATGAAATTAATCGAGCTGCAGGGACTATTAATAAGCTTGCGGACGATACAAAAAATGTATCGCAGATTTTGAATGTAATTACGTCTATTGCAGATCAGACAAACTTACTTGCTCTTAATGCTGCTATTGAAGCTGCACGAGCAGGTGAACATGGAAGAGGCTTTGCTGTAGTGGCAGATGAGGTTCGTGAACTGGCTTCTCGCACTGCACATTCTACTAATGAAATACGTGAACTATTGGGATCATTAACGACTGCCGCAAATGAATCTGTAGCTGCTATGACTTCAGCACGTGATATGGCAACAGATAATGCTACAGCCGCAGAAAAAACAGGTATTTCAATAGAGAAAATCGCAGAGCAAATGTTAGAAATTAATGGTATGAATTCGCAAATAGCAGCAGCAACTGAAGAACAAACATCCGTTGCAGCTATGGTAGTAGATAATGTGTCAAATATGCATGTATCGTTCGAAGATACTATGGACTCACTACTTGCTGTACGCGACGTAGCCAAAAACCTACATTACCTATCTGATAACCTATTAGATGCAACCGCTAAGTTTAGAATCGAGTAAAGCTTAGTACTGAGTCAGTATAAAAATCTACCCTAGGGTTGATGCCAGTTAGTTAACCGCTGACTGGCTTTTTTGTTTGGATATCTGGTTTGACATACCTAGTATATGTCCACTCCCGCTTTATTAGTAATATGTGATGCTCTACTTTAGCTTACTATTGCTCTATTTATTTAGGGATACTCCCTGAGTTCTCAATAAACATAGTCTGAATTAAGTTAATAATATTAATTGCACACGTCGTAACACTCAGTTGACAGAAGTCTTCTGAATTGGGTGCGTAGCTATTGGCTAGAGAAAGTGTTGTAGTGGGTTGCAAAAAAAAGGCCTCTGAATAAATTCAGAAGCCTTCATAAACGAACCAGAAGGCCGGTTTATCGATTGGTTAAATATTTCTCAACCTATCTGTATTAACCTCTGGGTGGTTTTTATATCAATTTCACTGCTAAAAGGTCGCAATTACTTTTACTTTATCGGTCACTTTAGCACTATCAACATAGCCAATTGCATTTCCATTAGCTGCAACAAAATCAATAACAGCTTGGTCAGTTGTTAGTTTTTCAGGCGGGGTACCTTTACCTGTAAATACAAGCTTTGACCAATATGCATTTAACTGACTGCTAGACTTACCCACTACTTTGTCGTTAAATTCATCAGCTACAGATGTACCGTCTTGATTTATAGGATTAACTTTATCGCCATTACTAAATGACTTACTTTTTCCCAGATAAATCTTTTTTATTGTGTCAGCATCTACAGAGCTAGCATTGCTTGGATTAATAATCACAGCAACTTCTGCAAATACATTAATTGAGCACAATGAAAGTGCACTTACTAAAATTAATTTTTTCATCATAAGCTCCAATTAAAAGACAAGATCTACACCGACAGCTACAACATCCGTCTCTGTATCAGTTATGTCATCTTCAAAACGACTAAAGTCGATCTTGAAAGCAGCGGAAGGATGAAAATCATAACGTGCACCAATTGTGTATACGTTACTTTGTGCACGAAGACCTTCAAGAGCACCATTTACAGCTGAATTTAAGGTTGGTATTGACTCAATGGTATTAAAACGTGATGAGTCATGTTTGTCATCATTGTCTTCATAAGTAAAATGAACAATTACACTGTCAATACGGTAACCAACTGATGCGTAATACTGTGACTGTTCTGGTAGTATACTGTCTTCAACCTCAAATTGCGTATATTCGGCATCAAACAAAAAGTTTTCATAATCAACAGAAAAACCAACGCCAACGAAGCTCGTTTTATCTTCTTCAGTGATTAGGTCATTCGCAGTATTAGTCAAGCCACTATCAGACAATACACTTACGAGACCAATTAGGCCGCTATCCTCTGATGAAATGCTAGTGTCGGCTACAATGTATGCAGCTCGCGCACTGAACCAGTCGTATGATAGACTCCAGTTTATACCGGCTAAATTATTTAATTCAGCAGGTAATTCTGTTCCAAATACGTCAATATCACCATCGAACGCACCATAAAAGCCTTGAAGCGTAGAATCCCAATCACCCAATTGAGAGTTGTAAACTACACTAACTCCTTCATAAGTTGAAAATGGGATACCGTATACTGATTTTGGCGGACGTACCCATCGATAAGCATAACCTACATCCAAGAAATCAGAATACTTGTAAAAAGGAACACGCATTTTACCAGCGCTAAATTGCAGTTCATCGCTGTATTCATAAGTAACGTATGCCCATTCGAATGTAGCGTCAAAGTCATCCTCTCCACGCGCAATAATTTGAGCCGTAGCTGTTAGCTTTTCATGTAGGTCTGCAGATAATTGTAAAGCGAATTTACTCTCATTTTTAAAAGAGATATCGTCATCATAGCCGTACAAAGTACTGTCACTATCCAGACTTTTACCACCGACAATTGATGCAAAACCATTAATTCTTACCTCAGCACTAGCATAGCTAGATGCTAAAACTGCACATACAGCCACTGCTACAGATAGCTTTTTCATATGTTGTTCCTATTTGTTATTTAAATGTTGATTTCTTTATTAGTATAAGTGCATAACGAGTATTTATCTAATAAACAGAATGGTTTAAGGTTTTTATTTAATTTTTAGTCAATATTATTTTGTTTTTTAAATTAATCAGGTGCGAATGTTTGTGTTTAAAAATGTTTAGCCCTGTCTTCGGGTACAAAAATATGCCTCCTGTAACTTATTTTTATAATTTTATCTGTAAGCCATCAGAGCTGTATTTACTGCTACATAAAGTTGCTATTACTTAACTCTATGTATTTCACATAAGTTACTTGGTTTAAATGTTTATATTTTATGTAAATATATAGTCGAAATTATTAATAAGTAAAGTTAGCTATAAGCAAATAGCAACTTTCTAAACGGAAGTTTTATTATAGGATTAAATTTTTTTTAGCGAGATTGTCCAAAGGAAATAGCGCTCATGAAGAAGCTAACTTGTTTTTATTATGCTGCTTTGCAATGAATGCATACGGTTACGATGAAGTAAGTCTTTTGATAGGTTATATCTCGCTATTTAGCGTCTCCATTACACAAAATAATACTTTGCAGTATTTTCAGATGACCTCGTGAGTATAAAACTAGTGATTAATTGTAATTCACCTATGGAGAGTCAAGCATTCTGAAAGTGGTGGCCTTCGTTATCAGTAATTACTACTCTAGGGCCTGGTCCATTATTTGCTGGAGATCTGAAAGTTTGTGGTGCCGGGCCACTGCTTTATACAATAAGTAATATCAATACCTTGTAATTATTTCAGGTATTAATAAATAGTAAGGAGAAAAGTATAATTTTTATTTGCAGTATTAAGTTCGAAAAAGTGGATTTTTGATATTGACTCGACATGAAAGGCACTTCCAGAGTGCTGTTTAAGAAAAGAAAGTTGCTGGTTGTATAGGGTATTTAAGTGGGTCCAACTTTGACTTTATGCTTTCAGTTGAAATAATAATTCAGAGTCAGAGTCAGAGTCAGAGTCAGAGTCGAGTAGACACAATAAGGTTTCAAGTAAGCCCGCTTAACTATTGATCTTATTTAAGTTTTTTTGGCACCAAAGTAATGCTTGTTGTTTATTTTTCACAGCAATCTTTTGATACACTTTATGTAAATGGACGCGAACAGTAGCCTCACTGATAAATAGGGTGTCTGCAATTGCACTTGAATGTAAGCCAGAAAATAATAAGTTTAATACTTTCATTTCCTTGCAGGTTAAGTTGTTTGATTGCAGAGTAGTTTGTTGTTCACTCGCTAGCATTTGCCTCATCCAATCATCGGTTACTGCACGAGGGAACCATAACTTTCCTTGTTCAATGGCTTCTAATCCTTGTTGAAGTAGTACTTCGTCAGTGCCTTCGTAAAACAATCCTTTTAAATTTGGCCACTCTTTTAATGCTAGTACATCGCAGTCTTTTGGGACATCAAAAATTACCAGTCCTTGGTGACCATTTTTTAGCATGAATTGATTAATAAGTTCATAATTGGTAATGACGTTTAAAGCTTGATAATTAACAAGTAAAACGTTGAAGTCAGCTGCAACACAAAAAAGTGAAGTGTAATTTGGATTTGTGAAGCATTTGAGGCTTTTATCAGCTGTGTTTTCAATATTCATAATATTCTATCCATAGACTACATTTTAGTACTATATTCTTATTTTTAGTTAATTTCAATGGTAGGAGAATGTGTTGTAGCTCTTTTTTTATACACTAAAGTACATGTGTAAAGTACGTTTTATGTGCTTTTTAAAATTGTATTTATGCGGTTTTTTGTTTTAAAACAACTTTTTAGTTAGGTTGATATTAATGTTCTTCATTTATGATAATCCACCTAAAGCTAACAATGCCTAAATTGCTTTTATTCTTTATACATTTATTCAAATAATTTATACATTCCTTCACAATTCTGTCATATAATACCCATCCAGAGGAAAGATGCATTACGCATCTTTTTTTATGCCTGAAATTTATACTCTTAAGTATAAATGCATAACTAAATCACACGGTATCCTTTGGAGAATATTTTGAAATTACGTAACCTCTCACAGTTAAGTCTAGCAATTTTTGCTGCACTCACTACCTCTGTAAACGCCGAAGAAACTAAAAAAACAGCTAAACAAGACGCATTTGAAAAGATAGAAGTCACAGCTCGTAAACGTACAGAGAGCCTGTTTGAATCTCCAACCGCTATCACTTCAATTGGCGCTAACCTAATTGATAAAGCCAATATGAGTAACCTAGAAGATATTGGTAAATATGTTCCAAACTTGAATATTACCCGCTATGGCGTGGGCAATTCTGCGCATGCGTCTGTATTTATCCGCGGTATAGGTTTGCAAGATCACATAATAACTACCGATCCGGGTGTGGGTGTGTATCTTGATGGTGTGTACTTAGGTCGCCAAATGGGTTCTAACTTATCATTACCTAATGTTGAGCGTGTTGAAGTGCTTCGTGGCCCGCAAGGTACTTTATATGGTCGTAATACATTAGGTGGCGCTGTAAATGTAATTACAAAGCAACCTGGTGATGAAGGTATTGTTACTACTACAGCTAAGCTGGGAAGTCGTGGACGTATTGCCGGTGATGTTTATTTTAATAACTCACTAACAGATGATGTAAGTATGTCTGCAAGTGCATCGTACAAAACACGTGATGGTGTGGGCGAAGCTGTTAATTTAGCAAACCCAGGAAAAGAAATTGGTGAAGAAGAAGAATTTAGTGGTCGTGTTGCACTTAAATGGCAAGCAAATACCGACTTAGCATTCACTTTTTCTTTAGATGGTGTTGATAACGAATCTGGCCAATCGCCTTATACAATTGAATTGACAGACCCACTAGACTCAAATGATGTTTTTAATGGCGACTTCCCATTATTGACTCAAGATTTAATTCCATCAGACCCTGATGATTTAGGCACAACTGTTGCAGGTATTGAATCTACCTCTTACTCAGGTTGGGGCACATCGTTTTCAGCCGACTGGGCAATTAACGATACTTATACCACTAAGTTTATCTCAAGCTACCGTACATCTGAGTATGAAGGTGGCCTAGATGATGATGCATCACCTTTAAACTTGTCTGAGTTTCCAGAGGAGGGCGGTGCTGATCAGTACTCATTTGAAGTTCAGCTAAATGCAACATTCGATAATATGGACTTTGTATCTGGTCTTTACTTTTTTAATGAAGATGGCTTTACACGTTCAGGCCCGTTTGTATTTAGCCCATTTAATACACCTAATGGCTTGTTGAATGATGGTGAAACAGAATCATTTGGCGGTTACGGCGAATTTGAAATTAACCAAGAAACTAATTCGTATGCAGCATATATAAATGCCAGCTACGATTTAACTGACGATTTAACGGTAGGTGGTGGCCTTCGTTATTCAAAAGATGAAAAAGATGCAAATGCTATATTCCCATCATTTCCAACTCGTAAATATGTAAGTGCAGATTTTGATGCGGTTACGTGGGATGTAAATGCATCTTATCAGCTTAGCAATAATATGAATGTTTATGGCCAGATTCAAAAAGGCTATCAAACAGGTGGTTTTCCACCGCGTCCATTTGGTGGACCAGATCAATTTGTATCGTTTGACGAAACAAAAGCGATTAACTACGAAATGGGCTTAAAAGGCCAAGTACACGAAAATGTATCTATGATGCTTGCGGTATTTGTGACTGATTACACCGATTTAGCATTACCGTTTTCAGATCCAACAGCGGGTGGTGGCTTTGTAACAATTGTAGAAAATGCGGGTCAATCTAAAGCGCAAGGTATTGAGCTTGAAACAACTGTTGCTATTACCGATGACTTTACTATTCGTAGTGCAGTTGGTTATTTAGATTCTGAAATAACAGAAGTGGCTGAGGGCGTACAAGGCATAGGTAAAGGCGATTCACCAGCACTGACGCCACGCTGGACTGTCATGGTTGCACCTTCTTACTTTATGGATTTAGAGAGTGGCGCAACACTTGCGTTTAATGCTAATTATTCGTATCGCAGTGAAATGCAAGGTCAATCAGTTTACAACCAAAGTGAGACCATTGATTCTCGTGAACTAGTTGGTTTTAATATTTCGTACACTAATCCATATGGCGATATGGAAGTTACACTGTATGGTGAAAACGTTCTAAACGAAGTTTACGATGTTGGTCGCCTACAACAATCAGGTTTTGTTGGGGTAATGCGCAGTAATGACCGCAGTGAATTTGGTTTGAAATTCAAAAAAGATTTTGAGCTATAAACTAAAATCAAGTAAATAAAATTCAATGTAATTGACGTTTATTTTTCATAATAAAGGCCGAATCATGCTGTGATTCGGCCTTTATATATTCAATAGTAAAATTATTATCCACATAATTTAAATCCCTAATTTAAATTGCTGATTTAAAACAATCAACATAACCACTTTTAAGTATTTGTATCAGCTAAAATGCGCCTTTTTAGTTTGTGTAAAGGCTTGGTTGTTCGTTACAATGGCGCCACTTAATTGCCAAACGGACTCAGTGATGAAAATTCTTGCCGATCAAAATATGCCTTTAGTTGAGCAGTACTTTGCAGACTTTGGTGAGGTTGAGCGTTTTGATGGTCGTAAATTAACGCCTGAACAATTAATAAATGTAGATGTACTCCTTACTCGTTCAGTGACTAATGTTAATCATGAACTATTGGCACAAGCTAACAAGCTGAGCTTTGTGGGCACTGCCACAATTGGCATTGACCATATTGATACGCAATTACTACATGATAGAAATATTGCTTTTACCAGTGCTCCTGGTTGTAATGCAGTTGCTGTAGCTGAATATGTAATTAGTAGTTTATTTGCATTAAGCCAAGAAAATGCGCGCCCATTGTGTGGTCAAACAATTGGTATTGTAGGAATGGGTAACATTGGCACGTGTTTGTCGCAAAAATTAAAAGCATTAAATGTCGACGTACTGTTATGCGATCCAATTAAGCACGAACAGGGCTTACTACAAGAGCATGTAGCGCTTGATGAGTTATTAGCGCAATCAGATGTTGTTACTTTTCATGTTCCACTTATTAAAAGTGGCGAGCACAAAACGCTGCACATGATGAATAAAGAGCGATTACAAGCACTTAAGCCAGGAACCACGCTAATTAATGCAAGCCGAGGCGACGTAATTGATAATCAAGCATTGCTTGAGGTAATGGAAGCTGGGGCTGATTTAGATATAGTACTTGATGTATGGGAAAAAGAGCCCAATATTCTAACTGAATTACTAGAGCATGTGCGTTATGCCAGTGTGCATATCGCAGGGCATACACTTGAGGGGAAAGCACGAGGTACACAAATGTTGTATCAAAAATTGTGTGACCTAAAAGGTGTAGAGGTGAGTAAATCGTTGGATGATTTTTTACCAATACCTGCTATTACACACACAACTGTTACGCAAAGCCTAAGCGAGCAAGATATTGCCCGTTTGGTGCATTTAATTTATGACGTACGCCGCGATGACGGAATTTTACTTCGTCATTTAGAAGGTGAGGGCTTTGATAGTTTACGTAAAAACTATCCGGTAAGGCGAGAATTTAGCACCTTATTCCTACAAGGTGATAGCCCACAACTAGCAGCACTTAGTCAACTTGGCTTTAGCATAGCTAAATAATTATTTAACTAACGATGTTGTTTTAATGTCGTTTATAGAGGAAGAAATATGTCGCAAAAATATAACGTTGCCGTACTTGGCGCTACTGGTTTAGTAGGCCGTCAAATCATTGAAACGCTAGCAGATCGTAAGTTTCCTGTAGATCAGCTTTTTTTACTTGCGAGCAGCCGCAGCGCAGGTGAAGACATAAAGTTTCGTGGTGAGACCATTGAAGTACTTGACGTTGAAGGCTTTGATTTTAGCCAAGCGCATATAGGTTTGTTTTCTGCTGGTGGTAGTGTATCTGAAAAATATGCTCCTATTGCTGCTGATGCCGGCTGTATTGTAATCGATAATACATCGCACTTTAGAAATGATTTTGAAATCCCACTAGTGGTGCCAGAAGTTAATGCTTCAAGCCTAGCTGATTTTAGGAATCGTAATATTATTGCTAACCCTAACTGTTCAACTATTCAGATGATGTTAGCACTTAAACCAATTTATGATGCTTACGGAATAGACCGTATTAACGTATCTACTTACCAAGCTGTATCGGGCGCAGGTAAAGAAGCGGTTGATGAACTTGCAAAGCAAACAGCTAACTTGATGAATGCACGCCCTATGGATAATAAAGTATTTCCAAAGCAAATTGCATTTAACGTTATTCCTCAAATTGATAGCTTTGAGGATAATGGCTATACACGCGAAGAAATGAAAATGGTAAATGAAACTCATAAAATTTTGGGTGATACCACTATTGCAGTAAATCCTACATGTGTACGTGTTCCCGTGTTTTTTGGTCACTCAGAATCAATTAATATTGAAACGCGCATGCCTTATGACTTTGAACACGTTAAGCAACTTTTAAAAGACGCGCCTGGTGTCGAGCTAATTGATGATGAAGGTGATTACCCTACAGCAGTGTCTGACGCTAGTGGTAACGATACTGTTTATATAGGCCGATTACGTGCTGATATTTCTCATCCTCATGGATTAAACATGTGGGTTGTAAGTGATAACACTCGCAAAGGTGCTGCAACTAACAGCATTCAAATTGCAGAAGAGCTTATTGCTAATTACATGTAATAGTTAATAGCGCTGAACACACTTTAGAAGCGGTAAACATTATTTGTTTGCCGCTTTTTGTTTATAGAGCTTGTCAATTTTTTGCCGTTTATTTTTAAAAGTATAAAAACTGATTGATAACACTCAATAAATTAATATTTATAAAGATGTTTTAAGGCATTTATTTTCAAGGTGTTGCGATGGATATTAAGCCTTAACTGGTTTATAGTTTGTAATTGGAATAGAGCTTGCAATAAAAATAGATTGTAATAATAAATGCGAGTCAGCCATTTGGCTGATAACAGCAATAATCAACAATATTTATGCACTTAAGCTTTAAGTGTTTTGTTAATATTTAAATATTAAAGGATCAGCATGCGCGGTTTAGTTACACTTATTATATTAGCGTCTGCATTGATAGTAACGCCAGTTTACTCTCAAGACAGTACCCAATTAAAGGGGCCTAAAGGCGTTGACTATGGTGCGCAAGGGCGATCTATTGGGCCAATTAAACCAACAGACACACTTTGGCGTATAGCGGCTAAAGTGCGCCCAGATAACTCCGTCAGTATTTATCAAGTTATGCAGGCCTTGTATAACAAAAACCCCAACTCATTTTTAGAACAAAATCTTAATCATATTCAAAATGGTGCCTATTTAAAAATCCCTACTTTAGCCGAAATAAAAGGTGTAAATACACAGCTTGCAAAACAACGCTCAGAGCAAGATGATGCATTATGGGAAAAGAAAAAAAATGGCACACTTACGCAAAGCGAAATTACCTCAGCACAAACAAAAGTAACTCAAGCTCGTAAAGTCGATGTAGACGATGCCAAAAAAGAGATACAGAAAGAATTAAATGAAATAAAAACAGAGCAAAGTACTAAGCTGGTTGAGTTACAACAACAATTTAAAAATTCTGTAAGCAATGTAGAAGAAATTTTAGTTGAGAATAATAATCTTAAAAAACAATTATCAGGTATTTCAAACGAACTCGAAAACTTACGCTTGCAGTTAGGACAAGACAGTGAAATTCAAAATCAATTAAAAGAACTAATTGTTAAGCAAAACGAGATTATTGCACAACAAAAAAAACAAGAGATAGTACCAAAAGAATCGTTTGATTTAAGCTCATTATTTTCAAATCCGATAGTGCTGGGTTTATTAATGTTTATTCCTGGGCTACTGATTATTTTTGCAATTGTTATGTTTTTACGCAAACGAGCAAGTAATCAAGAAGAGCCACAAAACGATGATGACTTTTTACCACAAACCCCAATTTACACTGGCGATGATGATTTAGGTCCAAGTTTAAATGACGATCCAATTGTACCCGACCCTTTAGATGACTTGAGTGTTCAACTTGATGATAATCTTGAAAATGATATGTTGCCTGATGATGATTTGGATGACGGCCTAGATGATTTTTCAGGTGGTGAGAATTTACTCGATCAGGATGAGCTTGAAAGTCTACTAAGTGATGACATTGTTTTTGATGATGAAAATACCGATGACGATGATGAACTCGATATTTTTATGCAGCAAGGGTTTGATCAACCTTCAGATGAAAACGCTGAAGATATTGATTTAGACTTATCTGATGACTCAATAAACAATGATGAAATTCTAACTAATGATGATTTAGATAGCTTGTTTGATGAAGACGATAGTCTACCTGAGTTTGATGCACCGCAAACAAGCGAAGCTTTAGAGGATGATAGCTTAGAGTCTCATGATGAAATGGCGGCTTTAAGTGAGGAGCTTGCAGATGATGATAATTTTGATATAGATGAATTATTAGATCAAACATCAACAGAATTAGATACCTCAAATAACACTTCAGCTGAACTTGATACAAGCGACGACTTTGATTTAGACGATATAGATAGCTTAATTGATGAAGCGAATGACCCAAAAAGTGATGTGGCAGATGACTCAATTGATGCAGAGTTACTCGACGAAGATGAACTTCTAGAAGAAAGCGACGATTTTGATTTAGATGACATAGATAGCTTAATTGATGAAGCAGCGGTTGACACTGCAGATGATTCATTAGTTGAGGAAAGCGACGATTTTGATTTAGATGACATAGATAGCTTAATTGATGAGGCTGCGGTTGATACTGCAAATGATTCATTAGTTGAGGAAAGTGATGACTTTGATTTAGACGACATAGATAACCTAATTGATGAGGCAGCAGTTGATACTGCAAATGATTCATTAGTTGAGGAAAGTGACGACTTTGATTTAGACGACATAGATAGCTTAATTGATGAGGCAGCGGTTGATACTGCAAATGATTCATTAGTTGAGGAAAGTGACGACTTTGATTTAGACGACATAGATAGCTTAATTGATGAGGCAGCGGTTGATACTGCAGATAAATCATTAGTTGAGGAAAGTGACGACTTTGATTTAGACGACATAGATAACCTAATTGATGATGAACTAAAAAATTCAGATGTAAGAGATTCAGAAATTGATAATGCATTAGCAGACTCAGTTGAGGATTTAGCAGATGCTCAAGAAGAATTAAATGTTGATGATATTGAGTCGCTTGCTTCATCATTAAATGAAGAGCCAGAGCTTGAAGAAGAGCCTGAACTTGCAGAAAAGCTAGAGCTTGAAGAAGAGCCAGAGCTTGAAGAAGAACCAGAGCTTGAAGAAGAACCAGAGCTTGAAGAAGAACCAGAGCTTTACGATGAGCCAGAACTTGAAGAAGAGCCTAAGCTTGAAGAAGAGCCTAAGCTTGAAGAAGAGCCAGAGCTTGAAGAAGAGCCAGAGCTTGAAGAAGAGCCAGAGCTTGAAGAAGAGCCAGA